>JBHLOG010000260.1:0-3330 GCA_048940765.1 Promethearchaeota archaeon | reverse complement strand
GTTTTAGGAGAAAATCCCTGTTTTCTAAAAATTAATATAGAAATTATAAATGTCATCCAATAATCAAAACACCTCGCAATAGCATATCCAATTCCAGCACCTAAAGCTTCGCCAAAAATTGGATTAGCAGCACCCCAGATACGACCAATATAACAAAAAATAACTTGTCCAATAAGCAAAAATACTACTTCCCAAGCAATGTACAAAATTAAGTAGTAATCAGAACGTTGCATTCCTTGGAACGCAAACATAAATACTAAAAATACACCTGGATATTGAACAAAAGAATAGACAATAAATATCCAACTCATATGAGCAAGATTTGTATATGGAAAGATAAATGAACCGATGAATGCGATTAATGATACCTGAATAATTCCAGTAAATATTTGCCACCACACGTAAATTTGAATATAATGAATAGCTTTTTCTGGATTTTTTACTCTATGCTGAGCAAAATATTTAGCTAAAGCAAAGCTAGTTCCAAAATCAAACAGAATCCATATGATTTGAAAGAAGTTAAATGCATAATTATACCATCCTGCAGCCTGTGGATAAGGCTGTATGAACTGAGGCATTATAAAATTGGAGACTAATAACTGTGGCAAAACCAGAATTAATGCTAAGAACAACGTGAAAATAAAACCTCCTAACTGACGATGGACTCCTATAATTTCCCAATCATCCTTTAAATCTACATGTTCCTCCAATTTTTTCTCCAAAGCTTTAGCTTCCTCTACTTTTTTTCTTTCTTCTTCTTCAGCTTTAAGTTTTAGAATTTCAATAGCTTGTTGATCCATAGCAGTTTTAGATCTTCTTTTAACAATAACAAATAAAGCAATTGCTAAAATAGCAAGAATAAAAATAATTATACCTATAATTATTTGGTCTAAAAAGTGAGGAACAGGGGAATAAGACCATGATGGATATGTTTCAAACGAAGAATCCAAACTTTCAAAGATTAAACCATATAAGAGATAATTAAAATAGGGCCATACTTTAAAATCTAAATTCGCCGTTGTTTCCAACCAACCTGAGAATAAAATTATCTTTCCACTCCCTTTGGTTCTTTCTACAATAAAAGGTTGGCGATATAAATTAATCTGTAAATTTTTGGATGCAGGATAAACATCTACTATCTTTTTTACTGAAGAATCTAAACTAGATATTGGAATAATTGTCATATTATTAACTTTCATTTCAGGAGCAGAATTCCAGTCTATATTTTTAGAAATTAAATAAGTGGAATTCTTTACAATAGAAAGCATAATCTCTTGATTTTTGGTCTTCCCTGCTTCAAATAAAGTATTATCAATTATCCCTAGTTCGTCCAATAGCGTGGCATTATTATGTAAATTTTGCCCCATAAAAACTATTGTAGCTCCACCCATATCAATAAAATTAGCTACAATTTGTTGTTCTGAAGAACTAAATTGAACGTCGAATAGAAAAACGACATCAATCCAAGAGCCAATAGATTCTAAAGGTTCATTATCCGAAATATATGATATATTGAAATTATCGCTATCAATTTCAATGCTCTGGATAATCAAATCATCTTTTCCTTTACTGATAAATAAAATATTTTTTTGATTAAATGATTGACCAAATGTAGGCTTTATCAAAAAAAACACAAAAACATTACTAGCTACTAATGCTAACAAACTTATTATTAAAATTTTAGAGATTTTTTGGTTAGAATTTAACATTTTTATCAAAGATGATTTATCTCAAACTAGTAATTAGTAATGAGCTTTTGCAGTATTTATAATTTTATTTTTATATTATAAATGCTTCTCGAGCCAAACATACATATCTTGATATACTTGAGCTCTACCCTTTTCATTCCATAATTCATGGAGAAAACCTGGATATTCTTTATATGTCTTATCTTTACTTCTGATTTGGTCAAAAAATGTTTTCGTCTTGGCTTTATCTACAATCTTATCATCACTACCTTGCATAAATAGTATTGGACAAAGTAAGTTTGATGCATTTTCCATTGCCCATTTAGAAGAATTATCAATTTCAGTAGCTGATTTCGCTGATATTACTTCTATTTTATGTTTATCTGTTATATGTTGTCTTAAAATTTTTAAGTCACTCGTTAATTGATTCTGATCAATGATATTATCTAAGATTTTATTTGGTGCTAATTTATTGAGTGTTTTCGATAAAGATTTTATAACTTTTTTACCTATTGATAATTTCAAAAATATCCCTAATAATGGTGAGGAAACTAATACCCCTGACAAAGCAGGGTGATGTATTGCGAAAATTAGACAAACTAACCCACCAAAAGAATGTCCCATTAAAAAAATCTTTTTATCTTTTGTGATTTCACTGATAAAATCCATAAAAAGAAGAGTATCCTTTTGTATATGATCCATACTATCTATGTGTCCAAGCATATCACCAGCATTTCTCCAATGACCCCGCAAATCAAACGCATAGACTGCATATCCTTTTTCTACAAGATATTCGGCAGGAAGCTTCAATCTATCTGAATGGGTACCCCATCCATGAAAAGCAATGATATATGCCTTAATATTTTCAGTTTCAGGTAACCAACATTGATAAAACAACTTTTTCAATTCCCTTCCTTCAAAATAACCAGTCTCGTTTTTCATAAATACCTCACATAGACATTAAATTTTATAACTCGAAATTAATGATATTTTATAATATCATTTTCTTCTTATTATTATTCTTTTTTACGCTTTAATAAATTAATTTTCAATTTAAAATAAATGCTCATAAAAGAAATTTAAAAAAATTTTATATTATTCGATGAACTTCATAATAAATAGTATATTTTCATATTTCTTAGGCTTTTTATATGAATGAATCAGAAAATATTGAGATCATTATTCATGGAAGAGGTGGACAGGGTTGCGTTACCGCATGTGAAATTATTGCTGAAGCTGCGTACTTAAGTGGAAATTTTATTGATGTACATGCATATCCTTCATTTGGAGCTGAAAGGAGAGGTGCACCAGTTCAAGCTTATGCTAAACTCTCTCGAACAGATACTATATGGGATAGAGCTCAAATTGAAAATCCAAACGTGTTAATAATATTTGATGAAACAGTTTTAAACCAAAAAATTGTGTCTTCATTAAGAAAAGGGGGAATCTTTATTATCAATTCAGAAAAAGATCCTGAATTTTTCGTTGATCAGTATAAATTAAATAAAGATACGAGGATTGTTGTGGCAGATATTAGTAAATTAGCACTTGAGAAAGACCTCACGATTGATGGAAATCCTGTTATTAATACGCCAATCTTAGGATTGCTCTCAAAAGCTTTATCAGATTTAAATTTAGAAAA
>JBHLOG010000011.1:0-55006 GCA_048940765.1 Promethearchaeota archaeon | reverse complement strand
TCAACTATATAATCTTAGATTTACTAAAAGCTAATTGTTAGAAGGATTATTAACGTATAATACATATTTTAGAATTAACTTAACTATAATTATATTTTTTATTCTTAATTGTAGTATTTAAAATTAGAAATATTTAAATATACTATAAGTTTTTTTTTGTAATTGAAATACTATATAATTTTATTCTAATTAAAATTATAAAAATGGAGATAATAAAAATGGGTGCTAAAAAGAAAGATTTTGATGAAGATGAAGACTGGGATGATGAAGATTTTGATGAAGACGAAGATTGGGATGAAGATTGGGAAGATGAAGACGAAGAAGATTGGGAAGACGAAGATGACGAAGATTGGGATGATGATTATTAAATTACGTCTAATTCAATGAATTTTTAGATGCTTTAATCTTTAAAAGACCCAGTCAAAAATAAAATTGAAATAAGAATTTTTTTGAGATATAATTATATCTATTATTATATGTCTTATTTTATCTTCAAGAAAAAATTTAATTAACAAATTAATATGAAATATTAACTTAATTTATGTAAAATCATGGAACATCAAAAGTATTTGGCAATTCTAATCTTAATTGGTGGAAAAAGCGCTCGTTTTGGTACAGAAAAGGCTGTGGTTGAACTTTTTGGAAAACCTTTAATCTTACATCAAATAGAGACTTTATATCAATTTGATCATGATATTTTTTTAGTAGCTCATTCTGAAGAACAAATTTTTGACTACCGTAAGCAAATCAAATTTCCAGAAGCAATTACCTTCATTACAGATGAACGTGACATCTTTAAGCATCCAAAGATCTTTCAACCAATGTTGGGGATATATTCAGGTCTCAAAGAACTACATAATTTAAATTTTGAGAAAGTATTCTTATTATCTTGTGATATGCCTCTAATTAAACCAAAAGTAATTGAATTTATGGTAAAACAATCAGAAGGCTATGATTGTTGTATTCCAAGATGGAATAATGGTTTCTTAGAACCTTTTTTTGCGATTTATCCGGTTGAGAAGGGGTATCATAAAGCTAAAGAAATTTTAACCACAGAGAATTATGGTTTATATAATTTTATTGAAAAAAATTGGGAAATCAATTATATCTCTGTTGAGAAATTAATTCAACCTTTAGATAATAATTTAGTGAGTTTAATAAATATAAATGGGCCAATTGATATTGTAAAGGTAGTGAAATTATTTCAGTAAAATAATTTTTACCCCTACACAATAGATTTTTATTACTTTATTTTTTTATTAAATTCCAAAAATTCTCTTAAGATTATTAGATTTTATAAGTAAGTAAATAAACATCAACTAAATTATTTAAGTTTACATTTTTATACTTCTTATAAAGGTTTATAATAGATAAGTTTATTAAGCTGAAATTCCATTAAAAGAACTCAGGCACACTAATAATTTATATGCTCGAAATATTTTAAAAGTGAAATATAAATTGAAAAGTTATAGAGAACCTTCGAAACAAGAAGTTCAAAAAGAAGATAATTGTTGTGCAGATCAATGTATAGATATGAGAGGGGGTAATAAAGTCTGCTTACACTGTGGATTAGTTTTAGATGTTCATTTGATTGAAGTTGAAAGAAGAGCCTATAGTAATGAGGAAATAGAAAAAAAAACAAACAGAACCAAGATGGAGAGAATTTGGGTCAAGAACCATAGTTTCTGCTAATAAATTGGATTATAAAGGACAAGCTCTTAATGCTGAAAAAAAGACTTTATTCTCACGTTTATCAAAAATTCAAAATTCATTAATATTAAGGATTGAAAGGAATTTCTGGGAAGCTAAACCAAAAATGAAACAACTTGTCTCTAAATTAAATATTCCAGAATATATTTATGAAAGAGCTTGGAAAATTTATGCCTTAGCAACAAAAAAAAAGTTGACAATGGGGCCATCGATTGATGGATTTATAGCAGCTTCTTTATATGTTGCTATTAGAGTACATGAGTTTCCAAAAATATTAGAAGAGATCAGCGATACATAAAATTGAAACGAAAAATTGATCAGATTAATCATGAAATGTTAGAATTAAAATTGAAAGTGTAAAAAAGAAAAATTGATGTGTCTATTTTATTTATCAAACAGGCTTTAATTTTATAGAATGATTTTTTAATTATTGTGTAAAATCCTTGAACCTTGGTAAATTAATTATAGAGTAAGCCTATAAGAAAAATAAAGATTAATAAAAAAAATCTCTTTATAATAATAAATATTAAAGGTTGAAATGAAAAACATCTCAAAAAGAGAAGAAGATTAATCCTATATTAATAAATTTTTAATATAATGATATTAATTTATTTAATTAATTTACTATATAAAAAGTGTTGTTACAATGAGTGAAGAAGGGTATACGTATTGTTTACTAAAAAATAACATTATCTATATAAAAAGTGATTTTAAAGAAAAAAAGAAAGAGTACGGAATTGTAATGTTAAGTACCGAGCTAATTGATATATTACAAGAGATTATCCAATTGCTATCAAGAGACTCATTACTTTCTCCCAAATCTAGTGCAAGAATCGAAAAATTTCTAATACCAAGATTTGATGAAATAATGGGCATCATATATACAAATAAAACATTACCACCTGAGATAGGAATTGAAATTTCAAAAGAAAGCTTAAAGGATATCATTAAAGGTATTGATTTTGCTGGAGTTATATCTAAGTTAGACGATAGAGGCATTTCTTCAGATGAGCTTAAGAAAATTTTAGAAAAAGTGAAATTTAGTAAATAAAGTAAGCTTTATTATCCTTTCTATTATTTTTATTAATTTTTCGGAATTATTCCAGACTTGATTAAAAAATAGTAATTGTTATTTTACTTGATATATATCATTAAGTAAATGAATATTGAGGAATTAAAATTCAGAGATAAAATAATTCTAATTGAAAAAAGAGAATTCTTAAGTTCCTTATATAAGATCAAGTCTTATGAACTTAAACTAAAATATATAGAAGATAAAAAAATTCCTCAAAAAAATATTAATGAAGTTCTTAATCATTTATTTTCAATTGATAAAATAATCTCAATTGAAACTAAAAATTCAATTTCTAAGATCATTTACTATCAAAATGATAGAATTATTGTTTTAATTACTCAAAATGGAGAAGATATTATTAGAAATCGCGATAAATTAATAAGAAATTACGGCTGGTTCTTTTTTATATCTGAAATAGATAAAGACGAGATAAAACTTAAAGAGAAGAAAAAGAAAAAAGATAGAAAAAAAGAAAAAACAATTAGTATAGAAGAATTTCACTATGATGATTTAATCATTCTATTAAAAGAAAAGGAAAATATGCGTCCTCTTTATCAAACAAAAGAATATAGATATTATTTGAAATTGATTAAAACCCAACAAGTTAGTCAGATTCCCATTAGAGATGTTCTTGATGACCTCTTCTCAAAAAGCGAACTTGTTCCTTTAGAAGAAAAAAGGAGTATTAAAAAAATTATCTATTATCAAACCGAGAAATGTATTGTTATTAAAGCGTTTTTAGGTGATGAAATGTATGCCAATTTGGAGAATCTTGTAAAGAAATATGGATGGTACTTCTACATTACAGGAGTCCCTGTTGGGAAAAGTGATATTTCAATTGCTATTGATAAAGTTGAAAAACGATATGATGAAAAATACTTCTCTAATATTTCGCTTAAAGATGAGAGTACTACTCCAAATAATTTAAGAGTAACAATTTATCCCATAATTCTAAAGCCAAATCATAATTGTCATATTCTAGGAATAGGAAATCGTAATATTCTTTTAGATTGTGGATTATCAGAAAAAGATGAAGAAAAACAAATAGAAGGGGATTTCCAATATATCGAAGAATATCTTCAGAATTTGCACAACTACATTTTAGAAGAAATGAAAAAAAAAGAGGAACTTACTGATAATGATTTAAATGACCAAAGTTTAAATAATTTTACAAAGAATTCAAAAATTGATGCTATTTTTATTTCACATAGTCATTATGACCATGTTTCTGGTCTTAGAGAGTTAATTAAAAGGTTTCCTGATGTCCCTATTTTATGTTCACGTATAACTTTAGATTTGTTTCTCTTAAGGGATTCTAATTTCTTAAAACAAGAAAATCATGAAGAAATCGAAGAAGAGGAATATCGAAACATAATTACTAATGTCATTTATGTCGAAAATGGTACCAAGATTGAATTTAAAGAAACAGATTGCTCCTTATCTTTTTTTCACGCAGGACACATGCCTGGGGCACTAATGATGTTAGTAAAAGTAGATAATTTTAAATTTCTCTATACAGGTGATTATACTTACCATGATATAACCCCCTTTGCTGGTACAAGAAGATTTTTAGAACAAATCTCTCGTCCTATTGATTATCTCTTAATAGATGGTACTAGTGCTCAAGAAGAGTTTGGAAATATTTCTGATCAGTTTCATAGTTTAATTTTATTTTTAGAACAAAAAGCAGAATATGGTGACAACTCTTTAATTGGAGCAGATCCTTCAAGTTTAGCTATTAGTTTCATGCTAATCTTTTGGAGGTATTTTAGAAAGCTCCAATTGAGACGTGGTTTCAAAAAACGTCCAAATATCTATGTAGATATGATGGTCAGAAAAAATATTCAAGTTATCAACCATCGCTATGAATACATCTATGGCCCAATTTCAAAATTAATTAGAGATAAAGCAAATCCCTTTAATAGTATTAAATTTAGATGGTTTGATCATTCTAATTTAAATTTTTTACGCAAGAAAAACAATATAATTATTTCACATCCACCAGATCTTTCTTATGGATTAATAAGAAAGATTATTAATGTTGTGGGACGAAGTCCCCATAATTTTATTTATTTAGCGGGATCAATCCATGAGCCCCCAGGTTTAGATTTATTAGAAGGTGCAAAAGAAATTGAATTTTCTGAGACATGGAAAATGCCCTTTCGAGCATTTTTACTTAATACATTTGCTCCAGATATTAAAATAAAGCTCCATGCTGATAAAAATCAATTACATAATATGATAAAAATTTTGCAACCAAAGGAAGTATGCTTTTTTCATCAATCGGCAAAAAAGTTGATTGATGTGGCGGAAGATGTAAAAGAATTAGGAGTTGAAAAAGTATCATTACCAAAAAAGAGGATACTTACATTATTAAACTAAAATATTTATCTCTTAAATAAATAAATCGTAAATATTTTAGAAAATAATTAACTATTTTCCATAGAACTATATAATCAATGTGGTGTATAAGTATTTATTCTGAAAAAGTAATGGAGCATTTTAGAAATCCTCGAAATATGGGAGAAATGAAGGATGCTGATTCTATTGGAGAAGTTGGAAATCCTGTTTGCGGCGATTTAATGTATATATATATTAAAGTGAAAGAAAAGAATGGACAAGAAATAATTGATGATATTTCTTTTCAAACTTTTGGGTGTGCCGCTGCTATTGCTACCTCTTCAATGATTACAGAATTAGCTAAAGGAAAAACTTTGGATGAAGCTTTAAAATTAACAAGAGATGAAGTTGCAGATTCATTAGATGGTTTACCTCCAATAAAAATGCACTGTAGTAATTTAGCGGCAGACGGTTTGCATGATGCAATCAAAAAATATCAAGAGAAAAGGAAATAACTATTTATACTCCATATTTAATATAATTTTAGTTTTGTTCTGGTTAATAATATGAATTTTTCTAAATCAGTAATAGATATAATCCAAGGGCGAACATCTCGACGAACTTATTCTGGACAACCTCTTGAGAAAGAAATGAGAGAAAAAGTAACTAATTTGCTAGAGAATCATGATTTAAAAAGTCCATTCAGTAAATATGCTGGAAAAGCAAGATTCAAACTTATCAGCATTCCTGAATTTGATCCTAATGAGAGAAAGAAATTAGGGACTTATGGTTTAATTAAAGGAGCTCAAGATTTTATTGTAGGTGCTGTAGAGAAATCTAAATTTAGTCGAGAACATTTTGGATATCTTATGGAAACATTAATTCTTGCTGCTACAGATATAGGTTTAGGGACTTGTTGGTTAGGTGGTTTTTTTAATAAAACACTTTTTGCAGCTAAAATTGAAAGTACTGCAGATGAAATTGTTCCTGCTATTACTCCTATAGGTTATTCAATTCAAAGATCGTTTAGAGAAAAGGTAATACGTTCATTTGTTAAGGCTAAAAAAAGACTAGCGTGGGATCAATTATTTTTTGAAGGTGATCCTCCTAATCCAATAAATGAAGAAAAAATAGAAAAGTATTCAAAATTACTTGAAATGGTAAGAATTGGACCCTCTGCCAGTAATAAGCAACCTTGGCGGATTATTAAGGATCTCAATAAAAATATTTTTCACTTTTATACTATTAAGTCTAAATCTAGCATTAGTTCAAATTATGATAAATTTCCTCCACTTGATATAGGGATAGCGGTATGTCATTTTGATCTTACTGCAAAAGAATTGAATATAGAAGGAAAATGGGTTTTTGAGGATCCTAAATTATCAGAAACGGAAGATCTCTTATATAAAATTACTTGGAATGGAGAATACTAAATAGTTCTAAAAATGCTCTTAAATAAAAATGGAACTCTAACTAAATTAATTATTATTCTATCCCTCAATTTCATTTAATTTTTAAATCATAAAAGGCAAAAAATTTTCAAATTATAAGACGAAGGTATAATAAAAGAGCTTAGTAATTACATATTGAGGTGCCATTTTTTAATATGGAATCTACTGAAAAAGTAAAAATTAAGCTTGGAGGCATGACATGTGCCAATTGTGCTTATAAAATTGAAACTAAATTGAAAAATTTAGAAGGTGTAAATAGTTCAGTTGTTAATTTTGCTAATGAGGAGGCAACTGTAGAATATAATCCTAAATTAACAAATTATGATAATTTCAATAAAGCTATTAGAGATTTAGGGTATAAGTCATCCTTAGCTAAAATTGACCTCAAGGTTATAAGTAGTTTAAATGAAACCGAATTTAATGAATTAACTGAAAAAGTTAAGTCTATTCATGGTATCTACGATGTTAGAGCAAATTTCAATGCGTCTAAGCTATTTATTGAATTCAATGATTTAGAAACTGATGAAAGTAAAATTTTTTCAAATATTAAACAATTAGGACTGAATATTGAAAAAGCTGCTGGAGTAATTGATAAAGAGATTGAACAAAGTAAAAGAGAATTAAGATACAGACTTAGGATTCTTTTAATTTCTTTAGCTTTCACATTAGTTATTGCTCCTATTAGTATGGTTTTTATGGAACAACCTTTTGAAATAAAACTGTTGTTATTTTTCTTAGCAATTGCTAATTATTCCATTGCAGGTTCATTTTTCTTAAAAGGAGCCTACAAATCATTAAAGAACAAATCTGCTAATATGGATGTCTTAGTTGCATTAGGTACAACAACTGCTTTAATATATTCGATTTTAACCACATTTGTAATAGAAGGCCATACTTTCTATGAAGCAATGAGTATGATTCTAACATTTTTATTAATTGGTAAATATTTCGAACATAAAACTAAGGGACAGGCTTCAGAAGCAATAAAAAAGCTGATAGGGTTACAAGCAAAAACAGCAACTTTATTAAAAGATGGTAAAGAAATCGAAATACCTATAGAAGAAATAGAAGTGGGAGATATTCTAATAGTGAGACCTGGTGAAAAAATCCCAGTCGATGGAAAGGTAATTAAAGGAAGAACTAAGGTCGATGAATCTATGATTACAGGTGAGAGTAGGTATATAAAGAAAGAAATTGATAGTAAAGTTATCGGTGCGACTGTTAATCAAACTGGTTTGATAAATGTTGTTACTAAAAAAGTTGGTAAAGATACTTTATTATTCCAAATAATTGATTTTGTTAAAGAAGCGCAAAGTAAAAAACCTGCTAAACAACAATTAGCTGATAAAGTTAGTAATTATTTTGTTCCACTAGTAGTGATTATAGCAACTGGTACCTTTTTATACTGGTATTTAATTGCCCAAATCGGATTAGAGTTATCCTTATTAGTTTTTACATCTATTGTTGTTATATCTTGTCCATGTGCCCTTGGTTTGGCAATCCCAACCGCAGTTATGGTTGGTACAGGTAAAGGAGCGGAAAATGGAATTCTTTTAAAGGGTGGAGATTCTTTAGAAGCAATAAATACAATAAATACTATTGTATTTGATAAAACAGGAACTTTAACAGTTGGAAAACCGAAAGTTTCAGTAATTTTCGCAGAAAAAGATTTAAATAGCAACGGTTACGATGAAGATGAACTATTATTTTATGCAGGAAGTGCTGAAATGGGATCTGAACATCCTCTAGGACAAGCAATCATAGAAGAAGCAAATCAAAGAAATTTAAATCTTGAATCTCCAACAGAATTTGATGCGATACCTGGAAAAGGATTAAGGACTGTTATAAAAGATAAGCATGTTTCCATTGGTAATGAAAAACTTATGATTGAGAATAATATTTCCATTAAAAAATTTAAAGATAAATTTCATGAATTTCAACAAAAAGGAATTACCGCGATACTAATAAGCATTGAAAATGATATTAGAGGGATTATTGGTATTTCCGATAAAATTAAGGATCAAACACCTTATGCTTTAGATAAATTAAGAGAAAAAGGATTAGAGATCTATATGATAACCGGAGATAACAAACAGACAGCTCTAACTATAGGAAAACAATTAAAACTTGATGAAAATCACATTTTAGCAGAGGTCTTACCAAATGAAAAAGCAATTACCATTCAAAAACTTCAGAAATCAGATGAGCATAAAATTGTTGGTATGGTTGGAGATGGAATTAATGATGCTCCTGCTTTAGCACAAGCAGACGTAGGAATTGCTATTGGGTCTGGAACAGATGTTGCTATTGAAACTGCTGATATTGTATTAATGAGAGGAGATTTAAGAAATGTAGTTTCAGCCATCAATTTATCAACAAAGACCTATAAAAAAATGATTACTAATTTGTTTTGGGCATTTATTTACAATATCATAGGTATCCCAATCGCTGCAGGGATCCTTTATTATGCGACAGGTTTCTTTCTACCACCTTATTTAGCAGCTATATTTATGGCTTCAAGTTCAGTATCAGTGGTAACTAATGCTTTGTTTTTAAAGAGATATGAACCTAAAACACCTCAGCAAATTGAAGAAGAAAAACTTTTAATATCTCAAGAAAAAGTAGTAGATCCAGTATGTGGTATGGAAATTGATCCAAAACGAGCAATTGAGTATGAATATAAGGACAAAATTTATTATTTCTGTAATCCTAATTGTGAAGCTCACTTCAAACGAGATCCTGAACGTTATAAAAATTATGATGCGATGGATCCAAAATTAATGCAAATGAAAAGTCCAGTTATAAATGAAGATAAAGAAAAATTAAATGAAAATAAACAAAAATATGAGGATGATAAAAAAATGGTAAAATTAAAATGTGTAGAATGTGGATTAGAACAAACACTTCCAATGCATTGCGGAAAACCAATGCATCAAGAAGGTAACCAATTGGTTTGTTGGATGGGTGCCTCCTGTGGCACAATACCAATCCCAGAACATCATAGTAAACCAATGAAAATAGTTGAATAAAAATTATTAAAAGAGGTAATTAAATAAATGAAATTGTATAGATGTAGCCAATGTGGCAAAGAAATGGAAACACTACCTAAACATTGTGCAGAAGATATGGTGTTTAATGAAGAAAAAAATCAATTTGAGTGTTATATGGGACCAAACTGTGGTTATCTTCCTCTAAGTGAATTAAAATGTGAAGATTGTTGTAGTCAATAATCAAAACTAAATTAAATTTTTTTCTATCAAATTTTAAATTTAAAAAACCATCTATCGCTATTTATATTCTAATAAAATTAAGATAGTAGGAAATCATTTGCAATGATTACTAAAATTTAGTTTTCTAAATTCTTTCGTTTTTGAATTATTAACCATAATTCCATGAAAATAAATATTAAGAGCCCAATGAAACAAATTAGTGCTCCAACAAGAAAAGCCATTTGGTAAGCAAAGACTTCATTTTTTCCTTCATTTATTAATATATCGATGAGAGGTCCAGCAATCAATGTACTCGCAGTACCCCACGATAGAAAAAAAGTAGTATTATATACCGCAAATAATTTTGCACGCATTCTTGCTGGTATTAAAACAGAAGCAATAGTGTATGAGGAAGCGGTAATTATAACTTCAGCTGCCCCGATTAAAAAGCTACCTATAAATATAATTTCCAAATGTATTGTGGTGGCTGTAATTAATAGTGCAACTATTGCAATAATAGTTCCAAAAATTAAAGCTTTAGCATGACCCAATTTTTTACTTAAAAATCCTGCTGTGAATCCAATCATCATAACTGCTACTGAACGGGAATTCGCCACAAAACTTAACGTTATACTACTTAAGTTAAATCCAGAGTCTAAACTAAGATACTGAGAGTAAGGTACTGCTATTGAGTTTCTACCAAAGTTAATAAAAACCAAAGCAATCGTAAACACAATGAAAATTAGAATACTCTTTTGTTTTTTGTTGTCAATCTCATTTTGTTCTCCTAGATCTACTTGTTCTTGGCTTTCCAAATCAATTCCACCTTCAGGAGTCATTAGCATTGGAATAGTTGAAATTATCATAACGAAGGAGGCTACAAAAAATAATGGTCCATTTCTAAATCCAAAACCAGAATCATACAAGAATCCGCCAATAAATATTCCTATAATACGTCCTAAACCTCCCAGACTGGTTAATTGTCCCATAATCTTGCTTCTTTCTTCGGAGGGATATAAATCACTCAATAAGGCGGACCAAGCTATATTAGACATTGACCAAAACATTTCTACGATTGTAAGACCAAAAATTATTATATAACCTGCAATATACAAATTATTATAAGAGAAATGAATTAGCCAAATAGCCAAAGTTCCGATCCCCGCAAGAATCTCTCCTAAGATAATTAATGTTCGGCGACGTTGAAATTTATCACTAAATGGTCCCCACACAAAATTTTGAAATATTACTGAAGCAACCATGGGCAAGGTAGCATATAAAGTAGTTTCAAAAACCGACATATACAAAAATTCTCTTAAGTAAATTGATAAAAATGTATAAAAAAGACCTCTTCTAAACATTGCGAGCATTTGAAAAGAAGATAACCCTGTAAAAATTCTTAAAGGAGACTTATTACTTTTTTTGCTAAATGAATTTGTCATATTAATAAGAAGATATTATTTTAAAAATTAGAAGGAAATCTCTATTCTAAAACTTTCTATTAAATTAGTTTTATTTTAAGTTATATAACGAAATTGAAAAGTTATTAGAATAAACAAAAAGTTATGCCACCTATTTCTAGGTAATCAAGAAAATACTTTTTTCCACTTATCTAATTGCTTTAATAATTTCTGTGTGTTCGGAATCTGACTTAATTGTTCAGTATATAGAGGATAATACTTATACAAGCTATTTAATAAATCAAGCCAAGATTTCTGCTTTTCAGTTTGGTCTGGAATTTCTTTTTTTAATTGAAAAATTAATCTTTTTTCTTTTTTAGTTTTTAGAGCTTTAAGAAAATTTTTCGCAACTATAATCCTAAATTCCGAATATTCTTCTGGTCTAAAAGCTGCTAATGAATAAATCATATTATCATCCGCAAATGGGAGGAATTGGATTATTTTATCAGTTGGTTCCTCTGGATTATCAATTAAATTAAATTCCAAATCGAGTTTATTAAAATTTTCTAATAATAGAGACAATTCTCCAGGATTAATTTTTGTATCCTGTTCAATTTTGCTCGAAATTTCAGATATTGGAATATAGAAGAATGGAATCTTTTCAGGGTTTTCTATTCGAAACCTATATTCCTTCTTAATTATTGGTATTATTTGAGATATTAATTCTTTCTGAATTTTATCGTTTGTAAAAGAAATTTGAGTTTCTTCTAATTTTTGTTGATAGATTTCTTTATCCCTTTCTTTTTTCTCATAACCAACGCTAAGTGAAGATATTAAATAATCTGTAGGCTTACTTTCTTCCTTAATTTTACCTAATCTGCTGGTTTTACTTTTCCTTTCGATAGCTGTTTTATATAATCGTTCGCTTAGATATCTTCTAGCTTTTTGTTCAGCAATCCCTTTTCTTTCAAAACGTTCGGTTACAGATACAAAATCTATCATTCTTACAGGTTTTCCAATATCTTGCTTTTCCCAAGTTAATACTATATTCATATCAATTTTTGTTAGTTGCTCAAGAAGGGAATGTACATTCCCTTTTGATAAATGAGTTGCCTTAATCAATTCACGTTCAATTATTTCGATAGGATAAGCTTTTCCCCGCCTAATATATTCACTTCTAATGATTTTATAAACTTTATCCATATTTTCTTCTTCTTTAGTAACAGTTTCTTTCTGTAACCTCATGAACATTGAGGTTTCGTGAGGTTTTAGGTAATAGATCAACAAGGTACTTCCTAAGAAAAAAATCATAAGAACCGAGACAATATACTTATCTGACATTAAAATAATCCCAACATCAGTAATAACTTGATTGTGTATTTCGTTTGTGAGTGAAAACCGTGTTAAAGTTTGAGCGAGTACACAACCTAAACATAATAGGATCAACCCATCTTTATTAAAGAAAAGTATACGCCAACCTAGTGTTCTACCCATTTTCCTTATAATTCTGTATAGGAAATACATTGATATCAGAAATTCAAATATAAATATATATGAAACCGCTGAACCGGTAGCACCTATCGTTGCTTTGAATGCCGTAATAGTATCATCTTGTAATAACATAAAAATACCTATTTGTAAAAGTTGAAAGAAAAAAATAAAGAAAACAACCAATGAAAAAGTAAAATTATCAAAAGTTCCAGCTCTTTTTGTCTCTGCTCTCCTACGTGTAAAAACAAATTCAAAAATGATAAAAACAAGGGTCATTACTAAACTAAAATAGATCAACGGCATGATTACATTCATTTCAAGATTGTAAACACCAACAGCACTTTGAGGATCTACATTTCCAAAAAAATCTAACGATAACCATACTAAAAGGCTTCTAAAAAATAAAGAGATTATTACTAAGACACCTAAGATAAAGAAAGGTGTGATAATAGCTAACAAGTACCTTGGAATTGAATATTTTTTAATAAATCGTGCTTCTATTTTTGTTGAGAATTTTCTTGAATAAAGATAAAACCTACTACTCAATAAAATTAACCAAATCATGGATAACGTCAATAAATAAGTCATAAAATTAATATCGGTGGAAATGTATAAGAGAATAATATATAAGACTATGATCAGTACACAATATAATATTAGTTGTTTAATTGCAGATTTTTTTTCAAAAATAAAGATTCGAAATTTATCTATACTAAATAAGATTGATAATGTTAGAAAAAATGCTACAATTGTATTTGAAAACACAAACGGGTTTCCAAACATTAAGATATTAATCCAGCTACCTCCTGGAAGATTAATGGCTATGATTAAAAGTAAGGAATATACAATAAAAATTCCATATAATCCAAAAAATTTCTTTTCATAAGAGTATGATTTTGCAGGTTCTTTACCATCTAGATATGCGAGTTCTTTATAGATGAGTTTATTATAAACGGATTTTAATTTCGCTTTAATTTTTGATTTAAAGACACCAATCTTTTTACCTTGTCTCAAAGAAAAAGTTTTTGAATCTCTTCTTGAGTTTTTTTTTCTCAACTTAGATGTTTTAGATAGTTTTAATGGTTTTAACTTCTCTCGCTTTTTCTTAGCTTCTGCTTTATCATGATCTTCTGAAAAAGACATTATATAAATAAATTTATTTGTTTAATATAAACCTAATTGTGATATAAAAATAAAAATTACTGAAGGCTTATCATAAAGACTTTTAATTCTTGATGAAAATTTTAAAAATATTCGGACATAATTTTTATTATATTAAGGTTATTTTGTTATTGTGAAAATGGAAAAAAAAAAAGTTGAAAACCGAGAAAGCCTAATCCAATTGGTTAAAAAAGCTATTGAATTACTTGCAGAAAGAAATATTTCTAAAACTGTGATTTTATCTTCTTATAAGATCAATGCAGTACTCAAAGAGTCGTTTGGAATCGATATAAAAGTAGATAAAATCGGTAGAGTTTTAAGTAAAATAGCAAAAATGAATGAATTGAAGAGATTAAACACCAATATTCCTAAATATAAATTACAAATTTCAAAAGTATCAAGCTTAAAATTCTTTTAAAATTAATTAATTTAAATTTCTTAAACCTGTAATAACTTTTTGAAGTTTTTCAAGTAGAATTTTTATTTCGGAGTTATATTCCTTAAATGGTTGCAATTCTGTGCTTAATTTTTCAATTTTTTCATCTATAATTTTTTGTAATTGTGTTATTGAGAATTCCATCTTTTTCTCAATATCTTGAGCTTGTGTACTAACCTGGTTATCTGTTGCTGTTAAATTTGATTTGAGATTAGTTATTGTTTCTTCAATTTTTAATTGGGTTTGCACATTTTCTTGTAGATCTTCTGATATTGACGTAATTAACGGTTGAGTTTCATTATTGATATTTTTAATATTATCCTCGATCGAATTGCTTAAATCTGTTATAAAATCATTTTTTATATTAGATATATCTTTTATAAGATCTTTATTACTTCCAAGTCGTTTATCGACAGATTTAGAAGCATTTCGTTTAAAATCATTAACTGTTTCATTTAAGGTTTTCTTGAACCAGATATCAACTTTTAGAAGGCCAGAAGTTATTGCTTCTTTCATTTTACTTACTGCTTTACTTATATATTCAGTTCCTTTAGAGGTTCCTTGATTTATGTCGTTAATCCATACTTTCATTTGATTTTCGATAATATCTGTGAAAATATTAGAAAATTTTTCTGTTCCTTGTTCAATTCCTGAAATAATAGCGGCAATTTGGGGGGATACTTCTATTTCTTCATCAATTACTGGGATTTCTTCGGATGTGGGAATTTCTTGCAAGTCTTCTGGAATTGCTTCTACAAATTCATTTATTTCTTTAATAAGGATAGGATCTTTCTTATGAAAATCTTCTGCAAATTTTTGAACCCATTTAAAATATTCTAACGAGGAGGGGATTTCAATTTCAAACGGTACTGAATGATAAGTTTCAGTTTTGGAATAATCATCCAATCTATAAATATCAAATCCTAAAGTCCCCTCTTTACCCATAAGTGTATGATCGAATACAATTCCAAAACCATATGGAAATTCCTCTCGTTGAAAATACTGTAAATTCTTTAAATCACTTTCACTGAGATACAATCCCCAGGAGGGATGGGAATGATAATATCCAACTAAATCTGAAGGATATTTTTTTTTTATTTGTTCAAATAATTCATATATCTCTTTATCAAATCCAATTTCTACTTTATCTCCATGAATTAAAGGTATAGCATTTTCTATTACTACTTTATTATCTGCAACATGATATTTCCCAATACAAATACCCAACACTTCTATGCTTTTTTCCAAGGCATCATTTCCAAACCGTAAAACGTGAGTAATCATATTTCTGAAAGCTTCTCTCTTAATAAAAATTTCTCCCTTTTCAGATTTTCCTTCCTTATTTAACATTTTTCCCTCTGAATCTTCATTTGATTTGTTTTTAACCATTAATGCTCAATCCCCCTTTTTTTCTAATTGCTTTATTTTAGCTAATAATTCTTGATTTTCTTTATTTAATCTTGAATTTTCTTTTTGAAGATTTTTAATTTCGACATTCCGCGACTCTATTTTGTTCTGTAATGGAGTTTTTGAGCTCTCTAATAATATTATTGCTGCTTTTAAATCTGATAGAAAACTCTTATTTTCTTTATTTAAATTGATCAAATTTCCTATTATTTTATTAGCAATTTTTGTGAATTTGTCAATAAATTCTTCAGATTTTGTATTTACTTGATTTAAAATTATATCTCCAATAGAATTAGTAACTTTTGACAGTCTATCCAATATCGGAATTTGTTGGGTTAAAGATTCAGAAGAATTAAGACTTTTTTCCTTTATTTTTTTGAGATTTTCTCTAAAATTATTATATTGATCTACGATCTTATCAATATTATCCTTAAGTTTTTCTTTAAAAAGGATATTAAATTGTTCCTTAAGCTCAATTTTAATATTATCAATTTTATTTCTAAGATACTCATGATCTGAATCAAAAAATTCGAATTTATCATCAATATAAGTATCTAATTCATTCAATTTCTCCTTTAATGCAAATTTG
Organism: Promethearchaeota archaeon; assembly: GCA_048940765.1. GTDB lineage: Archaea > Asgardarchaeota > Lokiarchaeia > Sigyniarchaeales > SOKP01 > Loki-b32. The sequence continues at coordinate 38,737 of JBHLOG010000011.1, read as the reverse complement.
AAATCTTTTTGTAAATTAGAAATTCCTTGACTAAGATTGTCCTTTATTGTAATTATATCTTTTCTCATTTGTATATTTTTCTCAACACTATTCTTTGTTAAACTTTCACTCCATGAATTAAGAAAAGTAAATAATGGATCAAATGATTGTTCTATAAAATTCGATATTCCCTCCTTGAACATATTAAGGATTTCTTGAGAATCTAATTTTGGAGTCTTCGAAAAAATTTGACTTTCACTCGGAAAAGCAACATCTACAAAAAAATCAGGCAATTCATTTATTTCTAAAATTTGAGGTTCCTTAGAATGGACATTATTAATTAATTCCATTAGCTTTATATAAAATTCAATACTATCTGGAGGATCTACAATCGCTTTAACCTCATGATAGTCAGACATTTGCCCCTTTGCAGGATTCTCTAATCGAAAACTACGAAATCCTAAATCTCCAGGTTTCTCTAAAAATGTATGATCAAAAACAAGACCAACAGCACTGGGATTTGGCGTTTGCCACCCTAATTGATTTCTAATATCTGTTGATGAGAAAAATATATCCAATCCGGGATGTGAATGATACCAACCACAACTAAACCAACCTTTTTCAGCATATTCCTCATCTACCATTGAAAAGGTAACATAATCTTCAGGAGCAAAAGCTACTTCAATCGCACCACCATGAGAGATAGGTACTGCATCTTCTATGATCACATCTCTAATTCCCTTTTTATCGGGCTCACCTTCAAGATATCCTATGATTATACCCATACATTCACGGAATTGCTTTCGATCTCTTGCTTTATTGCCAAATCGAAGAATATGCAGTAGCATTTTATAGTAAGCATTTGGTTTGATAATAACTACTTTATCAGAAGTCAACTACATCACGATTTTATTTATAAAAAATTGAAATATAGTTTGTTAATGATATATATATAATTTAATTGATTTTAAATAAATATTTGAATAAAACCTCAGAAATTAAATTTGTTCATTCAAATCATTTTATTTTTTTTTTTAAATAAATTTGAAATTTTGAAATAAACTAAATTAAATATAACTTTTAGCTAAAAATAAAGCAAGACTATTGAATAATTAATCATGCGGTAGTGGTTTACCACAATAGGGACAAAATTTAAATCCCAAGTCTTTACCGCAAAAAGGGCAGAATTCACCTTCGGAATTGGCTTGTACTTTTGCAACACCTCCTGCTGATGGAATAGATGGTAGATTTCTAGTTGTTTTTATAGTTGTGGTCGAAGTAGGTACAGAAGGTTCTTCTGCCTTTTTAACCATAATTCTCTCTTTAAATGCTTGCCTCTGTTCTTCCTCAAGTTCTTCTTGTGTTTTCATTTCTTCTTGTTTTACCCAACCTTGAGGCTTTACTCTTTTCAATTCACTTTGTGGAACCTTTTCTAATTCAACTTCTTTAGTCTCTGATATAGGTGCTACTACTTTCTTTTCTTCTCTTTTCTTGAGTGCTTGCTTAACAAGAGCCTGAGTTGTTTTCATTACTTGATGTGGATTAATATTAGGTATTGCCACAGTTCTAAGAACCCAACCCACGATAATATTTTGGTTTGGGAACTCACCTTCAACATCCTCATCCTTAAAAACATATGAGTCAATTAGATCTTTTCCTTTGAGCATACGTATAGCCCATTTTTCGTTAATTAAGCCTAATTGAAGTCTGTAACTAGTGCCAGGCACTCCCAGTTGACTAGTAAGTGGAATAAAGCCAATTTCAGTCAATATAATTCACTTTTTATAAAAAAATTATATGATTTCAGTAATATTATAATGATAAATTTTCAATTTAAATTATTTCCTATTTAATTTAAAAATTTAATTTAAAATTAAAAATTTTGTTAGATAAATTAGCATTTACATAATAGAATACAGAAAATATTTTTTTTAATAAAATAAAAAAGACATAAATAGCAAAATTAGTATTAATTTGTAAAAACCTATTTGATAAAAATAAAATTAAAAAAATCAGGTTTTAAAAATGACAGTTATTATCCCTAAAAAGGTGTATCTAACGGTAGTTGCGGCTTCTGTCAGATTTGCTAATAATCGTATCCCTAAAGATGACTGGTTAGAAGTTAGTGGAATTTTTATAGGAAAAAATGAAGGAGATAATGTTAAAATTACAAAAGCATATCCAATTATGCATCAAATACTTAACAAAGATGCTGTAATAGACCAATACAAATGGTCTGATGAAGATTATGAATCATTATATATCATTGATGAGGAGGCATTTTCACGTGGAGAATTCACAGTTGGATGGTGGCACTCACATCCTGGTTTTAAAAGTGTTGGGGGTTCCCTAACTTTAACTAAAAAGTAATGATGAGCCACATTGACATCCAAACAACTTTATCATACCAACAGAATAATCCATTAGCAATTTCATTGGTTTTCAATCCAATAAGATTAATTCGACAAATAGAAGTTGCTGATAAAATAGGAGACCCCGATAAACAATTAAAAAATGATCCAGGTTTTCAAATATTCAGATTAGATGATGTGAGTTCTGGAGTTGAAGCTTCATATCATATTGTAGATTATAAAATTGAGGGGTATGAAAGTATGGAACAGTTAATTATGCAAACTCAAAAATTTATTATAGATGTAGCTAATTTCTTTCCAAAAAGTAATGTTCCAAAAACTTACGATAAATTCATTAGTGAGAGGATAACCCATTTAGATTCATTATTCCTTGGAACTGAAGAATATTTAGCATCATTAACTAGACGAGGTGAAAAATCGAGAATTCCAGAGGTATTAGAAAACCAAACTCAAGAAATACGGAAGTTTGTTGCTGAAACATTCGTAAAAATAGAAAATATTAAAGAATATATGGACTTCTTGGAATATAAAGAAAAAGATAAAATTGTACCTCAAGTTGAAAATATTCTCTCAAAATGGGATGAAACTATTGCAGGTTTAGATAAAAAATTAAAAAATTTATCTAAGAAATTTTAATTTTAATAATTTTCATCTTATTTTTAATTTTGATAAATTTTTATTTGATTACGCTTTTTTTTTGCTTAATTAAGCGATTTTTTAAAAAATTATATAAAATAGAATTTTAAGAGTGCTGCTAAAATTATGAGAAAAATTAATTTTCCTTTTACAGCGATTCTCGGACAAGAAAAAATGAAAATGGGGTTAGTCTTAAATGTTATTGACCCTGCTATAGGAGGAATACTATTAACAGGACAACAAGGGACTGGAAAAAGTACAGCTGTAAGATCTCTAGTAGAGTTGATGCCTCAAATCGAGATTGTTAAGGGTTGTGAGTTCTCATGTGACCCTAATTCAGATATTGAAGACTTATGTCAGACCTGTATTGAAAAAAAGGAAAAAAAGCAAATCAAAACGGAATATAGGGATATGTGGCTTGTTAATTTACCCTTAGGAGTTACTGAAGACATGGTTTGTGGTAGTTTATCAATTGATAAAGTTTTGACTGAGGGGATTAGAGCACTGCATCCTGGCTTACTAGCTAAAGCAAATCGTGGCATTCTATATGTTGATGAAATTAATCTCCTTCAAGACCATATTGTTGATGTCCTTTTAGACTCTGCCGCGTCTGGTGTAAATATTATAGAAAGAGAAGGTATTTCAGTTTCACATCCTTCACGGTTTGTTCTTGTTGGTTCTATGAACCCAGAAGAGGGTGATCTAAGACCACAGATCGCTGATCGTCTTGGTTTAGAAGTAACGATAAAAGCACCAAGAGAACCAGAATTGCGTGCCGAAATTACGAAAAGAGTAATAGATTTTGAGGATCATCCTAAAGATTTTATTGAAAATTTTGAAGAAGAGCAAGAAAAATTGAGAAATAATATTCTAAATGCGCGTAAAATCTTAAAAGAAGTTCAAATTCCGGGTTCTGTTTATAAGTTTGTGTCTAAAATTGTAAATGAATTAGAGATCTTCTCTCAAAGAGCTGATATTACATTTATTAGATGCGCCAGAGCTCATGCTGCGTTAAATAATAGAAAAATTATACAAGAAGAGGATTTGAATGTGGCAATGGATTTAGTTTTTGAACATAGAATTCAATCTCTTCATTATGAAATGACACCAGAGGAAATAAAATCTAAGATCGCCGAAGTCTACGGAAAAATAAAAGAAGCATATGAAGACACAAAAATTCTTCAGCCAAATCGAGAAACAGAAGGTCCATTAAAACATGATGATACTCCCCAAAAGGAATTCAAAAGACAATCTGTAGATCCCGATAAAATTGACATTCCAGAATCTCAAGAACAGAAATTACCTCCTCCAAAATATCCTGATAACAAAAAGAGAAGTCCTAAACCTGCTGGAGGTTGGAAGGTTAAGAATATTCCTATGGAAGATGATTTTAAGTTTTTTGAGCCTAAAACTGGCTCATTACCATTCATTTATAAAATGGAGAAAAAAATAACGTCAATATTAGATAACATTAGAAAAGATAGAAAGATATCTGATTATGGTGGAAGAGGAATTGGAAGGAGAATTAAAATATCCTCATCCCAAAAAGGAAGATATGTCTCATATAGGAGTCCTATTCGTAATGAACCAAAAAGTCTTGCTTTCGATGCCACAATTAGAAATTATCTAAATAATATAGCATATAATAACACTGATATTGATTTTCCTATACATTTTAATAAGTATGATTTAATGGATAAAATCTATGAATATAGAGCCCCATTAGCTCTTTTTTTTGTACTCGATAGTTCTGCATCAATGTATTATGTAATAAAACAGATGACAGATGTAATTTTATCTCTCCATCGAGAAGGGTATAGAAAGAGAGATAAAATAGCTTTAATTGTGTTTCGTGGTAAATATGCTGTTGTTCTCCAGAAACCGACTGTTAATTTTAAAATGGCTATAAATAAATTGAAAAAAATTGAGGGAAAATCATATACTCCAATGGCAGCAGCATTAAAAAAAGTGTCTGAGCTAATAAAAATTGAAAAATTAAAGGATCGAAATATCATCCCTATTGTCTTTATCTGCAGTGATTGTGGAGCAAACATCTCTGTGAAATATCCTGATTTAATTGCTCAAATTGAAACGGATTATACTTTAATTACAAATGAACTGAAAGAGTTAACAAAAAAATTATCAAAACAAAAAATACATATGGTTGTATTGGAACCGAAAAAGTCATATGCAACGCATGCTCTTGGAGTACATACCTATTCTGCAGATCAAATTAAAAAGAATTTTAAAAAATATGCAAATGCTCAAATATATCGTTTTGATCGCTATAATCCTTCTTCTCTCGTATTAGAATTAAAAAAATTATTGTAATTAGATATAATTTTTCAATTTTCCTTTTTTTATATTATAAAATGGCTGATAAATTAAAATCTGTTCTTATAGTTGGATTTAATACACGTCCTTTAGCATATTCTTTAAATGAAGCGGGTTATAAAGTATATGCAGTAGATTTTTTTGGAGATTTGGATCTCTATTCATGTGTAAAAGATTCCATTATAATTACTAAAAAATTGAAAAAAAATTACAATTCCCTTAAAGAAAATTATGGAACATTTTTAATTCAATATACTTTACAATTACTCCATAAATATAAAGATATACAGCTTTTATTAATCGGAAGTGGTTTAGATGATGATTATGAAGGAAGAAAGTTAATTTTTGACGAGATTAAAAAAACTGGGACTATTAGTGTTAATAATGATCTAGAACATATTAAAAATGCTCGAGATATAGAATTTATTTTTGAATATCTTAAATCTCAAAATTATCGAATTCCAAATTATTGTTCTTTTGAAAATTATCAATCTAAACAATTTAATATGCAATATCCTTTTATTTTAAAAAAGAAAAGAAGTGCTGGTGGTATTAATGTTTTGAAAATCAATAATAAAAGAAATTTTTATTCTCAAATAGAAGTTTTTAAACATAACTCTTTTATTCCATCAGATTGGATGATTCAAGAATATATTGAAGGAATTCCTGTCAGTTGCACTGTAATTTCGAATGGTTTAGAATGTGAAATTATAACTATAAATAGACAACTTATTGGAGAAACATTCCTCTATTGTCCAAAAGATTTTATGTATTGTGGAAATATTATACCCTCTAATTTATCAATAGATGAAGAAAAAATAATTTCTGAAATTTCAATCAATTTAACTAACCATTTGAGATTAAAAGGAATTAATGGATTTGATTTTGTTTTAAAAGATCATTATCCTTATTTTATGGAGTGTAATCCAAGAATTCCTGGCTCGATTCGAGCTTCAGAATCTGTTTTAAATTTAAATCTGTTAGATCTTCATATAAAATGTTTTGAACCAAGAGAATGGGAAAAAATCAAAAAATTAATAAAATCTGCAAAACCTGAATCTTTTGCCACCAAATTGATATTTTTTGCTCCTAAAGAAATTGATAAAACACTTTTACCGAAAATTAATAATCTTGAATTTATACATGATAAAACTGAACCAATAAAAAATATTTTAAAGGGTGAACCCCTATGTACCATTTTATATGAAGCAAAGAATTATTCTGATTCTTTTAATGGAGCAAAAGCTATAGTAAATAAAATTAATCAAATTATTGGATAATAGCCTTGATTTTTGCGATGTATGAGCCTAGTTTTCTTTCATCTGCCTCCGGAACTGCAAGAGCTAATATTCTATTTTCATCTAAATCATGAATAATTACTGAACCATTTTCTCCCCCAATTATGCAATATTCCATCCCTGTCGTTTCTAATAAGACTCCAGATAAATTATATAATGCTGCTACCATAGCTGATAGAATTGGTTCAGGCATTGTGGATTGAACTTTAATTGGTAACCCATCTTTAGTGATAATTGCTAGAACTAAAGTATTTGGGATAGCTCTTTTAAGCCCTTTAAAAATTTCTTCCTTTAGAATATCTGAAGTTTCAATTATTGCTGAAATTTGTAAGGCTAACTTTTTTAATTTATTGATGTAAGAGTCTATACCCTCAAGTTCTGCTAATTCTCTATTTAAATAAGTTATCATAGTAATGTTTTCAGCTAATATAGAAAGTACAATCCTATCTTCACCAGTAATTAAATTATATGCCACTTCTTGATTTAAACTGTCTTTGAGCATTTTAGACGAAAGGAATACTAAACTACTATTTGCGGCTGTAATTTCACCTGTTGTCATTTTAATCGATTTTTTAAATTTACTTGCAATTTTTGTGCCTTCAGCCGTTCCGATATTAATACCTAATATTGCTGATGCAGATTCAAGTTCTTTCTCTATTAATTGGGAAACATCTGATTGTAATTCCTCAATAATTTTTTCTTGCTCATCCATGAATAATAATTTAGATTATATATATATAAATATGAATGATATAGAGTATTAAATTGGCGATATAAGAATTCTCCTATTAAAATTTTATATATTTTAGTAGGATACGTAATCGATTAATCTCATGTAAATTTTTATTATTCTATAAAAGAATAAACAAAAATAATTAGAAATAACAAATTTTAAAATTTTAACCATTATAATTAAAAATATAAATAAAAATTCTTATGATCTTTTTATAATGGATGAATTTTCAATACGAAAACAATTAGAAGCTAAAGATAACCTCATCAAATTAAAAGATGAACAAATTAAAACTCTCGAGAATTCTTTAGAATTAAAAGAAGAACAAATCAAAACTCTTGAAAAGACTCTTAAAACTAAGAATGATGAAACTAAAACATTAGAAAAGACTATAGCACTAAAGGAAGAAGAAATCGAAAAATTAACTTCCACTACAGTTGATCAAAATGTTGTATTAGAAAAAAATGAATTGGTCAACCAATTAAAAAAAGAAATAGAAATATTAAATGAAGAATTGACGAAATCCGATGAGGATTTTGAAAACTTAGAGTTGGAAATTGACAAAATAAGGAAAGTGCAATCTAGTTCAAAAGATGTTAAAATTATTGATTTTACAGCTATAAAAATTAATAAACCTGAGATTCTTGAAAAGATGAGGGAAATACTACAGAGAGCAATTTCTAGCGTAATGATCGTTGTTCCCAGTATAGAAGATCTGCAAGAACTTTATCTTTATGAACTTAGATCATCTGTGACAATGAAGATTGCTTGCTCAATTAATCCGGGAATTGAAGAACACTCTGAATTATTAAATGAATATGAAAGTTTAGATAATATTTCTCTTAGAAATTATGAGAGAAAAGATAGATTCGTACTAACTCGAGATGGAGAAGAATTATTATTTGGAGTTATTGGACAAAAAGAAGATAATAATATGGTAATCCTTACTGAAGATCCAAAACATATTAAATTATTAAATGCCCTTGCACTTGAAGGTTGGTTGCAAAGTAGGAAGTTATAATTAATTTTTTACTTTCAAAGTCTATTATATTTCTATAAATGTTCTTTTTCTTTTATTAAAGTGAGCTAGTTGATTATATCCTATCTTTTTCAGCATTATTAGTATTTTTTCAAATTCCCAAGCAATCTCTTTGGGATCGTGTGCATCAGATCCTAAGATAATAGGAATGTCAAGTAAATACATTTCTCTTATTATTTTCTTGCTCGGATATTGTTCATTACAATCCTTTCTTAAACCCCCTGTATTTATTTCCATTGCAACATTTCTTTTCTTTATCAGCTCAAGACATTTCATCATCTCATTCCATATCATTTCCTTATTGCTAGGAATATCATTAAATTTTTTAGGCAAATCGAAATGAGCAATAATGTCAAAATCAAACTTATTTGAACTTAACATATTTTGTAATGTCTTATAATAAAACAAATAAACTTGATTTATTCCATAAAATTGAAAATCTTGTCTAAATCGGGAATCATCAAGGGTCCAAGCCCCTTTACCGTCAAAAAAGTTTAAGATATGTATTGAACCTAAAATATAGTCTAGCCGATTTATTTTCGGTAATAAATAATTATTTAAAGCATACTCCTGATTTTTAAAATAGTCAATTTCAAATCCAATTCGTACTATAATATCTTCTTTATATTTCTCCTTTAGATTTTCTGTAGTGGATATATAATTCTCAATTTCTGGTAAAGTAATAGCATACTCTTTATAAGGAATCCTTTCAATGTTATGTAGAAACTCATAGGGAAAATGATCGCTAATTCCTATGGTTTGGAGTTCCAAGTCAATAGCCTTTTTAATATAATCTTCGATTGAGCCAACTGCATGATGGCAGAGTTTATTATGGGTATGCCAGTCTTCTTTTATCATATAATTTTTTTCTATGATTTTATATAAAGTTGCTAATCTTCTAAAACAATCTTACTTTTATTAAATAGTATAAGTTAGATAAAATTAATGATTGCCTAATTTTAGTTGATTATTTCTTGGAATTTAAGAATAAACAGTTTGATGGACTTTATGAAGTAAGTGAAATTCAAATTAATAATGAAGGTCAAATTTTTAGAGGATTATTATATTTCCCTCCTCAGGAATTTATTAAACCTTATCCTATTGTCATTTATTTCCATGGGTTTCCGCAACTGTTTACTTTACAAGAAATTGTTAAAAGTTATAAATATATCTTAGATTTGGGCTACTCATTTCTAGCTTTTAATTTTCGGGGTTATAGATTTAGTGAAGGGAATATTTCAATCAAATCTCAAGTTTCTGATAGTTTAAAACTAATAAAATTTTTAGAATTAATGGCTAAGGACAACATTTTCAAAATTGATGATATAAACATTATTGGACATGATTTTGGTGCATATATAGCCTTGATCCTTTGTTCTATGGTTAAAAATATCAATAAATTTCTATTAATTAGTCCAATCTTAGATCTAGAAAAACATGTCTATAATGATAACTTTATAAAAATATTGAATTATATTAACCATTTTCTTCCAGGTAATGTTAAAGGTATCAGCAACATCAATAAATTTATAGAATTGACAAAGAAGGAACTCGAATGTAATGATTTTCAAATCAGGAAATTTATAACTCAAGTAAATGTTAAAAAATTGAAAATTTTAATAGGAGGTAGGGATAAAGTTACTCCTTTGTCTGAAGCTAACGAAATATTGAAAAATTTAAACGTTGAATATGATTTAGTAATAAAAGATAATATAGATCATGATTTTCTTACAGAAGATGATTTAATGATAGCTGAAGAAGAAATAAAAAAATTTTTTGAATCTTAGATAAAATGGGTACACCTTGATCATAATTTATTTGATGAGAAGTGAAAAAGAAAGAAATTATACTAATAATCATCTTTACTTTTTATTCTATATATCTTTTAATATATTTTGCAACTTCACTCGCAGGTTGGAAGACGCCGAAATGACCTTCACATAAAATATCAGCATTTAAATCTAAAATTTTTCTAAGAGATCTTTGATAATCATCAAAATTACTAACTCCAGGAATTATAGGTCCATGTATGTCTTGGCCAAATAGAATTTTTTTATTAATTTCTTTCATTTCAATTAAAATTGAAATAGATCCCGGAGTATGCCCTGGTGTATGAATACATTGAAATTCATAACTCCCAAATTTTAAGATTTCAATATCCCCTTTCAACCGTTTTTCAAGTTTGATAGGTTTATATTCAACTCCATACCATATAGCAGCAGTTTCTCTATTATGTCCTTTTTCTTCGATGGGTATAGCATCAAGCTCATGAGCGTAAAACTTCACTTTTTTATTAAATTCTTTAAGATCTGAACATGCTGCTATATGATCTATGTGAAAATGACTGATGATGCAATTTTTTATTTCCATTGGATTCAATCCAACCTTACTAATTTTTTTTATTAAATTTAAACTCATTCCACAATCAATTAAAACAAGTCCATCTTCACTTTCTGTATTTATCACATAAACAGAGCAACCAGAATCTCCTATGTGATATAGATTTTTAACAATTTCTTTCATATTTAAGACAATTTTTTTAATTTATTATTTTTTATCAAAATATATTTTCTTATAAAGTATAATTGTAATAATAGATGCCATCATACCAGAAAATAATACATCTGAAGCATAATGAGCACCAATAACGACACGAGATAAACCAACGAAAATAGCCCATCCAACTACTAGAATAGTAAGTAATATTTTTCGAAGATCTTTCCATTCATAATCTTTAACTAATATGAGCAGAGGCAAAAGCATAAAAGACATAGCTGTATGGCCAGATGGAAAAGATCTACCACTAGATGTTGGTCCTGGTGGTAAAAACCATGGAGTGTATTCAATAAAACTAGGATAAGTCAAATCATAAAACCGTACTCTACCACACAATACCTTGGTAATTCTAATAAATAATAAAGGATTTAAAATTGCTAAAGCAATAACAACTGTTGAAATTTTTCTATATTTTGTCCAATCCTTATTAAATGTAAAAATAAGAAATATTGTTAAACAAAGGGAGATTGTACCTCCATCAAATATTAACTCATCAATATTAAAAAGTAAACCAATAATTAATAAAGTAATCCCGATACCTATGATAACATATCCCGGAATTTTTTGGTCTCTTATATTATGATTGTATCCTCCTATAAATACGGATATAGCAATAGCTAATAATCCATATCCAGGTAAACCTCCATATTTATCTCCAAAAATTCCCCAAGCAGAATTTGTATCTACAGTTATTTTTGATATTTCTAAATCTGTGAAACCAAATATCAAAGCAAGAATAATCCAAATAAATATTAGCGTAAATAATAATTTCCCAATTAATGATTTTATAAAATTTTTGAACATTCTTATACCTAATGTCGCTTTATATAAATTAAATAAATAACAACTTTTTTAGTGTAATTCCCTATTAAAAATTATCTTTTTTAAAATATTTCATAACTAGATTAATAAGTTTGTCTGGATAATCAGTATATATTGCTTCTACTCTCTGATCTCGATATTTTAATTTAATGACTCTTTTCATATATTTTTTTGTATTTACTCCCCAAATATAGCATTTTAAATCATTGTCAACTATAACTTTAAACTTGTCTTCAATAAATCTTGTACATTGCAAATTTACAGTAGAAATATCCCCCCTTTTCAATCTCTCAACATTTAAAGACTGAGTATTAAAAGATTTACTATTTTCTGGTATTGTATATATAAGCTTAATTTCACCACTTTTTTCTCTCAATTGGGACAAGACTGCTAACCTTCTATCTGTAATTTCAATTTTATTTAGGAGAGAGTATTTTTCTGCAAGATTCAAGAGTTCTAATCCAACTTTTCTATTTACAATATCAAAACTATATCGTGATTTACTCGCTTTATCAATAAAAAATTGAAAAACTTCTTCTAAAAGTGGAATTTTTCGCCCATCTTTAAATTTAATATCCATGATTTCATCATAATTTAAAGAGTTAATAGAAAAATATTCTCTTTTTCTTTCAATGAAAGAATCATGAAAGCATATTAATTTTCCATCTTTAGTAATTTGTAAATCAGTTTCTATTCCTGCACCCATACTTACTGCTCTTTTAAAAGAAGGAATTGTATTTTCTATCTCATAACCTGAGGCTCCTCGATGAGCAAAAACATAAGGTCTCATAATTAAAAAAAAATATCTATTTAATTAGTGGAAACATTGAAAAAAATACTTTTTATAGAAATTTAAATTACTAATCTTACTTAATTTTTACTTTATGATTTGACTTTTATGGCAGAGAACAATAAATATGATAAAAATGATATGGAACAACCATTTTCAGCAAAAATTAAGAAATATCTTAAGAACCTAATTGACTTTTCTCATTTTGACACTAAGACGATTGCATATATCGTAATATTTGCTATTTTAATCGTTATATCTCTTTTATTGCTTATTTATGTCTATGTTTTTGACAGAACTTTTCTCTATAGACTTGTAGTAGAGTGGTTTGTTAACCCTGTGTACGCATTAGGGTTCTGGGGTGCCGCTTTGTTCATAATTATTATGGCGCTTCAAGGATTAATCGTACCTTTACCCTCTGAAATAGTATTACTTGCAACAGGTATGATCTGGGGATTAGTACTAGGTGGATTTATGGGTGTCATGGGGTCAATGTGTGCTGCACTACTTTGCTTCTATTTAAGCCGACGAGGAGGAAGACCTTTAGTAAAAAAATTTATTGGAGAAAAAGCCATAGGTTTAGCAGATGACTTTATAAAAAAGTATGGAACAGGAGCTATATTATTAGCTAGATTCCTGCCATTTATAGCGTTTGATCCAATTAGCTATGTATCTGGATTAGTAGAAATGGATATAAAAAAATACTCCTTAGGAACTTTGATTGGAAGTATTCCAAGAGCTTTCTTTTTTTCTTGGTTAGGCGCATCTCTAGGTATAATTCCTCCAATTAATTTCGCTACATTGCCAATAGACACAATTAATGCTCAATCTGAACTCTTTAATAATGTTCTTTTGATTATTTTGGTAGTTTTAGTTGTCATGTTCATAGCTTATTACATAATAGTAAAATATTATGAAAAGAAGAAATCTGGAGAAAATTCTAATTAATTTCTCTTATCCACAATTCTAACGTATTACTTAGATACTACTCTTTTTTTTATTGCATATTACAATATTATACTCCATGAATGAAAAAGAAAAACACTCTAAATCAGTTCTTCTCACTATAAACAATGAACTGAATTTAAATGAATTCTACACAAATCTTAATCAAGCTATAAGTACCAATAATGTTCAAACAATCTATCAACTGTCTAAGATTTTCAATAGAATCTACACTAAAACGCTAGGAATTTAAGATTTTCAATTGAGTTAATATAGATTAAACTCCACTTTTTTACGGAGAACAAATTAGACTATTAGATTTTATCCCTCCTTAATTTTTCTACATTTTGTACAAATCAATTCTTTTTTGTGTACAAATTTGATTTGTTCGTAACGTTGTTATAAAAATTTTTCGTTTTAAATTTATTTATATAATTATGCACCATCTTTAATTCAAGGTAATAAGGATTAATATTGTGATTATTTCAAACACATATCTGTAAATAGATCTGTGTTTCAACTTTATGATATAAAATTTTATAAAAGGTGATTATATGTCGAACATTGATGAAGAACTTACGGAGGAATATTATATACGAAGTCTGAAGGATGATCTAGATTGGGTTGAAAAAGAGTTTAATATTCTATTCCAATATAAAAGACCAAAAACTCCTGATGATATAAATCTTGGTATTAAGATTTTAGATCATTTCATTGAAAATATTAAAAATAGTAGCAGCGAAGAGGTTCTGAATTTATTAGCAATCACTTTAAATAGAATTGAGCAATCTTATCCAGAATTTTTTTAATTGAACATAAAATTTCAAGGATTACTTTTTCTTAATTTGTCTTTTTAATCATAATAAATTTTTCTGAGTAAAATCAAGTTTTTATAATACTTCAAATTAAAGTCTAAGATTTTAATAGATTAAATTAAGCTCTTTAAAGAATAAAATATTATAAGAACAAAAACCATTAATAAGAAAGAGAAAATTAATTTTTACAAATGAATATTGATTATAAATAAAAAAATTTATCAATTCTTCATTATTAATGGTGTGTTAAATTTTTACAATATTATCTTTAGGAGAATAATTGGGAAGTAACTATGGAAAGAATAATTCTAGCTCATTGGAATACCCAGACAGGACCTGAACCGCTTATACAATACCCTCCAGAGGAAAATTTTCCCCCAAAACCAATTTTTTTAAAAATCTGGGCAAAGCATGAGTTAAATAAAGAAAATTCTATGATTGAATTTATCCCTGAGGATGAAGATAACAGTTATATCTCAATAATACAGCTTTTTGAGGGAGAAATTTACTTTATGGTTTTAGTCTATAGTCAAAAAGGTAATAGTAAAGACACAATTATAGAGTCTCCCGATATTTTAGCCCTTATAAGTAAAAATTTAGTGGAGCTAATTAATACAAATAAAATTACTCGAGCCATTTCAGAAGCATTTAATACAATAAGAAATTACTCCAAATTAGATGAAGAGGAGAATTTAAAAACCTTTTTTCAAGATAGGATAAAATTTACTATTTTACAAATCTTAAGAGACGGTGTAATATCTAAATCAGAGCTCACCAATGTTTTAAGAAATGAATATGGTTTTTCTACAGTTAATATTGATTTAATCCTTATATCTTTTCTCCAAGAAAATTTAGTAATTAAAAAAAATGTACCTGGCAGTAAAGAATGTTATTTTCTTATAAATGATCTCTCCTGCATCAGAATACCTCCTAAAAATGTACCCAAAGACCAAATGCCAGAAAATATTTTAAAAAAGTATAAGGATTCTTTGAAGGAATTTTATTTTGAAGTTTACAAAATATCTGACTTTGAGGATAAAAACTTAATTCAAACTGTTCTGTTCGATAAGGATGTATTTTCCTTATTAAAAATATTAAGAGAAAAATATTTATCAGTTAATGAATGCCTCAATATTTTAAACAATCGGGGAGAGCTTTTTAATGAACTGATAGATAGGAATTTTATCTATGAAGCGAAGGGTTATGTATATCCTTATTCGGATTTTCGATTTATTAAATTTTTACCTTTTTATATAATCAAAAACTTAATAGATAGATATAATAATCAGAAAATCTCGCTTAATGAATATATGACACATTTAAAATTAATATCTGAACGAGTAGAAGAACCCTTATCCATTAATTACGAAATAATTTAATGTAAATCTCTTTTTTAATTTTGATCCTCAATTTGAATTCATTAAAATATAAATATATATATTTAACAATCTAAATCTATAGTATTTACCTAAAATATATTTTTACCAAAAGTGATAATTTTTGACTCTTGAATTAGTAGATATCTTACAGGGAAGCTTTAGTTTGATATTTGTGATTATTTCTTTAATTATAGGATTTACGATTCTTTCTAAATATTTTGAACATAAGAATCGATTGCTAATACTTGTCGGAGTAAGCTGGATAGGCGTCTCAATTCCCTGGGTTCCAGACTCAGTCTCATTCTTAATGAATCTTATTATTCAGCGATCATTGAACATTGGGTGGTACTTTATCATCGGTAATTGTTTTCTTCCAATAGCACTTTTAGCTTGGTTAACAGCTTTTACAGATATGATTTATAGAAAATCACAAAAAAAAGTTATAATTATTACAGTGATTCTTTCAATTATCTTTGAAATAATTTTCTTTACTCTGTTCTTTATCGATTTGGATTTAATTGGCGTAATAAATCCCAATCGACCATTCACAGTTGATTTTGGTATTTTCATAACCATCTACTTATTACTCGTTATTTTAGTTATGGTAGTAACTGGAGTTATTTTTGCTCAAAAATCTGTTGAATCAGAAAATCGCGAAATAAGGCTGAAAGGGAAATTGCTCCGTGCGGCTTTTCTTACATTTACAGTCGCTGCAGTTTTAGATTCTATGCTTGGTGCGATATTTGAAGACCCTACAGATCCATTTTTATCAATTTTAGT
The DNA here is from genome assembly GCA_048940765.1 of Promethearchaeota archaeon. Classification (GTDB taxonomy): domain Archaea; phylum Asgardarchaeota; class Lokiarchaeia; order Sigyniarchaeales; family SOKP01; genus Loki-b32. The sequence goes on along the minus strand of JBHLOG010000011.1, from coordinate 22,259 downwards.
TGTAGTTGTTAGAATTTTGTTGATATTCAGTGCATTTGAATTTTATGGGGGATTCTTACTCCCTAGATGGATGAAAGAAATTTTCATAAAAAATGTATAATTTATTTTCATTTTTTCTTTTTTAATTTTTTTAAACTTCTATAAAATTAAATGTCTAAGAGTGAAGTATCAGAAATTTTTTTACCAACTGGAGCTTTTCCATCTCCATATACATGATATAATACAGTTCTTCTGGCAGTTTCATAAAAACTACGATAAATACCTTTTTGTTGGTCATATAATGCACAAGTTTTATAAATTAATGGATTCCAGACATACAACTCATGATTTGGTTCATATAACAATTTTTCTCTTTTTAATATATGAGAAAATTCATCATCATTAATTATTTCTTTAAGATCTTGTTTATTTAGCATAACTATCATTGGAATCTTTTTTATAAGTTTATCACCAGTTATGCTTTTTAATTCTAATAAAAACTCGATATTATCTTCAAAGAATTTTGTTTGGGAGTCAACTACAAAGATTACACCATCAGTTTCAGCATCAAGCATGTTAAAAACTTTTACTCTTAATGGCGTGAAAGTTTTTTGACCCGCAGTTGTATATACTCTATAATATACTTTCCTTTTGTGCGTTGATTGAAAAATTCCTCTATCAAAATAAAGTGTGGCTCCACTTGTTCTATCTATCTTTTGTAAATCACTCACAGGAATTATTTCTCTATTACCTTCCCTTGTTAAATTATAGAGAGTCTCTAATATAGTAGTTTTTCCACACCCTGCCATACCATAATATACTATTTTCAGATATATGTTACCATCCTTGTATTGAACCATTTAATAACCTCTTAATTCCTACAATGTTTATAGGATATTCGATTTTTATTAGACATCATGCAAAATTTATTGGAATTTTTCTAGTAATTCTTTAATCTATAAATGTTTTACTTTGTCTCTAATTATTACATTGTAATTATTATAATTAAAACTTAATAAAATAATTTTCAAAATTAAAGATAACTTTTTTTTACAATGAATAATGATTCTCACATAGAAAAAGAAGTTATGAAATAACTCGCTAAAAATAATCGAAATCATGGATGGATATACTGACACAGACTGGAATTGGGACTTTTATAAAGAATTGGTGGATGATGTAGACGAAAATAAAAATATAATTTCCTGTATTAGTTGTGGTAAATGCACTGGTGATTGCCCTGCTTCCAAAGTATCTAAATTTAATATAAGAAAAATAATTTCGAAAATACTTCGAGGAGATAAGAGTGTATTAAAGGATCCTGATATTTGGTTTTGTTTTTTATGCGAGCGCTGCCGGAGAGTCTGTCCAAAAGATAATATTAATATCCCCCTATTAATCATTAATTTAAGAAATGAGAGTTTTAAAAAGGGATACGGACCTCGTTATAATGACTTAAGGAAATATGTAGAAATGGCTGAAAGATTTCTTACTAATGGTACAGTTTTAGAAAATCCATTGGATGGCGGAGTACCACCAGATCGAATGGAGGAACTAAACAAAATTTGTAATTTTGCTCGTATAAAGTATGTATTTAAGGCAAGTAAAAATAAAACAAAGGAAAAAAAAAGAAAGAAATAAGAATTTGGATTTGTATTAATGGAAATCGTGAATTTAATATTAAACCTAGATGAAATAGAAAAGAATTATCTTGAAAATCCTTTAGAATTTTTTAGAGGAAAAAGATTATGTTTATTTAAAGCATGTCTTGAACTATATTTCCCAGGAGTTAGATGGGGACTTCAAGATCTTTTAGAGGAACTTCAATTAAATGTAACCCTGTGTGAGAATCAATCATGCTGTTCTGGTACGTTCTTTCAAAGGAACTTGATAACAAGAGCTCAATTTGCTGCAATAAACGAAAGGAACCTAAATGAAATGAATCGAATAGCAGATGTTGTATTATTTAGTTGCAATGGATGTTATAATAGCATTTTAAGAGGACGCGAATTTTTAAATATTCCTGAAGTAAGGAAAAAAACTCAAGATATTTTAAATGAATTAAAAAATAAGGGAATTGGTGAGAATTATCCTGGTAAATATGAAATTTTGGATGATTTTAATCTAAAATTAGTTCATGACTTAGATTTTTTATATTTAATTCGAAATGATGTTTTTAATTCTTTAAAATTTGATTTAAAAGGACTTAAAGTTGCTATTCATTACGGATGTCACTATTTAAATTTATCAAGGGATAAAAGGAATGTAGAAGCATATGTAAGAGATAAAACTAAACTAGATGAATTAGTAACTCTCTTTGGAGGCAATCCTGTTGATTATCAAGAAAGAGAGAGCTGTTGTGGATGGGGGGCTTCGCAATTATTAATAAATCCTAAAGAAGCGTTGAAAATAACATATACCAAACTTAAAAGTGCTGAAAATGTTGGGGCTGATTTTATTTTAATGCCCTGCCCGACTTGTTTATATACTTTGAGCAAACCTGAATATCGGGATAAAATGAATAAATTGTTTGGAGAGAAACTTGACGTTCCTACTATTCATCTCAACGAACTAATAGCTATTTTAAGAGGTTGTGAGGAAGAACGATGTATTACCCTTAGACGAAAAACACCTCGGATAGATGATATTTTTGAAATTATAACAAAAGAGTAATATGGACAAAAAGGATAATAACTTTCTAAAAATATTATTACATTTCTTCAATTGCAAATCGTGGACAAGAATCTATACATAATAAACAGCCAATACATTTTTCATACGAGAATTCTAGTCTTTCTTCTTTATCTAAGTGTAATGCATCTGTAGGACAAAGAGAGATACAAGCACCACAATCTATACATTTGTCATCATCAATGATTACTCGACCTTTCTTATTTATGATAATATTATTTTTCTTTAATGATTCGGTTATTACTTTTATTTTATCTTCTGGGATATCAATCAATAAATTGAGTCCATTTGTACTTGTTGAAAATTTTAGAATATTTAGACTAATATCATATTTTAATACTTCTTTAATGAATCTTGAATAATCAGTGATGTCTTTTATTACTCCAAAAGGAAGTAGAACATTAATTATTGTCATTTTTTACATCAATTCCTCACTTGTTATTATCCCAACTACTTTATTTTTCTCATTAATAACTGGTAAAGCAGAAATATTATTTAATTTCATTTTTCTTGCAGCAACGTCAATTGGTTCATCATCCATGGTCACTATCACTTTTTTAGTGATTATATCATTCAAATCAGTTTTATCTTCAGCAATGGCCTTAGTGACATCAAAACTTGTTACAATTCCTTTAAGATTTTCTTCTATATCAGTAATAACTATATGATTCATATTTCGATTAATTATTTTGTTAGCAACTATTTTTAAATTACAATTATCAAAGCAGGTTACAGCATCTCTTTTTAAATCTTTGACAAACTTCACTTTAGAAATTTGCTTCAGTGGTTTAAAGACTGTATCAAGGGGTAATGTTTCAGCTGGCGGATTCAAGAAAAAATCTCCATTTTCAATCCATTTTTTAAGAGTTTTAGCAATTTCTCGAGCATAAAACAGAGAAGAAAGTGAGGAACATTTTACCCTTTTACCATTTAACTCGATATATCCACTCTTTAATTCCTGATAATTTACTTTTTTAAGTATAGGTCTTTCTCGTCTTGGTATCCCATAATCTACTACTTCCGTCAAAATTTCTTCATCTTTAATTGATGTTTTTTTTGCCAAGCTTTCATTTAGAATAGGAATTGGCACCCCAATACCGACAAATAATGATGTACCATATTTCTCATATGCGACGCCACGTAAAAACTTAGAGTTCATTTGCTTTAAATCTCCTTTTACAAAAAGAGTTCCAAAATGATTTTTTGGGTTATGTTGAGTTCCTTCCCCTATGACATACCCTATTCCACCACCAAGAAAAATGCGTGTACCTATTCCAATCGTTTCAAATTCAGGATCATTGCTTAAAGGATTCAAACATCCTGCTCCTGCATAATGAGCATTCCCAAAATGTGGCAATAATTTTCCCATATATGTATACAAGGTTTTATTAGAACTATTTACAGCACAAACATATCTCTGATAACCATTTCTTGGATTGCATAAAATTGCTTGGTTTATATCATCGATTGTTAACTCAGTATCAAGATCTGCAAGTGGATAACAATCAGTGGTGTAAGAATTACCTTTCAATCTTATTGGTCTTCTAGAAACAAGATCTTCAATAATATGTCCACCTCCATATTCAAATGGACGTACATCCGCCATCTTAGTACAACCAATATAACAATCAACCGCAGCATTTCCATGATATGCAGGTACACCATTTAACCATAAATGTTCAAACTTAATAGGCGGATCTGAATGTCCAAAATTTAAAAAAGCACCACTTGAACACATAGGACCAAATGTTCCAGTAGTAACTACATCGATCTCTTCAGCCGCTACCTTAATGCCATTATCTTCTACGATTTTTATCATTTCTTCTGCAGTAACTACCATTGCATTACCATTCTTTATTTTTTCATTGATTTCATTATAGCTTTTTGGCAACATATCACCCATTTTTTTACTCGGTTTTAATATAAATGTAATTAATAAATTCAAAATATGCATAATTAATATAATTTAATTTATAAAATATTCTCTAAACGCATAAATTATGTTTTAACATCATAATTCGTTATCTTGATATCCTTATAATACCATCTTAAAGTAGCATTAAGAATTATTTTTATTTGTTAAATATTTACCACACTTACTATTTATTGGATGTAATAAATATGGCAAACAGAACTTTTAGTAATCTCTCCTCTAAAAGGAATATTATTGCCATATTTTTATTGATCCTTACTACCATTCTCTGGGGAACATCATTCATTCTTACAAAAAATATTACTCAAGATATTCCAATTTTTCTTTATATAGGACTTAGATTTTCAATTGCGCTTATCGGATTTATACCCTTCTTCTTTCATTTAAAAAATCTTAATAAGAAGACAGCTTTAATGAGTATTATAACAGGGATGCTGTATTTTATTGGTTTGGCAGTTCAGACACATGGTCTTCAAACAACCACAGCAGGAAAAGCAGGTTTTATTACTGGATTAAGTGCTATCATTGTACCTTTTATAACATGGATTGGCTTTAAGAAATCAATAAGTAAAAGAATTTGGATTGCTGTTGCATTATCTGTGTTAGGTTTGGCTTTTTTGTTTTTGGAAAGAGAATCAGGAATTATTATCGGTGATTTAATTGTATTAATCAGTGCATTCATTTGGGCATTTTTTATCATTTATAATGATAAATATGTGAGGATTGTAGATATCTATTCTTATTCAATTCTTCAAATTTTGGTAGTCTCTAGTATGAGTTTTTTTACTTCATTTTTAATACAAGAATCTTATACATTATTGTCATATAAGGCAACTCATTGGTATATTTTAATTTATCTAGGTATAGGTGTTATGACACTCACTATTCTCTTTCAAAATTGGAGTCAGCAATACCAAAGCCCATCAAAAGTAGCAATAATATTTACACTTGAACCTGTCTTTGCAGCATTATTTGGATTCCTTATAGGAAACGAAATTCTCTCAGTGTTTGCTTGGATTGGTTGTGGGCTAATATTCATTGCAATTCTTATAACAGTTCTTAAGAATATGGATAATAGAGAAGAAAATGAAAAAAAATCTCTTGAATTATAGGAACAACAATAAATTTTCTTGTAAATTTATTTTTTGAGACATCTAGCTTTTACTTAAATAAATATTTATATAATCGTTTTTATATGTTCTTATATAAATAAGGGTTAGTTAAATGGCAATTTGCCATTATAATAGGTATAACAAGAATAAAGCTACCAGTTAGAATAACATAGTATATGTGATATGATACATGTCCGCACATAAATTAAAACCTAAAGATTTAATCCTCTGCAATAAGTGCGGTAATGTAATGATTACAAGAAAAATTCGTACTAATAATTCTAACAAACTAGAATTTCAAAAAATCCACCAGTGCATTGTTTGTAGATATTGGGAGGCTATAGATTAAACTTTATTGACTTATTTTGAAATCGATTACTACTACTCTATTATTTCAATCTCATTATTAATATTAATTCAATACTCTTTTACATATAGTAAAAGAAAAGGGAAGGGAAGAGAAATCTGTGCGGAAATTTTAAAATCAGGGAGAGAATTAAACTCAACGAGTTTAATAGAGGGCGAATTTTGGCAATCTCCCGAATCGGGTCGATCTATCCAATGTTACGCACAAATTATCTATCAAATTTCCCTTCTTGAATCTAGTAGATTCATCTTTCCTTTTAAACCATCGTATTATAATTTATATATGTTCCAATATCGACAACAAGTTTTATTGATCTAAAACAAAATATTTATTTTAAAAGATCTCTAATCTTTATTTTTAATCCATCTTCAGCAGCAATAATATTGGTTATGTTTGTATTTTCTTGGAGTTTTTTTACTTGACTTGGAACAAAATTTTTTGTCGTTCTTGGGCTATCCATAAATGAACCAAAATGAGTAATAATTAGGCTTTTAAGAGGAGGGCTAATCTTATTTAAATGTGGTATAACTTCATCAGTACATAAATGTCTTCTGCAAACTTTTGAATCTGGTCTCAAAAGATTAAGAACTAAAATATTAACACCTGAGAATTCCTTAGAAAATTCATCATATACCATGGTATCGCTAGTAAAAGCTAAAGAATAATCTTTAAGGTTAAACTTAATCCCAAATCCTTCATTAGCAGGTGAATGAACGACTTTAGTGCCAATAATTTCTACTCCTTTATAATCAAAAATATCTCCTGCGTTAAATTTCACAATTTCCTTAAGCATATTTAAATGGTACTCCGAAATATACTTCAGTACTTCATTAGTGGTAATTAATGTCCCTTTTTTATAATAATTATAATTTCTATCATGCAATATTTCTCTTGAACATTCAATGATAGCATCGATATCATTATAATGATCAACGTGAGCATGAGTTACAATAAATAGTTCTGTTTTTACAGGATCTTCTTTAAATTGATTAATTCGAACAATAGCACCAGGGCCAGGGTCAATATGAGCTTGGATCCCATTGAATTTATATAAATAACCACCCGTAGCTCTATATTGAGTCCTTATATGATGCCTTCCGCCACCAGATCCTAATATTACTATTTCATCTTCCATAATTACTTTTTAAAACGATATTTTTACCTAGTATTTACTTATATGAACTGATTTTTTTGCGATCAGTTCAAATGTTTCATCAACATTATTGCCAGTTTTTTCTGATGTTTTTACATAATCTATCATATTATAAGTATTCTTTAGATGAAGAGCACTTTCATCGTCTATAGCAATTAAGTCTGTCAAATCAGATTTTGTTCCCACCAGTAGAATTGGCAGATTTATGTTATGTAATCGAGCAATATTTACCCATTCTAAAATATCTTTTATAATAGGCATTCGGGTTAAATCGATAAGAAGAAGAGCCCCCCTTGAGCCCATTACAAAACTTTTAAGAAGATATTTGAAACGTTCTTGTCCACCTAAATCCCATAATTGGAGTAGACAATGTGCCTTATCGAAAGTAAGCTCCTTGGTAAAAAAATTAACTAAATACCTTCTTAGTAGTGTTGTTTTTCCAACACTTGCGTTTCCAATTATTAGAATTTTAAAAATGTAGTTTTTCATATTTGAATAGGAATATAATATGTGAATAATGTAAAACCACTTATTTATTTTAATACCTTAAAAATTGATTATATCCCATTTTTAACTGTCTTGTAGGTCTCTAACAAGAATGTCATCGATTTGTTTTAAAATGGGTTTTAATTTCTTATTTAGCTCATTTTGAATTTTAATCTTAGTGAATTTGGCATTATTATTTTCAATAAAGGTATTAATCGTTTTTTTAGTAATTATTTGTCCTTCCTTGCCCAATTCCGCTAGCTTTTTATGGTTAGGATCATGAGAATTAAATTTTTTAATAGGAAAATCCAAAGGAAGTTTAAAAATATGTCTTGAGCTTTTTATGATCCTTACTTGTTTTGTAATTAGATTAGAGTTCAAGATAGCTGATAAATAATGAGCCTCTTCAAGATTATTTGTATTATAAAAACTTAAATCTCCAGTAATTATAAACTCTCCCTGTAGTACTGCAGAATACACAATAGAACCTGAATTATTATATACAACCTTTATTTTTGATCTTTGCCTTTCATTTATTAATTTCGACCATCGATTTAAATTATCCATCAAAGATTTATGTTTAGTTGTGGTTTTTTTATATCTCTTATACATATTGTCTATTTTATCATAAAACAATTTAGCGTGGCTAGCTAGATCATCATAATGAAAAGCTAAATTAGATTTGTTAAGGGGTAAAAAGACATCATAATGACCATATGCATGGAATTTGACCAATTCTGTACTTTTAATCACTTTAAACAAATACTTATTCTCAATAATAACATCTTTGAACTCTTTTTTATTCCAGGGTGATTTAGCCCTCTTAAAAATTCTCTCGTCTGGATTTATTTTTACTAAGTCATTATCAATATTATCAAATCGAACAAATATTAGATTTCTTGGATTTAAATCTGCTCCTTTATGAAATAGCTTTTTATAATGACTTTCACGGATAGGTAATAGTCTTTTACTGTTTTCTTTTGATATAAATTTCCTTGTATACAATTTATCGCTTTTTTTTTCAACTATATAAGGTACAAGAGTTAGTTCTTTTTCTAATTTTAAATCTATATTATCAAAATAATCAATATTCTCAATTTCATTATTTAGAGAAAAATGGTAAGAGGGTATTTCTTTAATCGATTCTTCTGATTTTTTTCTTGATTTCTTCCCAAATAAGCAGATAAAATCAATATTAAATAAATTTTCAATTTTTTTGTCAAAAGTCCAAATTTTTACATCTGAAAATCCTTTGAAATTACGGAATCTAGATGCGTGAGACCCCGTAATAACACCTTTCGTAATAACAAAAAATATTTTTGCTCCTTCTTTCATATAAGAATCTCTTGCTTTATTAAAAAATAAGGTAGACATTTCTAAATTTAAGAGATTTTTAGGTAGTGGTTTTATTTCCAGTTGTTCTGCTAACATCTTAGCTTTATTTTGATAATTAATGGACGGAATATCACGATAAGTGTACCAAGGAGGATTTCCTATTATCAAATCATATTTTCTATTAAAATTTTCATTCTTTTGAAATAATGAGTCAAATATGTATAAATGGAATCCCTCATCAGAAACATAATCTTTTAATATAAATAATAGATTAATCTTAGATATATAAATGGAAATTGGATTTACATCATAACCATATACCTTATCAATTGCAGAAATTTTTTCTTCTTTAGGTTTATTTTGAGAAATAATAAATTGAATTATTTCTGTTAAAAAATTCCCTGAACCACAGCTAGGATCGAGAATAGTTTCACCAAATAAGTATGATTCTTTTATCATTTGTCTTGCAAGAAATGGTGGAGTATAATACTCACCAGATTTATGTCTTATTATAGGGGATATAATTTTTTGAATAAGATAATCAAAGAAATAGGTAGGAGGTATCTTTAATTTAAAAATATAATTGGAAACATTTAAGACGAATTGACAGAAAAAATTTAAATCTTCTTTTTTAGAAAGAAAAAATAGTGGTTCAAAATATTTAATTTCAAAGATATTAATGTGATTATATTTAATTTTTGTATTTTCTTCAATTTTTTTAAAACTATTAAAAGAGAAATTTTGATTTAACAATATATTATTACAATCCAAAATATATTTCGAGATAAAAACATATCCTATTAAATAAATTAAAAAAAGAACAGTATATAATCTTAAATCAGTTTGTTTTACACCATATATTACTCCAAAGTCTTTTTGCCATTCTTTAAATTGTTTTTCATTGATAAGATCATTTTTTATTCCAATATCTCCTAATTTCTTTAGATTTTCACTAATATATTGGAAATCTAACTCTAATTTTTCTTTTGAGCTTAATAGTATCACCAAAAATTTAAATTCCTTTTCCTTTATTGCTTAGCATAATCAATGAATTAATATTTAAATATTAATTAAATATTTGTATATTAATTATTAATCTAAAAATTGAAAATTATTTTTTGGATTGACTTCCACAGAGATTAAGATTTCTAGAAATCTAGAAAATGGAATTGAATTTTCCTGCCAAATGTGCGGTAAATGTTGTACAGGATTGAATGAAGGAGAAGTCTATCTATATAAAGAGGATATAATTAGATTAGCTAATTTTTTAGGATTAAAAGGAAAAAAAGGCTTAAGAAATTTCGCTGATAAATATCTTAAGGTTATCGATGATTCTTTTTATTGGAAAGACGAGGGGGAACAGAGAGGAAAAACATATCGTTTTAAAGCGCTTGGATTTAAATTTACAGGGGAAGATGAGCATTGTCATTTCCTTAAAGAAAATATATGTACTGTTCATATATATCGACCATTTCAATGCAGATCCTTTCCATTTTGGCAGATGATGGTATCGAGTAAAAAAAATTTTGATGATTATACAAAAAAATGTAAGGGATTACAAATCTTAAAGGGTAAATATTATTCTAGGGATGAGATATTAAATTGGGCAAAAAAGGAATATGAAATAGAAAAGAATTACTTTTTAGAGATGAAAAAACACAATTTTGATATTCTGAAAGTATATCCCTTTCTAACAAAAAAAATGATCGAAGACAACAACGTTTAACGATAAAATTTATTAATATTATTTATTTTTCTAATCCCTAATAATACTTTTTTCTTAATACAATTAGTAAAAAGAATGATAAGAGTGGTCTAAAAATTAAAAAAAAAAATAGAATAATTATTATTTAATTTAGAAGCCTAATGCCAGTAATATAAATGCAGTAGCTATCACAAACCAAGCATCTCCCCCAAGTGCCATTTGGGGGTCTAAAAGTTGAGCAAATGTCCATGCATCTATCCAAATCCATGCAAAAAAGAAAAATCCTACAAACGCAACAATCCACCAAATAAATGGTATTCTGATATTAATTTTAGTTTGTGTTGTTAATATTAGAATGACTGCAAAAATTATACCAAAAACAGCGTTTACATATAAATACTCCATTTCTAGAGGTTCAATAAAGTCACCTGACATGAAGATAATAATGCAATCATATATACCCATAGCACCACCGAGAAGAGCTACTAATTTTGAAGCTTGGTAATCTTTCTTTGTGAGTAAGAATTCTAAAAGAAAAGCCAATAAAACTAATGTAGCTGGAAGATAGTTAGTTGATTCTGCTAAAATCGCAAAAATAACTAGAAGAACGCCAATAATTAGAAGAATCCACCATGTGTATGGAATTTTAAACTTCTTTAAATCAATAAAATCTAATGAAAGAAAAAGGACTGCGGCAAGTATTATTATTATTATCCCATAAACAATGGCAATATCCTCCTTAAGACCAGCATCAACATCATAAAATAAGGCAACTGCTTCCATCATCATGAACAAAAATGCGATAAAAGCTACTACTTTTGATGCAGTAGTTTCTTTTCTAAACGTTCCACTACTTACAGTTTCACCCATATAAGATCACTTTTTTTTTTTAAAATATTTTAAAATATAGGGAAATTTTAATTTTTTCAAATTAAAATTGAGTTTATTTTATCTTACCCAGTTTAAAAAATTTTACATATTTTTTATTAGATGCTTAATAGCATTTCACCTTAAAAACTAAAAAATAGAATTGAGATTATAAATATATTTAAAATTATGAACGTTATATCCCCATTTAAATAATTAGATTTAGATAATGGAAAATTTGAGATGTAAATATCCAATCTTTTCATTTTTGTCATATTTATATGGAATTATTTTTAAATTTAATAGAGTACTTTTTTTTTTATATTCTCATTATTAACAAAATTTATAATTTATATTCTTAATTCTATTAAATATTAAATAATTCAATGTAGGTAGGATACCCTTTTATTTTTTTAAATGTCATGACGGAAAAGATTGGACTATTTATTTGTGGATGTGGGAAGAACATATCAAGCACGTTAAATATTCCACATTTAAAAGAATTTTATAAAAATAATTTCCCCGAAATTGTAGTCTTTGACGACCAGTATTTATGTTCAGAAGCAGGATTAAGTAAAATAACTAACGATATTAAAGAAAATGAAATAGATCGTATTGTTATAGCAGCTTGTTCATTTAAATTGCATGGCCCTCTTTTTAGAAAAACCATTGAAAAGGCAGGAATAAATCGATTCTTAATATCATTTGCCAATATACGTGAGCAAAATTCATGGGTTCACTATGATACTCCTAAAAAAGCAACAAGAAAAGCAATAGATCAAATAAACATGGCAATAGAAAGAGTAAAGCTTCTTGAACCCCTAGAAGTTCAATATTCAGATATAGAACCTTCTGTTTTAGTTATTGGTGGTGGAATCGCAGGTATAAGTGCCGCTTTAACAATTGCTAATGCAGGTAATAAAGTATATTTAGTTGAAAGACATGCGACAATCGGAGGTCATATGGCCCTCTTTGATAAAACTTTTCCCACTTTGGATTGTTCAATTTGTATTTTAGGCCCTATGATGTCTGAAGTAAATGATAATCTAAATATCGAGCTCCTAACTTATTCTGAAGTTGAAAAAGTGGAAGGATATATTGGAAATTTTGATATTACTATAAAAAAGAATCCTCGATTTATAAAAGAGGAAAATTGTGTTGGTTGTTTTGATATTTGCCGAGAGGTATGCCCTATTGATGTAGAAGATACATTTTTTCCAAGAAAAGCAATAGATGTTCCGTATCCTCAAGCAATACCTTTATTTCCAAACATATTGGAAGATTATTGTATTGGTTGTAAAGCATGTGCTCAAGCATGTGGTGAAAGGGATGCTATTGATTTTGATCAAAAACCAAAAATTCTCAATATTAAAGTAGGTTCAATTATTGTAGCAACTGGTCTAAAACCTTTTGATCCATCATTATTAGGAGAATATGGATATGAAAAATACACAGATGTAATTACTACAATGGAAATGGAGAGAATGCTTAATAATGATGGTCCAACTCATGGTAAAGTTGTGAGAGCTTCTAATGGTAAAGCTCCTAAAAAAGTTTCATTTGTTTTATGTGTTGGTTCTCGAAATAAAAAAATTCACCATGAATATTGCAGTCAAGTTTGTTGCAATGAAGCCATAAAGCAAGCTATTCTATTAAAACAAGAATATCCCAATATTGAAATTAATATCTATTACACAGATATAAGAGCTGTGGGTAAAAATTGCGAAGAATTTTATAATAGAGCACGTGAAGTATTTGGTGTACGCTTCATCAAAAGCAATATTTCAGCCATTTTAAAGAGTGATACATCAAATGAATTAATAGTGCGTGGTGAAGATATTATTGAAGACTCTCTATTTGAAAATAAGACAGATTTAGTAGTTTTAGCGGTGGGTATTGAACCTGCAGATGGAACTGATAAGTTAAGTAATATATTAAACATTTCTCAAGATCCATATGGCTTTTTATTAGAAAAGCATTTAAAAATTAAACCCTCTGAGACACTTGTAAGTGGGATATATTTAGCAGGAGCAATTCAAGGTCCAAAAGACATACCAAACAGTATTGCCCAAGCAGAAAGTGCTGCTAGCAAAGCTATTGCTTTAATTTCAAAAGGAAAAGTAGAGTTAGATCCTCATATCGTTTATTTAATTAAAGAAAATTGTGATCTCTGTAGATTATGTGAGAATATTTGTGGTTATAATGCTTTGAAAATTGAAAATAATCAATTAAAAATAATAAATGCGAATTGTTCGGGCTGTGGAGCTTGTGTTGCAATGTGTCCTTATGATGCTCTTTATATTCCAGGATTTAAGCGAGAGCAAATTTCTACTCAAATTAAAACAGTCTTAAGCGAAAAAAGAGAAAGCCCATTAATTATAGCGTTTTTATGTAATTGGTGTTCTTATGTGGGTGCAGATCTCGCCGGAACAAGTAAAATTACTTATCCTACAAATGTGAGACCTATTCATGTCATGTGTACGGCAATGTTAAATCCATCCCTAGTATTCGAAAGTTTTTTTCAAGGTGCTGATGGCGTTTTAATTGCTGGATGTTATCCCCAAGATTGTCATTATGACACTGGTTTTAACAAAGCCAAAACAAGATATGAAAGCATTCGTGAGATGTTGAATCAGGCAAATATTAATGAGAATCGTATTAAAATTGTTAGTATATCCGCTGGAGAAGGAGAAAAATACGCAAAAGTAATTAAAGAATTTAAGGAGGAATTGGATAAACTAGGTCCAATACACCCAGATGAATATCTAAAACCACCTTCCTTTAAAGAAGAATTAAAAGATAAAGCTAAATTGGATGAAATTTAGGATTCTTGAATTTAATTTAAATTAATGATAAATTACTTAAAATAAAATTAAATATTTTTTAGTGTCTCTCTTATAGATCTTATTAATAGATATTTTTTATTATATTATAGGTCGAGAATTTTAATTTCAAATAAATAATTTTATGATCTGATTATGAGAGTAAGAGCTATTACTATAGGACAAATTATCCCTTTTTTATATAAGAATGAAGCTATTTTATCATTTTTACAAGCGAAATTATCAAACTTTTCTTCATTTTATGACGAGTTAATTAGTAAGTTAGAAGAAATCGGTATTACTGTTGACACTAAAAGATTTGCTTCACAACCTCTATTTAGTTATGAAAATAAACTATTTTATGAAAAAAACTTAAAAGAAACGTTAGTAGCCATTAATAATCAATTAGGTTTTTTACAAGATATATTTAAAGATTATGGAATTAAATATTTTGCTTGTTGCATGATGTTAGCAAACGAAATGCAAGAATTGGGAATTTTCGAGAAACTTTTATTAGACGAGGTTCCCCAGTTTATTACAAATTATAATAATTTTTTCACATCTTTACCAGTTGCATCTACTAAACATGGAATAAATCTTGATGCCCTTAAATCAAGTGCTAAAATAATAAAAGAATTATCAGAACCTGATCCGTTTAAGAATTTACAATTTTGTGTATCTGCTAATATTAAACCTAATATACCTTTCTTTCCAGCAGCTTATCACTTTTCAGAAAAACCTGGCTTTTCTTTAGCTTTAGAAATGGCAGATGAAGTTATAAATGTATTCGAAAAAAGCAAATCATTGAAAGACGCACAACTAAATCTGTTAGCTAAATTTAATGAGATCTATGATAACTTAACTAAAATATCTGAAACAGTTGCGAGAAATTTTGATATAGAATTTAAAGGAATCGATTTTACACCTGCTCCATACCCCACAATTGATAAAAGTATTGGAACTGCTATAGAAAAATTAGGAATTGAGTATTTTGGAGCCAATGGAACATTAACCGGAATAGCTTTATTAAAAAATGCAATTCCAGCTAATAAAGAGAAAGTAATAGGATTTTCAGGTTTCATGCAACCAGTATTAGAAGATTTTATTTTATCTAAAAGGTTATCTGAAAATAGATATAATTTAGATTCACTTTTATTATACTCTACTATGTGCGGAGCGGGTCTTGATGTAGTACCTTTACCTGGTGATATTTCAGAAAAAGAGTTGTTTTATATCTTATTGGATATTTGCACTATTTCTATAACTCTACATAAACCATTAACTGCTCGACTTATGCCAATACCAGGTAAAAAGGAAGGTGAAAATGTTGAATTTGATTTTGAATATTTTGCTCCTTCTAGAATTATTACTTTCAGAAGACAAACAGCACAAATTAAAAATGATATATTCAACCGAAGAGAAAAATATTTCAAATTACTCTAATAAAATTTTTTTAGAATGCTTATCTAATTTTATTTTTAGACATTTAAAAAAATCTCTTTTGTTTTTCTGAATGCAAGATAAAATAATTAAAAAGGAATTACGGTTTTTCAATGAAGCAGCTGAATATATCGATAAATTCGATAATTCAGAGATAATAATACATCAAAATGAACATTTACATAGAAATGCTTCTAATCTATTAAGAGATTCCATGTTGAACGAATTAAATAACCTGAAAAACATCATTGAAAGTAATCCTGATTTAAAATTGAAGAAGTTGTCTGATTCAGAAAAAAAAATATTCAAAAAATTTACAAAATTCTATTCAACTTGCCCAATTTGTGGTAATTTCAACCATTATTTTAATTTAAAACAGCTCTATTTTGATGATAATAAAAAATCGTTAATAGAAGAATTAATTCGATTAATGACCTTAAAAAGGAGTAGACTATTAAAATTAAATTTGCATTTGGGAGTTCCTTGTTGCAATTGTTTTAAAAACATGACAGAATAATTACGTTATTTCAATCTCAATTACTCTAAGTATTCAATTACCTTTCCACTTTGAGTAATTTCATAAAAAATTTCCTTATTTTCTTCATCTTCGTTAGATTTAATACAAAAAGCTTTAGTTAAAAAATCTATATTATAATTAAACATATTTTCATCTAATATCGTTTTATTTTCCAACAACTTCTTGTATAAATCCTTTTTTGATATTTTTTTTGATTTATTAACTATTTCTAAGATTTCTCTTCGAACAGGATTATTTACAGCTCTTAGATAAAGCTCATGTAGATATCTTGTTCCCTCAACTGTTTTACTAAATTCCTCCATTGTTTTGAACTTCTTGAAATCAAATTCATCTGGCATGAATTAGTAAAAGAAAGGTTAAAAAAAAAATTTTTTTTTATTAATAAAAAATTTAATTTGATGATATAATGGGACTTTAAATAATTGTAGTTAGAGTATTTAATATAACTGTGTCAAAATCATTAGGCTAAGTGAAAAGAAAATGGAGACCCAAAAATTATTAAATCCTTCTAAAACAAAATCATTTAATAATAAGCAGGAAATAGCAGATAAAATTGATAGTTTATGGGGAGAAAGGTTATCAAAAGATAGAAATACTAAATATGAATCCAAAAAATTAACAATAAAATTAGAATCTAAAGGAAAAGAGAAGCGAAAAATATTATTGAAAATGGAAAGTGGGACTCCTAAAGTTCATTCTAGTAATTATAATCTCATATCTCAATTATTAAAAGAATTTTTTAATGGAAGTAATAATTTTGAATAACTTTTTTGGATATTTCTTACCTAATTCTTCTCTACACATGAATTATTTAAAAAAGATTTAAAAGAAAAATATTTTATTTTAAGGACTCTTACTTTTTCATTAATTTTAATTCAAATGTAAATTTAGTGAAGAAACATGAATTTATCAGAAATTAAAAATTTAATTGGACCCGATGCAGACAATTTATTGAATCATACGTGCAAAGGAATTCCTAGGGAAATGATACATCATCCTGGACCAGACTTTATTGAACGAGTTGTAGAACATTCAGATAGAAATAATCTTGTCTTGAATAATATGGAACGATTATTCAATCAAACCGGAAGATTAGCAGGAACAGGGTATCTCTCAGTTTTACCAGTTGACCAGGGTATTGAGCACACTGCTTCAGCAAGTTTTGCTGTAAATCCTTCATATTTTGATCCAGAAAATATTGTTAAACTAGCAATTAATGGGGGATGCAATGCAGTTGCATCTACTCTTGGCGTTTTAGGTTCAGTTGCAAGAAGATATGCTCATAAAATCCCTTTCATTGTGAAGATTAATCATAATGAACTCTTAACAAAACCAGAACTTTCTGATCAAACATTATTTGCGAATGTTGATCAAGCATGGGATATGGGTGCAGCAGCTGTAGGTGCTACGATATATTTCGGCTCTATTGAATCACGACGCCAAATTCAAGAAATTAGTGAATCCTTTAGATATGCTCATGAGTTAGGTTTAGTATGTGTACTCTGGTGCTATTTAAGAAATAAAGAGGAATTCATTAAAGAGGGAAAAGACTATCACACAGCTAATGATTTAGAAAGCCAAGCTAATTATCTGGGAGTTACAATTGAAGCAGATATTATAAAGCAAAAACTATCTACTCTCAGTAGAGGATTTTTAGACCTTAAATTTGGTAAAACTGATAAACTTGTTTATGAAAAACTTGCTCCAGATAATGACATTGATTGGAATAGATATCAAGTTGCCAATTGCTATATGGGACGAGCAGGTCTTATTAATTCTGGTGGTGAATCTGGTGGGAGTGATCTTCAAGATGCAGTAAGAGCTGCTGTTATAAACAAGCGATCTGGTGGGATGGGTTTAATTTTGGGACGTAAAGCTTTTAAAAGACCCACACCGGAAGGAATAAAAATTTTAAATACTGTTCAAGATGTTTATTTAAATAAGGATATCACAATTGCTTAAGAATTTTTTTTCCTTTTTTTTTCTATTATTTTAATTAAATTAAAATTAAAAATATGAATAACATTATTCATAGTAATGAATTAATTTTTTCATAGGATTATTATGGGAAAAGATAGAAGAATTAGACCAGATCCAACTTTTAATCCATACAGGGTAAAACAGGCACCTCCTCAACCTACAAGAGTGGCTATTGATTTTAATACTCGTAGAATATGTCCAGCGTGCGGTCGAGACATTAAAATTTTACATAATTTTTGTAAATATTGCGGAGTTGATTTAAGTGAAATCGAACCAATTGGTAGAGATGAGATATCGAAAGAATTAGCAGTGACTGCTATCATAGATCCAGATCCAGAGGTTAGAAAAGAAGCTATTGATACATTAGGAGATTTTGGAGATACAAAAGTATTAGGTGTTTTAACTTATGTTCTCTTAAATGATCCAGATGAAAATGTTAGAAAAGAAGCAGCAGATGAATTAGGCGACTTACATCATCCTTATAGTTTGAACGCATTAACAAAAGCACTTAAAGATGAGAGCGCTCTAGTACGAAAAGAAGCGATCGAAGGGTTGAAAAAGATTAAAAAAAAGGTTAAACCAAAAGAATTTGACGAGGGAAAACCAGAGGGTAGGGAAAAAGAAAGCGATAAACCTAAAAAAGAAGATATTTCAGAAGATAATGATAATATGATATCTTAAGGATATTTGATTTTTTTCAATTTATTTATTTTAGCAGGATAAAATATTATATTAGAATGGATTGCATTTTTAGATAATTTAAATATTAATCGTCATTACTAGGGATTTTTGGTAATTGTCTTCGACTGTTTGGATTTTTTTGATTAGCTTGCTCTAAAATCTCAATTATTTCTGCTTTTTTTGCATTACTGGGTAAATCAATTTTTTTTTCTTCAGCATAAGCCTTTAAATCTTTTACAGTCATAGAATTAAAATCGACTTTTTCCTTGGAAGATTCTGTTTCTTTTGCAATTTCCTTACTTTTTGGAGTGACTTCTTTTTCTAATACTTCTATAGCTTCTACAATACCCTTTTTTTCATCGAAATATACTCTTAATATATGATGATCCAATTCTAACATGTCTTTAGGAACTTTTTTAACAGGTTCCCAATCGGTTTCTTCAACTTCTTTTCCAAACACTTTAGCGGATTTTGAAACTGCAGCGTAAAGAGAATGGCCTAAAATAAGATTTAGGCGTTTATAACCATTAGAAACATCAGTTTTTAAAATTCTGTTTTTAATTATTTGTTTTTGTTCATCTGATAAACCAGTTGCTTTACCTACCGCTGATAATTGTACCATAGGTTGTTTATAAGTTCCCGCTTTTGGTGAAGGAGGAGTTCTTGCATATGATGAAACTACAACCTCATTGCTCGTATCTTGTAATGCAGGCGAGAAATATTCATCTGTAGATTGTGATGTTGTTACTTTTGGAGAAATATCAGAAATCGCTGCCTGTTCCATTCTTTCTCGTTCAATATTCCTTATATAACGCATATCAGCTAAACGTTCAGTTACTACCATTGATTCTAATCCAAATGCATTTAAGAACTCTGATGGCTCATCGCCCGCATCCACAGATACAATTTTACATCGATGATATCTCGAATCTTTCATTAATTCTTCTTGAAGCGTTTGGGCTACTCTTGAACTAATAAAACGTTTTCGTACAGAGGATTTTCCACCCTTCCAAATAAAAATCCTACGTAAATCTTCTTTAACTATTACTAAAACTTGCTCTGGATGTAAACTTTCCTCTAGTTGTGCTTCGTCTATATTTAACTTTAACCTCTCGCCTGAATCATCCAGTTCATAAACCATAAAATGTTCATATTCTGTCATTTTAGTTCAATAAGGAAATAACTCTATGATGATTTGATTTATTGATTAATTTTTGCAATTTGTTACTTAAAATTTAAAATTACTTATTATTAATTTAAATTTATTATAATTAGTAGTGTTTGAAAATTTATATCTATCCTTAAGTAAAATATGTATTATTTATTTCAAACAAATATAATTAAAAAAGAGAAATTTGATTTTATTAATATTATTTAAGAATCGTGTAGAACGTTATCTATTGAAAGTACAAATCCCAAAAGAATTCTTCGATCAGTTTCGTTATCAAGTATTCTTAGAGCATATGTATCCTTAAAATCAAACAATCCACCAAGGAATAAATCTCTCCATTTATCGGCTTTTTCTATCTCTGCCACGACATTACCAGTTGTCACATCATAGACCTTGAACGAGAACCCCATGAACTTACCTTGAGCACGGAACCATTGATTTCCATTAGGATCCTCGAGATAAAATACAGGTCTAAAGAATGATAAGATTTTTTTCTTGATACGGGCTATTAAGTTTCCTTGAGGATCTTTTAAATCTTGAGCTCCGCGAGCAGATATGATTTTGGAGTGAATTGTTGCTGAAATTGTACCATCAATTTCTTGTAATTCTACTCTACGCCTAATGCTTAATATAACTCTTTTCATCCGTCCAATGGGTTGATTTTTTTCATCAAGTATATCACCAGAGCCCCAATCCCAGTATTTTTCCTTTAAAATGTAGTAGTTCCGGTTAAGATCAAATAATCCTCCCGCACGATGATAAGACTCAATACCTGAAGGCATAGTTGGTGTTGTCCTTACTGGAGTAGAAGCGGGTTGAGCTTGTCTCACGCTATCTGGAATTGGAGATCCGCATTGTTCGCAAAAATTTTGAGTTAAATCTTTTATTTCAGCCCCACAACTTGCACAATATGGCATTATTTCCACCTTATTTTTTTATATTTTTGTTATATTTTGCTATCTATTTAACAATGTTTAATAGATAGGATAGTCTTATTAACTTTCGGGTAGATATTGTAATAATTTTCTTCTCATGAAAATGTTTTAATTGAATACGGTTTAATAATTATTAATATAAAACAAATAAAAACGCAGAATGTCAAGTAGGAGCATTCCAAAATTATTAAAACATAAAGATTATATTACTCTTATAGGAACAACTCTTGGGATTATAGCTTTAGTCTGTGCAAGTATTGGAAGTCGTGCGTATTTATCATTAGGTTTTTTCTTGATATCTGTCTCATTAGGTACAGATGCGATAGATGGCTATATTGCTCGAAAGACTAAAACTATAAATGAAATGGGCCGAGAATTAGATTCTTTAAGCGATTGTTTAACTTTTGGTATAGCACCTGCGATATTGACATACCAATCTTTTAAAACAGGAGATATTTTAGATCTATTTATTATAGTTGGTGCAATTTGTTTTGCGATAGGGGCAATGTTAAGGTTAGCACGCTTTAATGTAGCAAAAGATTCAGGATACACGGGAGTTCCAACTCCAGTTACGGCATTACTTCTCATTACTTATTTTTATACTAATTATTTTTATGCTTTTGGTATGGGCGATCTCAACTATCCTTTTCTGGAGATTTCTTCATTGTTAATTCCCATATTTATGATCTTATTTGCATGGTTTAATATTACTACGTATATTCACTTAAAAGAGAAGGATAAAAGCTTTTATGTTCTTTTATTCACTTTAGCCCCATTATGCCCTATTCTCGGTATTATTGGTATATTGAATCCAAATTTTTTAGTTTCTATTATAGTATCTATCTTCTTTTTAGGTTCATTTATTTTGGGGTTCATAATTATTATTAGAGGTTTTTTTCTTCACTTCATTAGAAGAAGGATAAAAAATCAATCTTAATTAATAGACTAAATAGGAATAACCGAAAAGCAATTCATTTAAAATAATTTTTGTTTCCAACTTTCAATTTCTTCTATGATTTCTTTCTTATCATTCTGATCCAATAAGCTAAGTTTTTCTTTAAATT
>JBHLOG010000010.1:0-55089 GCA_048940765.1 Promethearchaeota archaeon | reverse complement strand
ACAATAATCTATTAATCTCTTAAACCTTAACTAATAGAAAGTCTATTTGAATTAAAAGAACTGATTTAATTTTCTTATATAAATGTCAAAGAAAATCGAATTCAAAATACTCTGCTAATTCCTAGAAACTTAAATTGTGAAAAATTATAAATATAAACTTTATAAATATAATAAATCTAATAAAAGTTAATTTATCTAAATAAAATAAAAATTAATAACTATAATCAACAATTTGTCTCATGAGACCATCGAGAGTATTTCGACTAATATTTCGAATATTTATTTTTTTACTGACAATATCAGTTACCGTTGTAGCTTTCCTCGGGCTTTTATCTGCTATGGATATCCTTCAGGATCCTGATAATATCGGAATAGATACAGATAATGCGGAGTTTAACATTCAATTTAATAATGTTACATACGATATTGATAATATAAATTTCACCTTACCATTTAACCTCACAAATGTAGGGTATTTTGATTTAGAAAATCTAAGACTTAAAATAGATATGGCTATGAATTATACCGAGGTAGATTATCCTTCACCAGGCGTGAATGAAACACGGGTAAGGAATATTTTTTCAAAAACTCAGCTTTTTGGAAATATAGCAATAGATATGACAGGAAACTATGTTTTTTCTGGAGATTTTGCAGATTTCGAAAATTTACCACTTGGTTCGGAAGTAGATTGGTTCGCAGGTCCTCCTCATATTCGATTTTATGCAAATTTAACTATAAGTTTGGATTATTCAATTGGAATGCACTCAATTACAATTGGCATATTAGATTTATCTATAGGAGAGATTTAATATCAATAGAAGGTGTTTTAAATGGGTTCTGTTAAAAATATGATTAGAGGTTTTATTTTCGCTGGAATTTATGCAGTTAGCACAATTGTTATTCCTTTGTATTTGTTTTCCTTTCTTTATGAGTTGACAGTCCAAGGTTTACCATTACAATTTGAACAACAAGATTATCAAAATGTTATATTCTGGTTAACTGCTTTTGGTATAGTTATTTGTGGATGTGCATTTTTCACTTATTCTTCTCCAAAAAAATCGATTCGCAGAGCAGTTTTTGCTTTAATTCAAGTTCTTGTAAATTGTTTATATATTTGGAGTTATAAATTCTCAGGCGCAACTGAAGTACAATTTGTGTTTGATTTTGGATATTTTTCCTTAAATATACAACAGATGATTTTAATATATATGGGGATATATTTTCTTACAATTGTGTTAAAAGTGTATGATATAATTGATTTTACAATTAATAGAGAAAAAATTCGAGAAGATAGAATGAAAGCATAAAAGAGGTGAAAAAAATGATATTTCAAATATTAGAACATAATGAATTTTTACAGACAATTGCAGATATTATCGGAGCGATCTTAGTCTTCTTAAAACCAATCGTAACCCCAATTGGGGAATTTATGGTTAGTTGGATCACAGTTGTTATAGATTTCTTTAAAGAGAATTTTACAAATGACTTAACAATATTCATAGTTATATGCGTGATTCTCGTCCTTTCTGGGATTATTGTGAATATCATTTGGCCAGGTGATATTAAAGGAACAATATTCTCAAAGGGTATCGATAAAATAGAAGATTTAGAGGATAAATTTGAAAAAATTGAAGAAGATGTAGTAGATAGTATAAGACGTTGTAAAGAATGTGGCAATCCAATCGGAGATACCGATGTATGTCCTTTATGTGGTTCTAGAAATTAAGGTTTAATTCTTTTTTATTTTAAATTTTCTTTTTTAATTTTAAGAGTAGCTCAGCAGCTCTTTTACCCAAATTGCTGGTAATCAATCTTCCTAATTCATCTATTTCGTCTTTTCCTAAAAATTCTTCTTATTTATGTTTTTATAAACTAGTTATTGGGACATTTTCCATCAATAACAATGTTTCCTAAAGTTTAGTTGATATTGATATAATTGTTTTATTAAAACAATAATATTAAATTTAAATTATGTAAATAATATAGTAGAAAGTAATAAGAATATATAGTATTTACATTATTGATGAAAGATTATGTATTTTAATAAGAATCTTGAAAATTTCAAAAAGAAAAGGGAGCTTATTGAAGAATTAAATTATTACAAATCTATCATTCTAAAAAAAGTAAAAAGTGGAGATTATAATTCCGCTTTAGAAAAAGTAAATTCAGCATTGACTTTAATTGAAGAACATCAAGGAAGTTTTAATATTGAAAAGGAACTTCAAGATTTTTCTATACTCCATAAAGAAGTTCAATCAGAATTGTCAAAACACAGATTGATTTATGAACGTCGCTTCAATAACATGTTGAAAGAAAAACTAAATGAATCCAATTTAGAAAATTTTTCAAAACTCTTAGCAATGCTAAAAAATGAGGTAGATAATAATCTCGATAGATATAATCTTTATGATATTAGTGCTAGCATTACTAAATATTTTAAATTTATAAAGAAAACGTATGAAATTCTTAGTTGCTATAAAGTGTTAAATTACCATGATGCTTCTGATAGAATTTTTGAATTTGTAAGAGAAATCAAATCTGAAAATTTTCCTAATCTTAAAATGTTAATTTCATTAATCTATCAAAAGTTAATAAGTAATAGGTTATATCAGTATTCCAAGGAATTTGATAAAGTTTCAATTTCTACACTTTCTAAAAATATGGCAATAAATCAGGATCAATTAATTGATTTCATAAATTTAATTAGATCAAACCCAAAAAGTCCTATTCAAGATTATATCTCTAGTACTCAGGAAATAATCTTCAAAAAATCAAGATTGTAGAACCTAATAAATTATTTCATTATGCTTGAGTAATTATAATCCTCTATAAAACTCTGGTCTTAGTATTTCTCGATGATTAAGTCCATAATCTATAACCTTCAAAATTTTTTCCTTATCTCTATCAAGAACACCTTTAATTGGGAGATAATTTGAAGCATGGTTCGAGCGAAAGATGCATTTAGCATTCTTATTTTCAAAATTTATAATCTTTACAAAAATCTCTAATTCTTTTAATATTTCAGAAGAAGTCATTTCTCTAAATTCCCCTCTAAGTTTCTTTTTAAAAATTACAGTTCCAGAGGGTATCATTAGAGATAAGAATGCTATATACCAAATTCTATCATCATCAGGACATATTTTATTTACTAAGTCTGCAGATTCAAATGCATGTCTTTCACTTATTTTTGGATTATTAGAACCACCTAACCCATTAATAAATGTTGCTGATAATATAATATCTGCGTTAAATAATTTTTTAGATGCTTCTAAATAATCTTTTTTCGTAGCATGTTTATTAACTTCTTTAAGTAAGTCATCATAGCCCGATTCAAAACCAACATAAGCTATTTTCAATCCTGCTTCTGATAATTTTCTTAATTGTGCATCGGATTTTCTCAAAATATCTTTCGCATGAGCATAAACTCCACATCTCTCTAAATTTGGAAAAATTTTCATAGAATACTCAATTAATTCAAGAAGCTTTTCTGTAGGAGTAATCATTGCATTTCCATCTAAAAAGAATATACGTTGCACATTTGAGCTATAAATTCGCTTAGCCGTATTTAAATCTTTTTTAATTTCATCCATTTTTCTTATTAGAAACTCTTTTCTGAGATTAGAAACACAAAAGTCGCATTTATAACTACAACCCTCAGTAACTTGAATTAATAGCGAGTATGCTTCGCTGGGAGGGCGAAAGACAGGTTTACAGTAATAGATTTCTTCCTTTTTAAGCATTATTTCTTATAAAATTAATAATAATTGATAGTTATTCTTATTTTCTATAATAAATCATTCTTCATCCTCTCCGCTATCTGATGAATCATCTGCATCTGAAGGTTTCTCAGGACAAGAAGATATATGCCGTCCTAATCGAATGAATTCTTTCTTACAATATGGACATTTTTGTTTCTCTGTACTTCTTTCTTTTTCTGATTCAGTACTAGCTTTTTTCTTTTTTACTTTTTTCTTTCTAGAGGGAATAATATCATCGAGAGAGGCATCATCAGGAGCAAATTCACAAGTTTGAATATGGGATGATAAATCTTCAAAAAAATCTCCACAGAATGGGCATTCATTAGTAGTCTCAAATGCATCTGAACCCTCAAGATCGGCTTTTCCTGCTTTTCTCTTTTCAAATTTTAATGGTATTTCTTCATCTTCTTCTTCAAATTCATCAATAGATAGATCAATTTCATCTTCTGACTTAATTTCTGCAATTTCAAATTCTTCTAATTTTATTTTTTTTTCTTGAATTTTTTTTTCTGCCATTTTTTTGCTCTCTTCATATAATTCAGAAAATCGGCGATTATTTTTTGCTGCATCATATAAAGAGCAAACTTGACAAACATAAGCTCGATTACCTAAAACTAAATCTCTTGTAGGACAAAAACATAATGATTGAAGTGAATTACTGATATCACCTTTAGGTTCAAGGTGTTTGCAAACAATTTTTCTTGAGTATTTGATCTTTTGTTTACGTCGTGGCATGAAATTCACCAAAAGGAGTATTTAATATAATTATTCTTAAAATTTAATTTTTATGGATTGCAATAAAAGAAAATCAAGTATATTGGAATTTTAGAATTCCATTCAAAAATTATAATGTAAATTTTTGAGGTCTTTAACGATTTTATTCCTTAATTCAATATTATCGAAATTAGGCAATAATTCTTCAATAATGTCTCTTAATTCTACGATTTTTTGAATAAGAAGTTCTGGTTTACTCCAAAAATCTGTTCTTAACGGATACATTTTTAAAATTGACTTATTAAAATTCTCAATTGCAGCTAGGTAAAATAAACACGCATTTTCTATTTTATTAAGTCTTGATTGATAAATTGATCCAATTTTATTAAAACACATTCCAGCTCCAGCAAAATCGCCTTCTTTTTCAAAATTTACAGCGGCATCCTGTATTTTATTTAAAGCACCTTCCAAAACTTCATTTTCTCCAGTTTTTAGCAATAGATATCCCTTAATATAATGCGCTATCCCTAAATAAAAAAGATGTTTTTGCTTTTTAGCAAGTTTATATAAATCATCAGCAAATTCTCCAGCAAATTTTATATGATTATTTGAAATGCACTTTTGTGATACACTTCTTAATAAGTCCAGAACTCTCTCAAATTCATTAAGTTCTTTATATTTATCAATTCCTTGTTTGAATTTTTCAACTCCTATAAAAGAATCTTTATTTTCAAAAGCACTATTTCCTTCATAAATTAATTGTTCAGCTTCTTTTTTTAATTTCAATTCTTTCTGTTTTTTTTTAATATCCATTTCACTATAAAAAAAATCATCAACACCAAATTCAATATCTTCGACCATAGGGATTTCCGTCAAGAATTCTTTATCTGAAATATTATCTGGCTCGGAAGGATAATGAATTGGTTTTATCTTTTCATTAAAATTAGTTTCTGATGATAAATTCGGGTCTTTTTCTTGTGAAAATTCTTCTTTATAAGCAGATTGTAAGGGCTTTCCTTCTGTCACCAATGCAGATAGTTCTGATAACACATTTGCGAAAAAGTATTTGTTTAATCCATCTACAACATAATCTACTTTATGATAATTATTATCATATTCAGGATCATTGATATTCATATTTACATCAGTTATTCTATAGATTTCGAAGCCTGTATCATATTTTGTCATGGTATATTCTGAACCATCTTCCCTTTTTATTATTTCTTCTTTTTTGGTACCCAAAAGGGTATGATCAAATACTAATCCACAAAAATCATCATTATTTTGCTGAAAACCAAGTTGGTTAAGTAAATCTATATAAGAAAAGAATAAGTTTAATCCTGGATGGCTATGAAACCATCCAACCATATAATATCCCTTTCCTTCTTTATCAAGTTTTTCTTGAATTTCTTCGATAAATCCATAATGTCTTTCATCTAACTGAACATCTGTAGCATGACCAAAGGTTAAGGCTTCTGCGCCTTCTACATAAACCAATTCTTCATCAGATCTACCTATTAATATACCATATATTTCTTTCCATTGTTCCGGAGGTATTGATTTATTTGCATATCTACTAGCATATAAAATTATAGTCTTATAGGCATCCGCCCTTATTAAAACTGGTTTATTTATTTTTTCTAATTGTTCTTCTTCTTTAATTTCTTCATTTTCTTTACTATTTTCTGAAATCTCTCTATTCGAATTTTGATCATTCTGACGTTTGAAATCCTCTGACATTTTAATTTTCCCAGTTTAATATTTAGTTCTAAAAGAATAATAAGTATGTAATTAATTAAAATTATGTATAATCAGTTTATAATAGCTATTTTTAACAATTTTTTAATAATCATATTAATTATTTTTTATTTAATATTTTCATAAATCTCTTCTTTATTTCTTTAGGATTCAATGGGATATTTTGCACTTTAGCATTACCTGGCTCAACTTTAATGAGTACAAAATGACAATCCAAGCTAAGATTTTTTAATGTTGGGAAAATTTCTTCCTCTTTATCAATAATGGTAATAAACTCAAAACCAGCTCCTTTAGCGATAATTTCTAATCGCGTTTTATTGCTGGTGTAGGTCTTTTGATTACCAGTCGATCCATATGAACAATTATCAATAACTATCAGTACTAAATTATTAGGTTTATTATTTGCTATAGTACATAAACTACCAAGATTCATTAGCAAAGAACCATCTCCATCAATACACCAGACTATATGATTAGGTTGAGAGATTGCTATTCCAAATGCAATGCTACTGACAAGACCCATTGATCCCAACATATAAAAATTTTCATCTCGATCTAATATACTGTATAATTCTCTCGAAGGGGTGCCCAGATTACAAACAATTATTTCATTATTTATTGCCTCTACTATTCTTTTTATAGCATCATATCTTTTCACTCTTTTCCCCCCATAAACTTTTCTTTAAAAGAATACCTATTGATTCATTTGACTTTTTACTATGACTTACTGCAGTTTTTATTTTCTCTATCTTATCATTCGAATCAATAATGAATTTTCTAATTTTTAATAAATCTAATAGATTTGGTGTTAGTCTACCCATTGGAATTTGTGCAGCAATTTTTTCTCCCTCAGTACCTCTATGGCTCATTATAAATATAACCGGGATTTCATATAATTGTAATAATGATTTTATAGCATTTATTGAATTACCTAAACCAGAATTTTGCATTAAAATTGCTGGAATTCTTCCACCTAAATAAGCACCCGCAGCAATTCCCACCCCTTCTTCTTCACGTGTTATTGGTATATGTTGAATTTCGTTTCTTTCCTCAATCACTTCTAAAAGACCGTCTAATAAAATGCAGGGCAGCGATAAAATTAAATCTATTCCAGAATTTTTAATCATTTTATATAATGCGATATCAACATTCATAGCTTCAAGATTTTTAGATCTATATTATTACGCAAGAATATACAAAATTGAATTGTAAATTCTCTAAAATATTATAATAGTTCTATTAAATAAAATTATAATTATTGTTTGTCTTAGTTATAATTAATTAATAATTTTTTAGGGGATTCATATTAATTTATATTTAAACAACTTTAATTTTTAAAATCTATTTGATTATAAGCTATCTAATGAATATGGATTATGAAAGCACTCGTATTTAATTACAAACTTTCCAGATTAGCATTATCTAAAATATTGGGAACATTTTATCTTAAAGGATATCTTTCTAAACTTGGAGCATTACATTTGAAAGAAGTTTCTTTTCCAAAACTTAAATCTGATAACTGGTTGATTGTGAAGACGAAATATTGTGGGATATGTGGTTCTGATCAAAAACAAATCTTTCTTGATGGGAATTATGATAATCCCATTACTGCTTTACTTTCATGGCCTCAAACTTTAGGGCATGAAGCTGTTGGGACTGTCAATAAAGTCGGAAAATCATCAAATTTAAAACCAGGTGATAGAGTTGCTTTAAATCCATGGATAAGTTGCGAACCAAGAGAAATTACACCTATTTGTAAACCGTGTGAAGAGGGAAATAAATATCTTTGCAGAAATTTTACAAAAGGTATTCTCACCTCTGGGATTCATTCAGGTACTAGTAGTGATGCTACAGGGGGATTTGCAGAATTCTTTCCTGCGCATAAAACCATGGCAATAAAAATTCCTGATTCAATTTCATTTGAGAAGGCTGCTTTATCAGATCCATTTGCAGTAGTACTTCATTCTATATTAAAAGTTGATCTTAGAGAAGGATCGATTTGTGGGGTTTATGGGTGTGGAAATCTTGGACTTCTAACAATTCAATTCTTAAAGAGTATTTATAAAGATATAACGGTAATTGCTATTGCTAGATTTCCACATCAAATAGAAATGGCAAAAAAATTTGGTGCAGATTTTGTAATCAAATCATCCCCTCCAAGTAAAGTCATTGAAAGTTTTGGAGATTACTTAAATTGTGATATTTATTATTTAAAAAAAAATAAACCTTGGTTATTAGAGGGCATTGATTTCTTATTTGATACTATTGCATCTGCAGAGACACTAGAAACAGGCTTACGCATTGTAAAATCTAGATTAGTAGATTTTAAGGATAATAAGGAGAGATCCGGAGTAATTGTATTAACAGGAGTCCATGTTCCTAAGAGGTTTGAATGGACACCATGGTATTTTAAAGAGATAAATATTATTGGTAGCAATGCCTTTGCAATAGAAAATTTTGAAGGTACAAGAGAACATGCATATTATCATTATTTTCGATTATTAGAAGAGGGAACAATTGATCCAACACCAATAATTTCACATAAATTTGCCTTAAGAGATTATAAAAAAGCGTTTGTTGTTGCAAGAAATCAAGAGAAATTTAAATCTATTAAAGTTGAATTTTATTTTGATTAATTAATGGAGTACAAATTCAAATGAATTTAAAAGAAGAGAAGAGTTATGTCCCTGCATTGATATTTGAGTTAAATAAATTTAGACTATTGAAATCATTTATCAAAGGAAAAATAAATCCTAAAAGATTCTGGAAATCGGGAGGGCCAGTTACTCTTAAAAAAATTCCATATCCCAAAATAATTGCAGAAGACTGGGTAATTGTTAAAACCGTTTTTTGTGGAATTTGCGGTAGCGATATGACTGAATTAAAACTTAGGGGTTCACTTGATAATCCTATACGTTGTTTTATTTCTTTTCCTCAAATAATGGGGCATGAACCTGTTGGTATTATAGAAAGTGTTGGCCCTAAAGTTGAAAAGTTTAAAAAAGGAGATCGCGTAGCAATAAGTCCATGGTTTTCATGCGTTCCCAGGGGAATCTCACCGATATGTTCAAGATGTTCTATAGGTGATTTTAAACATTGTCAAAATTTCCAGAAGGGAAACATTCCAGTAGGAATGCATTTAGGTGTTACAAGCGGATTTGGTGGGTTTAGTCCATATTTTTCAGTTCATGAATCACAATGTTTCTTGATACTTGAAAATATTTCATTTGAACAAGCGGTTTTAGCAGATCCCTTTTCTGTTTCTTTTCATTCTTTAATAATGTTAAATCCTACCCCCGACTCTCAAATTCTAGTTTATGGTTTGGGTATTATAGGGCTACTAACAATACATTGTTTAAAGAACATTTTTGGAGTAAAACATATAATAGGGATTGGGCGATATCAATTTCAGAAAGATTTAGCGATTAAATTAGGAGCTGATTATGTTTTTTTAAGTTCAGGTAATTCATTAATTGAAGAAATAGCTGCATACAATAATGTTGAATTATATATTCCTAAAAAGGGTTTAAAATGGACATTAGATGGTGTAGATGGTATAATTGATACTATCGCTTCAGCAGAGACTTTTGAAATCGGACAGAGAATCCTCTGCACACAAGGTAAATTAGTGTTTTTGGGGGTAAGCCCTCCGAAAAGGTTTGAAAATACTCTTCATTACTTTAAAGAACTCGAAGTTATTGGATCAAATGGATTTGGTTTAGAACTTTTCCATGATAAATCTTTACATGCATTTCAGCATTATTTAAATTTCTTATCAGATGGGTTAATCGATCCTCAAATGCTAATTACTCATAAATTTCCACTTGATGCATATAAGGATGCATTTGATACATTAGATCATAAATCGAAAACTCATGCTGTTAAAGTATTATTTGAATTTTCTTAAACGTAAATGATAAAATAATAAATTATTTTCAAATCTCAATTTATTTAAAATTATTTACAGAAAATTTAAGTAAATTTCATACTTAATAGATTTGTTTACTCAAATCATGGGAGGTGAATAAAATGGTCATTGAATTAATTGCTTCAATCTATACAATTCTAATAGGAATCACAATGCTAGCAATGTGGCTCTTACTATTAATTAAGAAAGAAGTTCCAGAACTTAAAACTAAGCCAACACAAATATTTTTTCATTTAATTGCTGAATTCCTAACTGCGGTTATGCTCATAATTGGAGGTATTGGATTCATTACAAATCAATCTTGGGGATTAATAATATTTTTTATTGCTATTGGAATGGCAATCTATTCTACAATAAACGCAGCAGGTTTTTATGGCCAATTAAAAGAATGGCCAATGTTTATCATATTGTTAATATTCACTTTTATTTCTCTTATAATCACATCATTGATAATATTATTAGAATTTGAAATATTATAATTAAAATTTAAATTATCCCTTTTTTTCTAAAAAATTGAATATCATCATTTAAATATCCAAGTCCTTTAAGAATCTCCTTTGTATGTTGTCCGATTTTTGGAGCCAATTCTTTAATCTTTAATTGTGTTTGTGAATATTTAATTGGTGAAGCCACATTTTTAATTTTACCAAATTTTGGATGTTCCATTTCAATTACCATATTTCGTGCTTTAATCTGTGGATCCTCACAAGCTTCTGCAAATGAATTTATCGGCATTACACAAGCATCTAAGTTTTGAAAAATTTCCTTCCATTCTTTTTGAGTTTTTTTTAAAAATTCTTTTTGTAATTCTGTAAAAACTTCTTCTCTTTCTTCACCTTGGGCAAATTGCTTTAGTAATAAGTCATCTCGTTCTAGAGCTTTACATAATACTCTCCAGAATTTTACTTCCAAAATTCCAACTGATAAAAACTTATTATCTTTTGTCTTATAAATATTATAAAAAGGAAAATCTCCATGTAAAGGATTTTGGGTTTCAACACCATCATTTAAATCTTTAGAAAAATGATATGCTGCTACAAGGGGCATGAAGGAAAAAACACTATCAGTCATTGAAATGTCTATATATTGCCCTTTTCTTTCAGGATTGTTATCTCTTTCTATTATCGCTCCTAAAATTCCAATTACTGATATTAATCCTCCTCCTATATCAGCAACTTGAACTCCTGGATTAATTGGTTTTTTTCCTATGGATTTATTACTATATATATCTCTTTCTTTATTTAAACCCAAAATTCCGCAAATTCCTATATAATTTAAATCATGTCCTGCTATTTGTTCATATGGACCATATTGTCCATAACCAGTTAAGGAACAATAAATGATTGAAGGATTTATTGAAGCTAAGGTTTGATAATCAATTCTTAATTTATTTGTAACTTTTGGCCGGAAAGTTTCAAGAATGACATCTGCTTTTTGTACTAATCTATAAAAAATTTCTTTTGCTTTTTCTTTTTTCAAATTAAGTGTAATTGATCTTTTGTTTCTGTTAATAATTGAATTAAAAGCACTTTCACGATATCTTCCTTTTTGAAAGAAAGGTGGTGGCTGTTTGTAAGGATAAGAAGGATCTTCTACTCTAATCACGTTTGCACCAAGATCAGCAAGTATCATAGAACAATATGGTCCAGGCAATAATCTTGATAGATCTAATACTGTTTTTCCCTCTAAAGGTAATGACATAATTATTAAAAAAATAGGTAATTAAAATTGATTATTAAAAAATAAAAAAATTATTATAATTCTATAATTCAATGATTTCAGATTCCATTTTTTCTGTGTCGATGATAGCAAAAGTTGCTTTTCCTGTTAAATAACCACACAACTCACCAGGATTTACTACTAATACACCATTATTATATTTTTTATTATTTAATGAATGTGTATGACCCGATAAAACTATATCAAAGTTACCTGAATTAGCTAACGCTTCTATTGTTGCTTGTTTGGGCATATGAGAAACAAATAATTTTTTTCTTCCTAATTCTATAATTAATTCATTGCCATTTTGAGCAAATTTACATATTTGTCCCACAGTTTCTTTTAAATGTATTCGCTCTCCATCATTATTTCCAAAAACTCCATAAAAATTCTTTTTTATAGAATCATTTAAGTTATCAAACCATCGTTTAACAAATGGTGCAACATAATCTCCACAATGTATGACAGCATCTACGTTTCTTTCATTTATAATGGATATTGATTTTAAAATATTGGTTTTATGATCATGGGAATCCGACATTACCGCAATTTTCATTTTTAAAACTCTCCTTTAATTTAGAATTTTTAAATTTAACATATAATAAAATTAAATTATAATATGTTTTATATTAATATTATTCCATGAGTTTTACTAAAGCTAAATTGTGATAATTTTATGATTGATGAATTCTTTAAAACTGAAAAAGCCATAGTGGATGAGCAGTTAAAAAAATATTTTGAATATATACATAAAAAAGAAAAAGACTTATTTCTTAATGACTTCATTTATCAACTTGAAAAATTTATATTAAATGAAAAAGCGAAAAGAATTCACCCGATTCTGTTAAACGCAGCTTTTGCGGGTATTGCCAATCCTATGTACTTAGAGGATCAAATAGAACAAATTCATGAAGTATCTATATCGGTTGAATTATTACATAGTGGTCATTTAATACATGATGATCTTTTAGATGACGATAAAACAAGAAGAGGCAAACCCACTTTTCATGTTCAATTAGAGAATGAAATAAATCAAGTTTATAGAGATTTAAATCTCCCAAATAAAGAAGAATTAATTACATATTACGGAAGAGACATGAGTATAATTGCTGGAAATCAAGGTTATCTTCTAGGATTAGACATCCTAAAATCTTCTAAATTTCCAGAACAGATAAAACTACTTGCTATTAATGAATACACTGAAGCTATGGACTATTTAATGAAAGGCCAATTAATAGAAGAATACATGAATTATAATAGTATTACTATGACTTTAGAACAATATTTAAATATAGCAGAATTTCAAAGAGCCAGGATATTTGAAAAATCTACAAAAATTGGAGCAATTTTAGGAAAAGGAAACCTTCATTATCAAATTAAGCCACTAAGTGATGCTATGTTAAGTATTGGTCAAGCTCATGCTATTCGTGATGATCTCCTTGATCTTAAAAATGATATTCAAAGAAAGAAAAAGAAAATTGTATATATTCTAGCAGTCCAAAATACAGATGAACAACAATCAAAACAATTAAATGAGTTATATCATAAAACTAATTTAACTAAAAATGATGTTAGCGAAATAGAAGATATTTTCATAAAAACAAATGCTTTAACAATTGCAGAACATTTAGCGAAAAATTTATTAGAACAAGCCAAGAATTATTTGAAAGATATTTATCCTGATTTAAATAGAGAACAAAAAATATTCTTCAATGAATTTTCAGATTTTGTATTTCAAAGAGATTATTAAAATCATCTACTAAATCTTATTATATTACAACATAGGGTTTATGTAATCTTTTTAACATCAGATTATTTAATTTTTTAAATACTTCTAAGACATTATGATTCTCCAAAGCTGAGGTTCTATAAAAACCATCTAAATTTTTGTCTTTTATATAACGATAGATCAAATCTTCTTCTATAATTTCAGATTTAGGAGATGTTTTAACTAAATCATCCTTACTTCCAACTAAAATTATTGGAATTTCAGAATTTAATGCTTCATTTTTTAAATTCTCATACCAAAAATCCAATTGTTCAAATGAAAGAGAATTAACTAAATCAAATACTAATAATGCACCATTAGCACCATCTATAAATTTAGGAATTAATGGAGCAAATCTTTCTTGCCCTCCAAAATCAAATATAGAATTTACTATATAATTTTCTTTTAAATCATCTGTTTCCATTGAAAAATCGATCTGTAAATAAACGGAATGAAAATTTATACCTATTGTTGGAGAAGTATCAAAATTGAATGAGTTAAAACAGTAACGGTTGAATAATGAAGTCTTACCTACTGAACTAGCACCACAAATCACAGTTTTAAAGTTAAATAATACATTTTTTTGCTCATAACTCATATTTTGATAACCTTTTAATCACTAAGCGAATTATCTTATAGAAATTTTACGTTAGATGTCGTAATGTTACATTCTCTTAATTAATTTGATTGAATATTTAAACATTTAAATAGTTTGAGATTTTCCCTCTTTAGACTAAAGTAATGAAAGAAAATGGAACTATTATTCAATTTTATTTTTGAATCAAATCTATACTTTAAATACAGAAATTGTTTAATTATAGCGACTTGATAATCTTTCTGTTACTCAAAATCGCCCAAATATCTGTATTAAGATTTTCAAAAGAGTTATTGATGTACGTATTCTTTTTAATAGATAAATAGCGTTCCAATCAAAATTAACAACAGTTAAATTTACTCAAATTTAAAACTTTATTTTATAATAATAATATCTAAAAATTCCTTTTCCTTTATTATAATAGCAAGTAATGTTGCTTATATCGATTATAAATTGTTTTTAACAATTCAATATGACTATTAAAATTCCACCTGAGCAAATAATTATCAGACCTCCGGTAGAAGCCTATTCAGTGTTAATCCCCGTAACAGGTGGATGTTCATGGAATAAATGTAAGTTTTGTGGTACATATAAAGGTGTATATGGTGTCACCCAAGATTATGCGGTAAGATCTTTAGAAGATGTTAAAAAAGATGTTGATAAAGCTGCGGAGTATAATTATCACGGGTTTCCAGTTTTTTTAGCTGGAGGTAATCCAACCTCAGCACCAACAGATTACCTGATTGAAATAATTAAATATGTTAGATTGAAACTAAGAAATGTTCCGCGCATTAGTTGTTATGCCAAATCACTGGATATTTTAAGGAAATCAGATGAAGAATTAAGAGCTTTAGCTAATATAGGATTAGATATTGTCTATATGGGCTTAGAGAGTGGCTCAAATATTATATTAAAAATAATGAAAAAAGGAACTAATGCCGAATCAATGATAAAAGCAAGTAAAAAAATTTTAAATGCTGGAATTAAACTATCATTATACATTATTTTAGGTTTAGGAAGCCATAAATATTCAGAAGAACATGTGAAAGAAACAGCTCGAGTCTTAACTGAAATAAATCCAACTATTTTTCGATTTCGAACTCTAAATATCTTACCAGGAACTCCTCTTTGGGATGAATGGAAATCCGGAGAATTTAAATTATTAAGCCCTGTAGAAAATTTAAAAGAAGAAAGGGATATCATTGCAAATTTAGGGGATAATGTTACCTCTCAGGTCTTTAATGACCATATATCAAATTATTGCCCCATTGAAACTTCTAATATTCAAGAAGATAGAGATGCCTTCATAAAAACTTTAGATTCATTCATTAATGACCCAAAAATACAAAATTTACCAAGAAAAAACTTGATTCGGATGTAAAAGTTGAAATTAAAATAGATAGTGTTATAAATCAACTACTGCATCTATTCTTTTAATGTATTTACTATACTCAGATATTGCGCTCAGGACATAATCATATACTTTATAAATCTGCGCATAACCATTTACATTTTCTAATTGAGATTTATTTTTTTCTAATTCCAATTTTATCTTTTCTAATTCTTTTAGCCATTTAGTCATTCTAATGATAATATGCCTTGAGAATCTTAATAGTATCAGTGAATCCGCACAATATGTAATTTTACCTTTATCTGAAGTATGTACAATATAGATAAGTTCGTCCTCTAAGAGTCGATTTACCTCTTCAGAAATTTTCCCTACTGATAATCCTGTAATGTTCTTTAATGTCTTCTGGGTGAGGTATTTCCTTGTCATAAAATACCCTAAAATTTTAATAAACATTGGATCGCGAGTAGAAAACATTGCTGAACCTATAAGTTCATTGATTATACCATCTTCAATTATATAGACCTCTGGATCATATTTTATCTCCTTTATCTCTTTTTCCTCCATTTTTATTCGCTCAAAAGATTTTGGAGAGTATTTTTGTTGAATTTCTTCAGTCGTAATCCCATCAGATGGGTAAACTATTTTATAGATTTCAAAACTGTCTAACAATTCTTCAATCCTCAATGAAAGATATTCTGCTCCCTTTTTAGACTGTTCGATTAACTTCTGCAATTCTTGCTTTTTATTTTCTAGGAACTTTTCTAAAGAATCTATATTACTTATTCCGAATTCTATTGCTTTAGTTGTAAGAATTTCAAGTTCTCCTGAATAAGAATAGATAAATGTGTGAGTACCTTCAATACGTTGTTTCAAAAAGTATCCTGTACCTGCCATGACTGATAAATATGTCGATATTGTACCCATCGAAAATCCGGTTAGCTTTTTTAATTCTTTCTGAGTCAATTTTCCATGAATGAGTAAATAACAGGCAACTGTTGCCACTTTAGGGTTAACTCTTTTACTCTTGCCAATATTCAAAACAATCTCTACAAGTTTGTCTTCATATTTGCGTAACTTATCATCAAAAAGATGACTTTCCACCGCTTCTTCAGACATAGTTTAATTCATATTATCTAATTTGCCTTATTTATTTAATTTTAAAATTGTATTGATAAATATATATAGTTTAAGATCCACTAAATTATTTTCAAAACCTATTTCTTAATTAATAATAGGTTAGATGCCTATTTAAACTTTTCCCAAATTTCAAAGAGTATGAAATCTTTATAGAGATAATTATAATCATTTTTCTAATGACTTTTTTTTATTAAGTTTTTAATTGAATCAATTGTGTCATTAAATCTTGATTTTTTAAAAAAATCTTCAATTTTTATGTAAATTTCATTTTTTATGAAAACATTTAAATACTCAGATTCCTTAATTAATTTTGAATTTCTTAATCTTCAAGGTTTATGAAACCTAATAAATTAGTCGAAAATTAAGAAATTGAAAAATTGATATAATTTAAATACAAAGAAAATGGATAATACTATTAGTTATACCTAATTTAGGTATGGCTAATAGTAAAAAATTGGAGTAGAAAGTAAATGCCTGAAGAAAATGTAATTCAAACCCGGAATCTTACAAAATATTATGGTAAATCACGTGGTATTGATAATTTAAATCTCCAAATACACAAAGGTGAAATATTCGGATTACTTGGTCCTAATGGTGCGGGAAAAACAACGACTTGTCGACTGCTTCTTGATTTATTATATAAAACTTCGGGTGAAGCTGAAATCTTTGGTCTTGATATTCATGAACATTCAACTGAAATTCGTCAAAGAACTGCTTATCTTCCTGGTGAATTAGGTTTATACCCAAACAAAACAGCAAGACGAAATATTGAATATCTATTAGGGCTTTATAAAAATAATATTCCTCATAGAAGAATCGAGGAATTAGCTGAAATATTTAGTCTTGAGCTTGATCGAAAGGTAAAAGAGCTTAGTAAAGGTAATAAACAGAAAGTAGGCATAATTCTTGCTCTAGCACCAGAAGTTGAACTATTAATTCTCGATGAGCCTACATCTGGATTAGATCCTCTAATAACAGCTGAATTTTATAATATACTTATTAAGCAACAAAAAGAGAAAGGATCAACTGTCCTTTTAAGTTCCCATTTACTTGGAGAAGTCGAACGGGTGGCACATCGTGTTGGTATTATAAGAGAAGGTTCTATAGCAGAGGTTGCAACTATTCAACAATTAAAAGGTATGGCTATGAAGGAAATAAAAGTCGAGTTTAAAACTAAAGCAGCTCTCCATAAGTTCTCTGAATCAATTCCTGTCAAAGTTGTTGATTCTATTATGTTAAATGAGACACATATATCCTTTATGGTTTCTCGTGAAGAATTATCGAAGCTATTAAATTTGCTCTCTCAATCTGAGGCAATAGATATTGATATTACCAGTCCTGCGCTTGAGGATATTTTTTTAAAATATTATGAAACATCTACAACTCAAATAAAGAGAATGGAGGTGGAAACTTAGATGAAACGATTTTTTATCTCAATAAAGGAAAATCTATTAGAAAAAAAGATCGTCCTTATTATATTAGGTATTATAATTGGATTACTAAGTTATTTTATAGTATATATGATAGAAAATATGGATCTCGGAGCAGTAGAAGAAATTATGTCAATGTGGCCAGAAGAGATGCGTGAATTCCTTGGAGATGTAGAGTCATTTACCAATCCTTATGGTTTTTGGACTTTAGAACTACTTTCTTTTATGTGGGTATATGCTGGGATTTATATCATATACATGGCAAGCAATCTACTACCACAAGAGGTAGAAGAGAAAACAATTGATCTTTCACTATCTAAACCGATCACTAGATATAATTTCTTAGGAAGCAAAATAGCCTTTCTTTATTTATTCATTATGATAGCGCTAGGAGCCTTTTTCCTCATTACTATGGGTGGTATAGCCACCTCTTCAGTATTCCAAGAGGAAGGATTATACTTTGATCGGCTATGGCTTACTTATATAATCGTAGTTCTCTATCTAGGTGCATTAGCAATGTTTGCTAAGTTTTTTTCAACTATCTTCCTTAGCGGAAGAAAATCTATGGCATTTGGAGTGGCAGTTTTATTCTTAATGTTCTTTCTCGGTGAGTTTTATGTATATATGGATGAGGCAGTCCAAGGTATAAAATATGTTTCAGTTTTCTATTATTTTAATCCTTCTGACTATATTGTTAATGCAGATTATGTTCTCTTTGCCCGTGACCTTATTGTTTTGGGTTCTTTCAATGCTGCTCTCGTTATAGCTAGTTTGTTAATCTTTAGTAAAAGAGATATACCTATCTAAATCTTTTTTTATTTTTTTTATGAAGTTAGAGAGATTCATTAATTTTGTAAGCATGTCTAAAAGTGAGGCGTTTATTGAGTAGAAAATTTTATCCTATATGCAAACAAAAGCTTTCTACTAATCTGAAAAATTATTTAATTTGTAATAATTGTAAAATCAAATGGATTTTTAATCCTCAAACTGGTACTATTAAATATGCTTTTTTTTTTGGAAATAGGAAGAATTAGTAAATGATTTTACTGAAATATAGACAAAATTT
Source organism: Promethearchaeota archaeon (assembly GCA_048940765.1). Classification (GTDB taxonomy): domain Archaea; phylum Asgardarchaeota; class Lokiarchaeia; order Sigyniarchaeales; family SOKP01; genus Loki-b32. Next base: position 35,865 of record JBHLOG010000010.1, on the reverse strand, counting down.
GCTCTATTACCAAAAAAAATAACAAAAAAGTATTAAAGCTGATTAAATATCAAGTATTTCCTTTATAATCATTAAGATCTCATCATTATCAAACAAGTTTAAATCACCAGAATTTTTAAACATCTCAATTTGGTCATGATAATAGGTTTCAAATAAGTAAGTAAGATAATTTAGCCTTTCTTTAAAACTGGGATCTGCGGGTTTAAAGAGAAAGCATACTAATTCAATCATTTCACCATAAGATGCCTGAACATAGAGACCCTTATAACTTATCTCATTCATTTTAGATCCGCCAATTTGGGTTACAAATGAATCCATTGCAGCTAAGAATCCTGACACTAATGTTTGTTCCTTAAAATTTTCACTTGCATAATTTATAATAGGAGTTCCAGAGGTTTTTTCCATTATTATTAAATCTCTGAATATTTCTGAATATTTCGGTTTTCTTTCTTCCTTTAACATCAACTTATTATGTTCTAAATCGTCATATATATCAAAAAGTCTAAAATCAATTGATTCAAAAGAGTTAGACTCACTGAAATAGTAATCTGATAATTTATAAACTTGAGAAGGAGCTCTCATAGGTTCTCTTGGAAGATTTTTAATAAAATTGTTCATTAACTCAGGGTTATATTCATCATTTTTTTTTCCTTTTATTAATCCATAGACTATTTTCCGTGAAGGATCAACCACATAAAGCCAACTATTCAACTTTTTCATATCATAGATTAATTTTCTTAAGCCTATTTTAAGAACACCAATCGGGGTGGTCACAAATATCTTCCAATTTGCTACATTTGAAGCATCTTCTATTAATTTTTTTGTCTCCAGATATGATTTTCGATCAAGATTAACTCCATTCATTGTATATACAACTCCTGTCTTCAATTTCGATTTTTTCATTGTTAAATACATATCCATTTTTGGTGAGATTGAATCTGAGGTTGTATTATGAACTGTCATTTCAAGATCAGCACAATAATCTGCAAATGTTTCAATTAAATCTTGTTTTGCTATAAAATCTAAATGATATAAATATTTCTTGAAAGATCTTGCATTAATTATTGCATTTCCGCAGTATTCTAATGGATCATCAAATTTTTTTTGTAAATCAGTTGTATAATACAGATGAGTTAGATGTACTAGAATATATTTAATATATTCAAGTCTTGCTATAAATGATTTATCTGGAATCTGAATATCATACGCTTTGATAAAATCTAATAATTCTTTTATTTTACAATTGATCAAAATGTAATTAATTGAAAATAAACCATATTTCCTTTCACTCTTTTCTTTAAGGTAAGAAATTATATTATCTACTGTAATATTAGTTTCAGAACTCATTTTTCCAATTAACCCTTAACCCTAATTAATATAGAATAATTGTATTAATTTTGCGACTATGAATTTATAAATAGATATAATATATATAAAATTCATATTTAAGTAATTGTCTTAAATTTCTCACGAACTTAAGTTTTGATCAATTGGTTTTAAAAATTTTATAAAAAATTTTAAAAATAAATTCACTAAATAAAATTAAGTGGCTTCTCCTTTTTCATATTTTCTTTTAAGTTCTTCCCAAAGTTTTAATATCCTCTTAAATCCAGTAAATCTCATTAAATTTACTTCAAGAAAATCCTTTATTTCATCATACCCATTTAATTTTTGAAGCTTTTCCCTATTAACTTCCAAATCCTTTTTAATTTCGATGAATTTTGCCTCCCATTTGAGATTTGTTTTGAGGAGATTAATTGATCTGCTGAGGGTTTCTACCTCAACTGATTCCATTGTATATATCCAAGGTTTTGATTTTTTAGAAATCTCTATTAAATTAAACTCTAGAAAATTATTAACTTCTTGAGAGATTTTTCCCGCAGAAAATCCTGTTAAGTGTTGGAGTTCTAATTGAGTTAAATTTTTTCGAGTAATAAAGTAGAAAAGAATTTTTGAAGTTATTTCACCCCGAACAGAAAAAATAGTATAATTCAATAGGTTTTCAATTATCTCTTTTTCTATTTTTTTGATTTCAGGATCAAATTTCTCGTTTACTTTCATTATTAATTTTCCTTCTTCTGTTGTGTAAAAATAAATTCAATATCAGACCAGATATGTTGAACGGTTTCAAAAGTTTTTATTAAACCTTTTAATCGCTTTAAAAGAAACCCAGCTCCTTTCTTATCAATAAATTTCTCAAGTTCAGTAATCTTTTTTTTAAGAAATTCGTTAATTTTCATGAAATCTTCCAAGGCTGCATCAGCGATATCTCCATATGATTCGGGTGTATTAATATAGAGATATTCATTAGTTTTTGGAATTTTTTCTTTTTTAGCAACTCTTAAGGCTAATATATCTCTTAATTTTTTTGAGATAGTTCCTGTTGAGAGCCCTGTTAAATCTTTTAACTGTTTCTGAGTTAATTTTTTGTGTATTCCAATATATCCAATAATTAATTGAAGATTTGGATCTACACTCTTCGCTCTTCCAGAATCTAATATAAAATCAATTAATATTTGCTCGTATTCTTTAATCTTTCCCTCAAATATATGATTTTCAGAGAGAAATTTCTTATCTATCATTACTTAATATTATTAATATTCAAACAACTATTTATAATTTTTCATCTTTCATGAAAAATGAAGAACATTTATATATATAGTTTCATATTATTCTATTGGGCTTTTTATTATTCATGAAAAATAAAAAAGCTAAGGTGTATTAAAATGAATGCTATAGAAGTTAAAAACTTAATAAAATATTATGATCATGGCAAAGTAAAAGCAGTAGATGATATTTCATTTGAGGTCCCCCAGGGATCTCGGTTTGGTTATTTAGGACCAAATGGAGCCGGGAAAACTACCACAATTCGTTGTATACTTGGTTTTCTCAACGCAGATGCTGGAGATATTACCATGTTAGGTGAAAAGATTAATCCAAAGAAAGATGTAAAAATTCGGAATCGTATTGGATATCTACCTGGTGAATTAGGGATCTATAAAAACATAACAGCAAATCAATTGATCAACTATTTTGCTAGACTCTATGACATTGAAATCGATTGGGAATTCGTTCATGAAGTTATAGAGCGTCTTAATTTAGATATGGAACGAAAAATGGGTGTTTTAAGCAAAGGTAATAAGCAAAAAGTTGGTATTTTGGCTGCTTTAATGGGTAAATTTGATATACTCATCTTAGATGAGCCAACTTCCGGTCTCGACCCACTGATGCAATTAGAATTTTATAAAATTGTATCTGAGCGCCAAAAAGAGTCAAAATGCACCGTTTTTATTTGTAGCCATGTACTTTCAGAAGTAGAAAAATTTTGTGAAAGTGTTGCCATCATTAAGAAAGGAAGAATTGCGGAAATTGCAAATGTTCAAGATCTTAAAGCTAAAAATCTTAAACATATTGAGTTAATTTTTGAATCTACTGCCGGTATGGAATCATTTCATTCATTCTTATCTAATGAATTTCCTGAAGCTATTATGAAATATAATTTTGATGTTCAGCTTGAATTTTTACTTCCTCCTGAAGAAGCAAGAAAAATTTTACCTGAAATCAGTGAAAGAGAATGGGCTGGAACACCAGTAAAAGATTTCTCGATCAAACATTCTACATTAGAGAATATTTTTATGCAATATTATAAAGATGAGAATTCAAAGGGAGGTGAAATTGCTTGAAAGTACTACAAATAATATGGAAAGAATTAAAAGCAGGGAAGAAAGGTATATTCATTTATGCAGCTTTGTTGGGACTCTTTTATATGTGGTTTGTTTCCATCTTTGATCCTGTTTTTTTTGAAGACTTTGAGGCTTTACTAGAATCTTATCCAGAAGCAATAAGGCAGATGATAGGGGAATTTTACTCTCTTAGCACTATAGGAGGTTTAATGAATATTTATCTTTTTTCGATGTCTTTGTTCTTTTTTGGAGTTTATTTTGTTCTAAAAGCTAGTCAAGACATTCCCCGAGAGATTGACAGTAAAACAATTGATACTATGCTGTCTAAACCTATTAAACGATGGGAATTTTCACTTGGGAAATATTTATATCATATAATTGGTGCCGTTATTGTCTTAGGAGGCGTAATGTTGGCTGTAATTCTAGGTATTATCATCATGCCAACTGTTGCTCCTAATGAGGTTCCGTGGGCAGAATTTTTGACAGCTTTCCTTGCAATGATCTTATTGAATTTATGCATTGTTACCACGGGATTCTTCTTCTCGACATTCATGGATACTAAGAAATCTCTTGTCTTTAGTTTTGGTGTGATTATCTTTCTCTATGCAATTGGTCAATTCTGGCAGAGTTTTGGTGAGAGTATGGAAGGTATTAAATATATCAGTATTTTTTACTATTCTGATATGTCAAATCTGCTGGTAAATAGTAATTGGGAAATGGTTCCATTAAAAATTTCGTTTCTTTCAATTTATTCTATTGTATTAACAGCAGGATCAGTAATAATCTTCAATAAACGGGATATTCCCGTCTAAATTTTCTATTTTTTCATATTTTTTGAATTTGATAACTTCAAATCTATTGCGAGTAAAAAATATTTAAAAAAAATTATTTTACTTGATTATTCTTAGAGCTTAATTTATCAATACTAAGAAGGAATAGCGGTATAGCAAAAATGAAAAATACCCAAAAGAATCGGAATGACATATCTGCATATAAAAACGCATAGATAAAGGGTATCACAAAACAAGCCATCCCTAATATCAATTTCCAAATAGTCTTAGATTTTTTTACAATTGGAAAGTAATTTCCATAAATCCCAATCAACAATAGAAATGTTAATTGGGCTATTGTTGCTAAAGTTCTCTCATCAAATAAATCATAAAAATTACTAATTAGTCTAGAACGATTAATTCCACCTATTTTTAATGATCCAAGAAAAATAATTAGTATTAAATATACTATTATAGGAATTAACCCAATACCAATAATAAATTTAATTAATAACTTCCATTGAATTTTTTCATCAATTATTTTCCATAAAACGATAACAGGAATAGTAAAGATTACGGTTTCTCTAGCAAGAACACCTAGTCCTACTATAAGTCCAATTATTATGTAAATTCTGAAATTATTTCTTGATGGTTTTTTAAACAATATAAAATATAGGTAAAGAGAAAAAATGATGAAAAACATCCCAGCTGAATCAGTAAGAGGTGTAAATCCTAAAACTATTGTTGGTGCAGAAAAGATATAGATTAAAGTTCCTAAAAATTGTTGTTTCGGAGTTATTTTAAAATATGATAAGAATTGATGAAAGAAAAAGACAGCTAATAGGTTAAAAATAAGACTTACTATATTTAAAGACATATAAGCATCCCCCGGTATTATTGTCGCAAGAAGGGGTATCAAGATCCTTATTCTCCAAGAGGATGGTACATCAAACAGATTTGCATTTCCCCGAAACGATTCTACCATTGTAGCATAATGTACAGCATCGGGCATATCTGCCATAGAATACCCTAAAAGGAGTAATATAGGTCTAAGCATTGACAATAAGGATGAAATTGCTAATAATAAAATTAATTTAATATATGGGGACTTTAATGAATGTAAATTAATTGAAATCTTCATACGATTCTCATTTTGCTATTTTATGTTTTAAATTTAATATGATTTTTAATATTTTATAGCAAATATAAAGATTGATATTTTGTTCTATTCAATAAGGCTATTGATTTGCTATTATGGCAATCTTTATAATTGTAATTTTAGAAGTAATTAATAATTCATAATAAAATTTTATAAGGAGAATTTTTTTTATTATTAAAATTCAAAACTTATTTATTAATTCGAAAATTCATAATTAAATCTATTAAAATCGGTGTTTATTAATGTCAGATTATTTTCGCAAAAAAATTCATTCAAAAGAACTTATTGCCACATTTGATGACGTTCTGATACTTCCTGGTTTTACAGACTTTTCTCCAAATGAGGTAGATTTATCGTCTAAATTAGGAAATTATCATTTTCATCTTCCTATAATGTCTTCAGCGATGGATACGGTAACTGAGGAATTAATGGCTACTAATATGGCTTTACATGGGGGACTTGGTGTTTTACATCGTAATTGTTCTTATGAAAGACAGTTAGAAATGTGTCGGATTGTTAAGCGCGCGAGGTCTTTTGTAATTGACGATGAGCATGTAGCAACAATTAACCCGAATGCAAGAATAGCTAAAGCTAAGTATATGATGGAAAATTATAATATTAGTGGTATTGTTGTTACAAATGATAAAAAGAAAGTTTGTGGGATTTTTACGAAGAGAGACATTCCTTTTTTTGAACACGATATACAAAATGGTACAGTTAAAGATTATATGACTAAAAACGTTATCTCTATTAAGCCAGGTGCTTCAAGAGAAGAAGCTTTAAGAATTCTATATGAATCACGTAAGGAAAAATTACCAATTATTGATGATAATGGATATTTAAAAGGTCTAATAACAAAGAAAGATTTAGCACCAGAATTTCCCTTTGCTTCCAAAGATGAAGAGGGACATTTGTTATGTGCCCTTGCTCTATCTCCAAAATTTCCAGAATCTAATCAAGGACAAAAATTACTTAAAGAAATTGATAAATATGTTGATGTTTTTTTTATTGATGTAGCAGATTTTTTTAAGAGAGCCGATATACAAGGTACTCAAAAGTTGATGAGATTTTTAGAATCAGATTTCGTGCTTGGTAATATAGGGACATATACAGCAGCAGAGCATTTAATCACAAAATGTGATTTTGCAGAGGAAAAGTTTATCGGTTTAAAAGTTGGTATGGGTTCTGGTTCTATATGTACTACTTCAATACAAACTGGCGTTGGAGCTCCCACTCTCTTTGCAACAGCCCAAGTTGCTGATGCAATACAAGATTATAATTCCAAGTTATCACTTATTGCTGATGGCGGGTTTAAAAATCCTGGTGATTTACCAAAAGCATTTGCCGCTGGTGCTGATCTTATTATGTCGGGACATATTTTCGCAGGTACGGATGAGTCTCCTGGTTTTATAGACACTATTGCTGGGAGAAAAGTAAAAGTATATAGGGGTATGGGAAGCAAAGAAGCAAGGACTTCTGGTTACATCTCAGATCGTTATATTGAAGGATCAAAAATACTAACAGAGGGTGTATCAAATTATGTCCCTTATGTAGGAGATGTAGCTGGAGTTTTAGAGACATTAAAAGAAGGTTTAGCTAACGGAATGATTTATGCAGGCGCAAAAAGTATTCAGGATATGAAGAAAGTCTCACTAGGAATAGTTTCTATTGTAGGTCAAAGAGAAACTCAACCACATGATCTTATTGGCAAATTTTAAATTATTTCTGAAATTATTCTATTAAAATTTATAAAAGTTAAGATTTAAATTAAGAAAATTGAATCTTTCTTTAGATAGAAAAATTGCTTTAAACATTAGTAGAAAAATGATTTAATATAAATCATATAATGGTCTTTCTACTCTTATTAAATTTACATTAAATACTTTTTAAGATCAGTAAAATTTACTTTGAAACCATTCTTAATATTACTAACAAATAAAAGAAATTAAATGTAATTTTATGAAGAAAATTGAAAGAGCAATTGTTAGTGTGTCTGATAAAACGGGGATTTTAGATTTTGTAAAAGTATTAAAAAATGAATTTGGAGTTGAAATTTTATCAACAGGAGGTACGGGAGAGTTATTAAGTAAGAATGGAATTAAATTCATTAATATTTCTGATTTTACTGAATCTCCCGAAATGTTTGATGGACGAATTAAAACAATCCATCCAAAAATTGAAGGAGGAATTCTTTATCGTAGAAGTTATCAATCAGATGTAAAAGAAGCAAATCTTTATGATATTAAACCTATAGATATGGTTGTTTGTAATCTATATCAATTTAAAAAAACAATTGAGGAACCCGGTATTAAACTTGAAGATGCTCTTGAATCAATAGATATCGGTGGTCCCACAATGATTCGAGCTGCAGCAAAAAATTTTCCTGATGTAATAGTAATACCAAGTCCTGATTATTATGAAGATGTTATTAAAGAATTAAGAAAGAATAAGGGTGCAATTACAGAAAAGACAAGATTAATTTTAGCTCAAGATGTATTTAGTATAATGGCAGATTATAATGCTGCTATCGCAAACTTTTTACAAAAATACTATAGTCCAGAAGCGATCTTTCCTAATACTTTTATAAAAATATATGAAAAAGTCCAAGAATGTCGATATGGAGAAAATTGGGATCAAGCTGCAGCTTATTTTAAAGATAGTTCTTCAAAATGGGGATTACATAATCTTAACCAAATAAATGGAAAGCAACTCTCCTTTAATAATTATTTAGATATTGATTCTTGTATGCAAATGCTTTTAGATTTTGGCACTGAACATTATGTTACAACTATTCTAAAACATACAAGTCCTAATGGTGTGGCGATTGATAAAAAAGATCAATTAGAATCAATAAAATATGCATATAACACAGATCCTTTATCTGCATTTGGGGGGATTTGGGGTGTTAACAGAGAATTAACTAAAGAAGTGGCAGATTTTATTATAAATGAAAAAAAAATTTTTCTAGAAGTTTTAATGGCTCCATCATTCGAAAAAGACGCTTTAAAAACCTTGAAGCAAAAAAAAAATTTAATTCTTATAGAATTTAATGATTTTCTTAAAAACAGAACAGAAATTTATAAAAATCTTGAAATTAAAGGAGTATTGGGAGGTATACTTGTTCAAGAATATGATAATAAACCAGTAATCAAAGAATGGAACCTAGTTAGTAAAAGAAACGTGAATGAGGCTGAGAAAGAAGCTTTAATATTTGCATATAAGGTTTCAAAATGGGCTAAGTCGAATTCGGCATGCTTTGCTCAGGTTTATGATAATGGAATTTATACAATAGGAATAGGTGCAGGACAACAGAGCCGTGTCCATGTAATTAAATTGGCTTCTCAAAAAGCAATTGATTTTGGTCATAAAGATGAATTAAAAGATTCATTTATGGGAACAGATTCTTTCTTCCCATTCCCTGACGGATTAGAAGTAGCTGTTGAAGCTGGAGCGAAGGCTATTATAAATCCAGGGGGTTCTATTAGAGATCAAGATGTTATTAAGCGAGCAGACGAATTAAACTGTGCTTTAGTGTTTTGCGGTAAAAGAGTTTTTCGACATTAAGTATTTTTTAAATTTATTTAATGTTAAACCAAGATTCGTTTCATATTTTTATTAATTTCTGCTTTTCAAAATAAAAACAATTTTTTAAACAAACTTTATATAGTTCTCGACATAATTTTATTATACTAAAAAAATCAATTTAACTTTTTAAATTAATAATTTAAATGAGGAGAGTATATCTAAATATACTTTAGGAGGGAGCTCTTTTAAAAATGGATTTTTTTCTCAAAAATTTGAAAGATACTATTGAAGCGATAAATAAGTTAATAGAAAATAATGTACCCTTAGTAAATACAAAGAGAATAAGAAGGTGCTATAATATTAAATCTTCAAATCGTTCTAAGATTAACTTTATTTGGAGATCTCTAAAATATCTTGAAAATGAAGGAATTTTAAACTTAAATGGGATAACCAATCCTAAAACTTATAAAATAATGGCAAATGAACAAATTGACGTGGATGAGTTCCTTAATTCAATTAAAAAAAAAAAGTGAAATAAATTAAATTAAATTTAATTCTACAAGCAACTCTCTCAATTTATTATTAGATTCTTCATCCTTTGGATTGTTAATTAAACGTTTTTGATAAAAAATTACATTTGGATATTTTAATTCTAATTTGTTAAATAACTTAATCCATCCATTAAATTTATCCATTAGCTCAAAAACCTCAGGATCCTCCTCTAAAGTCTTTATCTCTTCTCGTTTCTCCTTAATAAAATGATTTTTATGCTTCTTAACACTTATTCCTTGATCTCTCAATAATTTTTTATTCATTCTTCTGATAAATACTTCTAAACCGCTTCTCCAATTAATATATTTTTCATTAATTCTGTCTATAATTTCTTGAATGATTTTTATTTCTTGAGGATAGATCGTTTCTTGTCTCTTAATTAATATCTTTTTAATTTTTTGAAACTCAGTTTCAAACATCTTGGTGTGATTATTGACCATTTTTTCAAACTCAAAAATAACAGTATTATAATCCTTAGCAAATATTACATCATCACTAGAAAAAGTTAATGTTTCTTCATCAAAGATTCCTTTTATTCTACGCTCTTTTATCAAATCATCAAAAATCTCGCCTATCAGTTCAATCTCAGCTTTCTCTAACTCTTTTCCATAAAATAAATCATGAAAAGAAAACAAAAAACTGTTTTCGATCATCAAATTACGAATTCCTCGCTCAGTGTAAAAAAAAGTTTCTCCCTCGTTTTCATAAAAGATTCCATTTAATTTTCCATCATTAATTAAATCATTAATCAAGTCTTTAATCAACTTTGATTGAAGATCATAAGTTCCTATAGAAATAAAGTCATTAGATTTAGATTTATCAATTAACATATACTTAATCTCGTTCTTAGCCTCTTCTATTTTGGTAGGATTAAAAATTAGTAAATCTGCTTTCTTAAAATAGGAAATATTTAAATCATCAATAAATTTCAAAAAAGAATCTATTTCCATTCCTGTTTTTTCAAGATATTCATTTAGTTTTATTTGATCTTTTTGTTTTATTTCTTCCGCAATTAATTGTAAATTCTCGTCAATTTTAGTGAGAATATGATTCTTATCAATATTAAGATCATTAGAGATCTTATTAATTTGTTTTAATTTATCCATTTCATTAAGGAGTACATTTATTTCATTTATTCTGTCTTTTATATATTTAGAATAATAGAAAACTGTTTTAGTATTATCCCAAATTCCACTTCTAAAATCCACAAACTGATCAAATACATCTAACAAAAGGAGTTGTCCGATATTCAGTTTTTCTGAAATCTTAGAAATATCGAAATAACCTATAATTTTAGAGTTTTGAACTTCACTCATAATTTTTTGTATGCCTAGATTAGTTAACCATTGAGTTCCTTTATGAAAATCTGATAAAAATTCCTTTGGTAAATTTTTTATTAATTTAATGAAATCTTCTTCTGTTAAAATATCGCGATATGGTTTTAACTCTATGATGCTATTCTTTGCAGCATTTACATTTATATCATTTTGAATTCTTTTTAAAGAAAAATATGAAACGTAATCTTTACTTTTTAAAAATTTTTGATTAGTATATTCAGAAATTTCTTTGATAGCCTTTTCAATAAATTTTCTTGGAATAAAATTAAATTTTTTAAGACTGAGAGATCCATTTTCTTGTAAATCTTCTAAAAATTTTGATATTATATAATTATAAGGATAAAAAAAACCAGTATCAGAATAATAGCCTTTAACAATTTTTAACCTAATTAATGTTTTGATAAATCTCTTCAATTCAGAATCATTATCTATGATATGAGAGAATGTTTTGTTGATCTTTTCGTAAGATATTTTTGATCCAATTTCAAAAAATCTATGCAATTTACTTTTTTCTAATTCGTAAACAAAAATTATATGATCTTTTGTTTTTATATAAAAATAGACTTTTTTATCTTTTAAATTAGATTCTGCAAATTTTTTCATATAATCTTTTAATTTTAATTCCGAATTCTTACTTAATGCAGTAAAGTTATGTTTTTTCATTAAAAATTGATTATCTATTGAAAAATTTATCTTTTCAGCATTTTGGTTTTCCCAATCAAAATTTTCGAATAATGGAAAAAATTTTTTTATTAGTCTTGTTAATTTAATATAAATTTCAAATGTTTTGTTGTCTTGAAAAGCAGAAATTATTGATTTTGAAATATCTCTAAAATTATGAAGTTGATCAAATTCTAATTCCTCGCAAAAGTCAAGTAAATCTAATAAAGAAATTATATTATGATCATTTTTTTCTATTGAAAGACTCATTAGTAAATGATCAACAAAAGAATATACTAAATCTGGGTTTGATTTTACTAATTCTAATAAGAAATAGTGAATATTATTTCTAATATCATTAGATTCATTTGTGAGAAATTTTGTAAATTCATGAAAATATAAGTCAATATATCTTGAATTCGCGAGCATTGCAAATCCAATTATGATTGATGAATTTATTTTTAATTTCTGATTATCAGAGTGAAGAAAAAGTCCAATTTTTTGAATCACTTCTTCAGAAATAAACTCCAACTTATTTTCTGCTAAGATGCTTAAAATATATGTAATAGGTACTATATATTTACGTTGATCTAATAAGTTTTCTAATTCTTTAATGACTTTTGTTATCTTATCACTTTTATTTTTACTTAGGTAATTGTTAAGTTTTTCTACTTTATCAAAAATTGGACTATTCTCAAATTCTTCAAGATTAAACATATATATTAGTATAGAGTGTTTAATTCAATAAGAATTTTTTGAATTCTTCAATTTCCAAAAGATATTTAATCTCTGGAAGTAAATATGTAGGATTAGATTTCTCTAAATCTTCTCTTGTTCCATGACCAGACAATAAAGCAATACTCTTAACTTCTGCATTCTTAGCGCACTCAATATCCGCCGGAAGATCACCAACATAATATACATTACGTTTATTTATTGAAAAACTGAACCTTTTTTTAATTTTCATTAATGCTGCTATAATCGGAAAAGGATTTGGTTTCCTAAAAGGTGTGTCGCTGCGAGAAACATAAATAGAAAAGTATTTATCCAAATTTAATTTCTCTCTAAAATAAATTAGTCTCTTTTTACTTGTATTTGAAACAATTCCCAAAATAATACCCGTTTTTTTAAATTTGACCAAAATTTCCTCTAAATTTGGTTTTAAACTCTCATACTTTTCATATTTTGGATACATATCTCTAAATTTTATGAAAAAAAGATTTCTCCTCCAAATACTTGGAATAAAGTTTTTGTATGCTTTATTTATTCTCCTTAAAGCCAATAATCTATTTTTTGAATCTGATTCCTCAAAAAGTCTCGCCAAGTCAATCAATCTTAAGTTTTCCGTATTTTGCCATTTATAAAATTTCTTTTTTAAATAAAACAAGGCTGTAAATTCAAGAGCTTTCTGAGTTATAACAACACCATCAAAATCAAATAAAATTATTGGTGGGTGCGACATTAGTGTAATTATAAGTATGATTTAACACTTAAAGTTATCTATATTTAGCTTTGAGCTAAAAGAATAAAATATTAAAAAAAAAGGAGAAATTAAACTTCAAATTTTAATCATCTATTTCGTCAGGTTCAACCGACACGTGAGATAATAACCAATCAAGTTGATCTTCTCTCTTATTGATATTGAGAACAGTATTAAGAATCATGACCTCATCCGCCTTTCCAGGCATTATTGTCAATTTGCCAGCTCTCAGCATGAAAAATTCAAACACATCAGGAATCTCCTTTTTAAAGCGTAAGCTCTTTACTGGAAATCTCTCAGCTGAGCTGAAAATTCCGGCTTTATGAATAATTTCGTTTCTTTCAATTTTGTAATATTCGAATCTGGTGCTAATAACTACAATAAGTAATATTATTGCTAAAATTGCTGACATTAACATATAGAACTCATATGGCATCCCTAAATTAAGTTCCCAGCCAGTAATATCCACCGCGAAATTTGGCAAAACTAAGAAAACTAAAATCAGGACGATAATTACAATAGCCAATATTAGTACAAAAAATTTTGTTGAGGAGAAATCAAAAGCAGTTACGAATATATTTACAAAGAATACTATAAACCAAATATATCCTAATAAAGAACTTGGTTCAATGAAAGCTTGAATCATCCATAAAACAAAGCTTGTAATGAGTAATGGCCAAAAGAAGATTACCTTCGGATAAGATCTTAAATAGATTTCTTCAGGATATTTTTTTGCTTTTTGAGACATGACTTTTCCACAATTATTTTTAATTTTAATTTTTTTTTTATATAAAGAGGATTATTAAAATAATAGAGCGATGTGTTATTTAAATATTAGTATCTATTACAGATAACTAAAAAGTATACTGAAATGAGTTTATTCTTCATTTACTCAACATAAACTTTTAAAAAAAGAATTTAAAAATATTAATCTTATTTTTCTATAATTTTTCTTTTCCAAATAATTCTAAATTATTCCATCATAACATGAAGACTACTTAAGAGAAAATCAATTTGCTCTATTTTTTTATTAATATTAGGAACAGTATTTAAATGTACTATATTCCCTTTAGCTAATATTAATGTTAAAGAACCTGCTCTAAACATTAAGTATTCAAATAAATCTGGAATTTCCTTTTTAACACGTAAACCTCTTACTGGAAATCTTTCAGTACGTATAGTGAAAATTCCTTTCTTATGAATTATTTCATTTCTCTCAATGCGATAATAATCGAATCGTGATATAAGAACAACTAAACCTAAGATTAAACCTAAAATTAGTGTCATTATCATATAAAATTCAGCTGGTAATCTAAGGTTTAAATCCTCACCTATTATACCTACTTGTTCCAAAGTAGGAAATAAACCAAAAAATATTAGAAGCAACACAACAATAAGAGTTCCCAAAATAACTATAAGGAATTTAGTAGAAGGAAAATCTAATGATGAAACAAAAAAATCTGAGAAAAATATAATAACCCAAATTGCTCCTAACCATGGATTCATCTCTGGAAGGAATGCTTGAATTATCCAAAAAACAATTGAAATGACGAATAAAGGTGTAAAAAATATTGCTTTGGGAAAAGATCTTAAAAAGATTTCATCTTTTTTTAAATTAACTTTTTCATTTTCTTTTTGCTCTTCCATTATAATCAAAATTTTTTATTAAAATTCAAAAAATATTAGGTTTCTCAAAATTTCATAGAATACTATGGTTAAAAAAATTACTATTACGATTTAATAAATTGAGAAGGATATAAAATTATCGATACCAGATTCTTTTTGATTAACTAATAAAAGGAGCTAATTGATTGGATCATTCTATAGGATAATGAGATTTGTTGATTACCTCGATCACTAATCCCCATATGACCAGGGAGTAAGTACTTTACATCTAAATTACTTATATATTTAATTGATTCAATTAATTTAGTCAAGGAACCTCCTGGGAAATCATATCTTCCAAAACTACCCCCTGTAAAAACTACATCTCCAGGTATCAATATTTTTTTATCAGGTTCATAGTAACAAATCGATCCTAAAGAATGACCAGGTGTATAATGAATTTGAAAGGTAAATTCTGAAGATATTATTATCTCTTTTAAATGTATCAAATTATTAATTTTTAAAGGGAAAATTTCAATACCAAATAGTTCAAGATTTATTCCTAATACATCAGGGCAAATTTGAGATCTATTTCCAGCTTCTAAGATTTTCGCTGTTTCGCCATAGCCATAAATTTCAGGAGGATCATCTTTTAGAGTCTTTATTAATGGATATAAACCTAAAACATGATCTACATGTTCATGAGTTAAAAATACCTTCGTGATGTTACGAAATTCAAGATTATATTTGTTCATTCCCTGGAATAAACCTTTAAGAGAAATACCATTACCTGTATCAAATAAGGTTAATTCACCTGTATTTTTATCCTCTATTATATATTGATTACAATCTAATATTTGATTCTCTGAAAAATAATAAAGATTTTTTAATACCTCCTTACCTCTTTTCTCAGATTCTCCACTAGAAAAAAACATGGTATTTATCTTATTTCAATACTTTTACAAAGAAAAAAAAATCTTTACTTTAATGTTTTTCTTTTCCAAAATATAAAATTATTAAATAAACAAAATATACATTATAATAGTATGGAAAATCAACCCGATATTGAAGAATTAAAGTCTAAAATAAACTTCGGTATTAAATTCTGGTTGGAATTTGAGAATAAGAGTATATTGGGTAGTGGATGGGCAAAATTGCTAAAAAACATTGAAAAAAATAAAGAAGGTTCGTTAACCCAAGCTGCTAAAGAATGTGGATATTCTTATAAATATGCTTGGAATATTTTGAAAAGAATTGAGAAGAGGACTGGTACACCTATAGTAATAACTGGAAAAGGAGGCCGTGGTGGAGGTGGATGGGTAAGATTGAATAACTGGGGACTTCATATCTTAAAAATTTATGAAGAATATCTTAAAGAATTATCAGAAATTGAAAAGAAGCTTGGAGAGACGATGAAATTTTTCTAATAAATATATTTTAATTTCAATATTGATTATTTTCAAATAGAATATTAGAAACCTTTTCTTTTCAAAAAATTCTTGGAATGGGGTTTTAACATGGAAGACCGCTTAAAAGAGTTAAGCAATGTGAAAGTTTCTGATTTTATGATGAACAATCCTCTCTTCACGTTTCCTAATGAAAAAATTAGTGCAACTGAACTTTTAATGTTGCGGAAAAATATTGGAGGTCTTCCAGTAGTAAAAGATCAGAGGAATAAGCAACTTATTGGTATTATTACACAAAGAGATATACGTCTTGCCAGGTTTGCAATGAATTTAAAATCTCCAACTACAACAGTTAAAGATTTGATGACTTCAGAACCTTATGTAGTAAAAGCAGATGATACTCTTAAATATGTTTTAGAACTAATGTTTGATAAAAGCGTACAACGACTCCCCGTAGTTAATGAAAATAATGAATTAATAGGATTAGTCTTATATAATGAGATTCTAAAAATAGTTCTTAAATATATGAAAAAATAATTAAATTCTTATTTATTTAGATTATAAAAAAATTATAAAAATTATTAATTTTAAACAATTATTTAGAACTACTAGAAAAAACTAAATTAATGATTTAAAATGGCACTACCATTACCTGGAACACCAATTATAATTGATATTGGTTCTGCATATGTAAAAATAGGATTTGCCGGAGAACCAGGACCTAGATTCGTATTTCCTTGCATTACTGGAACAGAAAAATACAAATCTGTAATGGTGGATGTAAGCGCCAGAAGTATATATGTGGGAAATGATGTATCCCGAATGCGAGGCGTTCTTAAAATTAAACATCCTATAAGTCGTGGAGATATCATGGAATGGGAAAGTTATTATGAAATCTTGAATTATATTTTTTATTCATTACTCAGAATTGAGGATCTTACACAATATCCGGTATTCTATTGTGAATCTCCTTTTATACAAAGAGAAACAAAAGAATATATTGCAAGGCTTTTTTTTGAAACCCATAGAGTTAGGAGTTTAATTATGATGCCAACACCATTGTTATCCTTATTTAGTGTTGGGTTAACAACAGGGTTAGTGATTGAATCTGGAGACGGACTTACGTGGATAGTGCCTATAATAAATGGAAAATTAGTTAATCATGCAGTTCAGAAACTCCCTCTAGCTGGAATTGACGTTAATCAAAATTTGAAAAGTCTTTTAATGAGAGAAGGAGTTAGTATCGCCTCGAGTGCAGCTGATGAAATTATACAAGATATTAAGGAGAAAAATTGTTATTTTGTGTTAGATCCAAATAGACCTCCAAAAGTTAGTGAAATGTTTAGTGTTGCTATGCCAGATGGTTCGACTATTAATGTTCCAACTTACATTCTATATCAAGCTCCAGAAGTTTTATTTAATCCTGCAATGCTTGGGTATAGTAATATTATGAATATCCCTCAGGCAATTATTGCTAGTTTACAAAATATTGATAGTTTATATTGGTATGATCTTTTAACACATGTAGTTTTTTCTGGAGGGAATCTCTCATATAATGGTTTTAAAGAACGTTTCGAATCTGAGTTGGATGTTCTTCTTCCTCAATTAGGTTCAATTCCTAAACCGGTTACACCTCTTTCTGCTGTTAAGAATGAATTAATAAAACTAAAAGCAGTTGAAATTTCGAAAAAGAAGGAAGATACATGTCCACATTGTGGTACATTCGTGGATCTTAGTGATGGAAAAACATTATGTCCTTCTTGTGGTGGAGTATTAATATTACCTGAAATTAAAGTAGGCCTCACGGGTAAAGAGAGTAAAATTGAGAAAGATATGGGAAAATGTCCGTATTGTAAGAAGGACATTATTGATTTAGATTCGATTTTTTGTCCTTATTGCGGAAAACCAATAGAATCTTTAGAGACAACGGACATTCCTAAAAAATTAATTGAAAAAACACCTGCACAAGAATTCTCTGAAACAATCGAATCTGCGAGTAAAGTTCTCAAATTCTTTATACCTGATAATCTTCAATATGCTATTTTTACAGGGGCTGCAATACTTGGAAGTTTACCCTCATTTCAACAATTATTTATAACTTATCAACAATTTCAAACAAACCGAGAATTATTATATAGAGATATTAGTGAGATTCTTTAATTAAAAGAACTATCGATTTACCTTTTTATTTGTATTTCCTAAGAGATGTTATGAAATTGAAAAATTACTACAAGTTCTTCAAGTATATAGTTAATTTTTAATTTCAAGATATATTTTAAAAATTAATTTTTGAATCTATTAGATTTAGTGTTTTTTAATTGAAAGTCAAATATCAGAAAATTACTCTTATACTGATTATATTTTTTCTTTTTATAGGTGCAATTCCAAGTGTTTTAGCAAAAACTAGAAGTGCATACTTAATTCGTTTCATTTACAATAATGAAATTGAGGGTCAGGGATTTTCAAATGCAATAATTAATAATGATGAAATCTCTATTGAGGCAACTGCCTATGCAATAGATATATTGGACTTTTATGGTAGAAATCCAAATGATATTGATTTTCTAGAAGATAATTTTGAAGATAATATAAAGAATATGTTTGATAATAACACTGTAGATATATATAATTTGTATTACCTATTAAAATCTCTAAAAATCTTAGATTCAGATTATTTGATTGAAGCAACATATTTTAATAAAATTTATAAATACATTAATGACACTGAACAATTAACCGGTGGATTTTCTTATTCGAATAGTTCTACATTAGTGAGTTTAAGCTCAACATATTATATTCTTCAAATTTATTCCTTAATAGAAGAATCAGTAGAAAATTTAGAAACTCATAAAAATTGGGTATTATCATGTAATAATAGTGATGGGGGATATGGTGGTGATAGTGATCTATCATCTACATTGTTAAATACATACTTTGCAATCCATATATTAGATGAAATTGGTGAAGATATAAATAATCTTGTCAACATTAATACAACTTTAAATTATATTAAATCATTCTATGTTGATGAGGAGACAGATGCGAATAATTATGGTGGATATTTGCCTGATGATATTACTGGATATACCTTATTAAGTTCCACATATTTTAGTGTAAAATTACTTTATATAATAGAACATGATCAATTGAACAGTGCTCCAACTATAAAATGGGTATTAGCACACCAAAATTTCCAAGATGGAGGATTTGCAGATAATTCAGAAGGATATGAACAGAAATTATCCTCTATTATTACTACCTATTATGCTTTAGAAACTCTAAAGATACTTAATCCTTCTTTATCCTCTCTCTCTAAAGAGATTTGGATGGTAGAGTTTAATTTCTGGATTTTAGGTATAGTATTAATTTCTATAGGATTAATAATTGCTATGATTATCTATATTTTTAAAAAAAGAAGAATATAATAATATTCTCTATTAAAAATAACTATTTATGAAATTTTAATTTTAGATTAATATTATTTTTAATCTTTAGTTAAAATTTATTATATCTTATTATAATTAAAGAAAATTATGAATGATAAAATTTTAAATGGAAAAAAATTAGCTACTGAATTAAATTCCAAATTGAAGGAACAAATAAGCAAGGCGATAAAAAAAACAGGAATTAAGCCAAGATTAGCTACAATACTTGTAGGACAAGATCCAGCTTCAAAAATTTATGTAAATATAAAGCATAAGACATGCCAAGAAGTAGGTATTGAGTCACTTATTATCGAATTAGATGAAAAAGTCTCAAAAGAAAGACTTTTGAATGAAATTGATAAACTTAATAACGATTCTACTGTTCATGGAATTCTACTACAATTACCACTTCCTGAAAATTTAAGAGAACATGTTCCTGAGCTTTTAGAGAAAATTTCACCATTAAAAGATGCTGATGGATTAAATCCAATAAATAGAGGAAAACTCTTTGATTATAACGAGGAATTAGCTCCATGTACTCCAAAAGGGATAATTGCTCTCCTAGAACATTATAATATCGAACTTAAGGGTAAAGATGTTGTTATTATTAACAGGTCAAATTTAGTCGGTAAACCGCTTATTTTTTTATTATTAAAGAGGAATGCTACTGTTTCAATATGCCACACTTCTACTAGAGAAATTGATAGATACATTAAAAATGCGGATATATTAATAGTTGCCGTAAGAAAACCAAAATTTATAACCAAAAATATAATTAAGGAAGGTGTAGTGATCATTGATGTTGGAATAAATAGAGTTGAGGGAAAATTATGCGGCGATGTTGACTTTAATAACGTTTTAGATAAATGTGGTGCAATTTCACCCTCACCTGGTGGTGTAGGACCACTAACAGTTCATTTTCTACTCCATAATACCTTTATTGCGTACAAGAAGCAGTTAAATCTAACTTGAATATAATAATTCTACACTTTTCCTTAAGAATTTATTTCAAGTTTAAGAACTAAGTAAAAGAATAAATTGAAAAATACTGAAAAAACAATAAAAATAATATTAAATAAAGCTTAAAAAAAAATAGTAATAAAAATTTTTATCAAATAATAAAAAAATAATCTAGATACTACATTATAACCCTTTTTTAATATGGCTATTCTTGAAGTTGGAATAAATTTAGGTATGCAAAATTTAGTTGAGATTAAATATTATTCATCTTCAGATAATGTTCTAGATCCTAACTTACGTGCAGGATTTTTATCTGCATTAGAATCATTTACAAGTGAGGTTTTCGGGGATGATATAAATGTAATCTCTCTCGCATCATTTAAGTTAGTGTGTTATTGTGAAATGATTGCATTACCTGGTGATAATATCAATAATAAACAACCTTTATTATCTTATGCCATTATAGAAAAGGGTACAGATGCCTCAGTAGTAAAAGAACAATTAAGCCAGATTCTTTCTTATTTTCTCAACCGGTACCCACTTAATGATATATTTTCAAAAAAGCCCAAATATTTCAAACAATTTGAAACGCGAATTAATGAAGTATTAGGAGATTTAAGATTAAAAACAGAGGATAGATTTCGTTCAATATTTTGAATTAATATAAAAGGGTTTAAAATTGAGTTCCAATTTACCCCCAGCAGCAAAAGTTGCGTATCAAGAGTATTTAGATGCTGGATCTATAGAGGAAAAAATAAAAAAATTAGAAGAGTTTCTATCATTAGTTCCTAAGCATAAAGCAACAGAAAAAATCGTTGCTGTTAATAAATCTCGCTTAGCAAAGATGAAACGACAACTTGAGGATCACAGACAAAAGCAAAAAATTACACAAAAAGTAATTTCCCCTTTCTCTATAAAAAAGGAAGGCATTCAAGTAATATTAATAAGCTGTTATCAAACTCCTGGTGTTGGCAAAACTTCATTATTAAATTTTCTAACCGGAGCAACTGAAGATAAAATTGGAAAATTTACTCCTTTACCTGAGATTGGGATTTATCAATATCAAAAAATACGGTTTCAAATCGTCGATATGCCCTCCATTATGGAAGGTGCTTCTGATGGGGTTGGAAATGGGAAAGAAATACTTTCCCAACTTAGAGCTGCTGATCTTTTATGCCTATGTGTTGATTTATCACAAAATATTGAAGATCAAATGCATTTATTATTAAACGAATTATCTCGAGCTGATATTCGAACAAATGTCCCTCCCCCTCCTCTTTCAATTGAAAAAACGGGTGCAAATAAAATTCAAGTCCTCTATATGACTAAGGAAGCTAAAGAAGTCGAAGAGTTGGAAGATTTGACAGATAAAGTGAAAGAGATTATACATGAAAATGGAATACGCAATGCTATTGTAAAAATTTATGGATTAATAACTCTTGATAATGTAATCGATGTTTTAACTCCTTCAGTAGTATATAAAAAAGTAATAATATTGGGAACTAAAGGAGATCTTCCTCATACCCAAGAAAATTTCGAAATACTGAAAAAAAACTATTCTAATACATTTCCTATTATTATAGGTACAAGTTATCAGAAAGAAACTTTCCCCAAAGATTTTGGTGAAATTATTTTAAAATTTTTAAATAAAATCAGAATTTACACTATGAATAATGGAATAATTGCACAAAGACCACTAATTATGGATGAAAATCCCACAATTAGAGATGTTGCATTAAAAATTCATAGAAGTTTTTTTGATTTATTTGACCATGCTATAGTTATACGAGAAACAGAACGTCAAAAACGTAAAAAGGTCGGTATGGATTACGTTTTAAAAGATAATGATATAGTAGAGATCCACATTACTTAATATTTGATTTTTTCAATTAAATTCGGTATGTCAGCAATTTCGATTCTATACTTCTCATCTAACTTTGAAATCCCATCGGCAATATTTTTAATACTTTCTAAACTATAAATTAAATTCTCTAAATAATCAATAAGATCTCCTTTAAAAATCAAAATACTATAATTTTCTGCTAAGTAAGTGGAAATTTCTTCGATTTTCATATTCTGATTAATGCGTAAATTTAATATTAACTTTTCCAAATTCAATCGGCCGCAATCACAATAAGGATTATCCTTACAATTACAATTAAATATTTCTTTTGTTAGTTTCAACATAAAATCAATAAATTCTTGCGAGAAAGATTTTCTTTTTTTCACATAATCAGCATTCATTAAAGATAATACACTCGCACTAAATAGATTATTAGAAAAATATCTCATGTTAACATTTTTTGATAAGTCTGCTACAACCTTTTTTGATAAATATACATTTCTAAGGAATTTCAAATCTAAAGCTATAACTAAAGGACTTTCTTTTTGACTTTTTAATTTTTCTATTATTGCAAGGCTATCATATACACTTAAAAATGACTTTGCAATAGCTTTTCCTAAACGAGTTGCTTTAATTTGAAAATTTTCATTTATTCGTATCAAATTAAGATTATTTAAATCCTTTAGAATCTCTTCTAAATCAAATGTATTATTGATTAAATAATCATGAAACTTAAAAATAGCTTCTTTTCCTATCCACTCATTGAACAATGATATATATGCAAGAATTTCTGTTTTAGATTTATTATCATCAGGAGCTAATTCATAATCTTTAATCTTTCCATTTAAAAGTTTTATTGCAATATTTTCTTCAGTATTTTTCATTTTCGGTGAATATATTTTCCCTGGTTCAACAAGGACGTATGTCAATCCCTTCTCATGCTTTTTTAATCTTCCACTTCGTCCTAGCATTTGTTCGAACTCTGCTACTGTTAACCAATTTATCCCCATAGCTAATGATTCAAAAATCACTTGACGAGCAGGAAGATCAACACCTGCTGCTAATGCTGCTGTCGCTACCACTCCTGCTATCTTCTGTGATTGAAACTCCTCCTCAATAATTTTCCTTTCATCATTTGTTAAGCCTGAATGATAAGCTGCTACCTTAATTCCTTTTTGTAATAAATTAGATGTTATCGATTCGCACTTTTTTCGAGTATTTGTGAAAATTATTGATTGACCTTTAAACCCATATTTAGATTTCGTAGAATAAGCACTCTTCATTAATAAAGAGATAAATCTAAGTTTTTGAGCTTCATTTAAACAAAGTAATAAATGACGCTCTATTGGAACAGGTCGATTATTATATTTAATTAATTGACAGTTTAATTTTTTTGCTAAAAGCTCTGGTTCTCCTAATGTAGCACTTAAATACAGAAATTGTGAATTGAACTGTGTTTTTAACCTAGCTATTAACCCATCTAATATGAAACCACGTTCTGGGTCGATTAGGGTTTGAATCTCATCAATTATTATCGTTCCAATACTTCCTAGCAGATCTTTATTCCCACTTCTTAAAATGTAATCAATTGCTTCATATGTTGCTATAATAATATGGGCATTTGATAAATCATCAATATTATCTTCTTCTTTTTTACTAAATAATGATTCTCCAACTCTCTTGATGATTTTTAATTTTAAATTTTTATATCTTTCTTTAAATTCTTCAGTTCTTATATTAGCTAAAGCAACGATTGGTACTAAATATAACATTTTAGCATTCCTGTCTTTAAGAACTCTTGTAACTCCCGCCAATTCACCTACTAACGTCTTTCCCCCGGAAGTAGGTGCCATTATTAATTGGTTACAATTTTCTTTTAATAAACCTTTTTCAACAGAAATAGCTTGAATGGGTAATAAAATTGTTATATTCAAGCTCTTTAATATCGCTTTAAATGCTATAGGAATTTCTAAATTTTCAATGTTCTTATTAAGATATTTCTTACTAATTGGAGTTTCTATTTCAACATCATAAAGTGTTATATCTCTGTTTTTTATAGGATTAAAATCAGCTTTAAAAGCATCTAATACTTTTTTAACATCTTTAAATTTAAGAATCATATGCATTAAAAAATTTTTTAATTTTGAACTAATTTTCTCTTGAGAAATTAACCCCGTGAGCTTAATCCTACTTAGAATTATTCCATAAGCACAGTCGGAACAGATGATTTGATTTTTATAAGATTTAATTTGAAGACTCTTATTTAATAATGTAAATTTACTCTTATCCAAACAAGAATTACAGATTGTTAAATTAACTATTTTATCTGGGTCATATTGAAAATCACGTAACATTTCTCTTACTGGCGAAATCTCCTCAGATGATGTTTGAGTCGAAAAAGCAATAAACTTATTCTTATCTGAAACTATAAATTTCCTTAAAAGGTGTGGGTCAATTGGTTGGGATGTTCCATCTTTCTCAATTTTATTAAAGCTTAGTGGACGCATTTTATTTTTAAAATCTAAACCAAAAATTGCCGTCCCCTTAAAAAAAGGTTCACTGATATACGTAAATGTAAATCTTTTTTTCTTAAATGATTTTAGATAAAAAAAGTTTACATTAAAGAGTAAATCTCTTTTATGTTCACGATTTCTATCTAGAACTATAAAATAATTTCTTGTTGGAATGCTCAATTATAAAACCATTTAAGTATTTGAACAATTGTTTATTAGAATGAAAACCAGCAATTCAATTTTTCTAATTTTGAAAAAAGATTAACATTTATTTCTGATTAATTTTTAAATCTGAAAATAAAAAATAAATAAAAAATTAAAACCCAAATACTCGTTTTATTTTATCGTATATTTCTTTAATTTCTCTTAGTTTTGTTTCATCGCCCTGATTTAGGAAATGTTCTACCCATTGTGAAAGGCCTTGATTCTTAATCCATTCAAGAAAATATTCAACTGCTTGACGTTCTTCCGCAGACATTTTTTAATCTACTTTTCTCTATTATTGATTCAATTTTTAATAATATTCTATATAAAAATATAAATTATTCTATTTTATATTTTTATAATTCCAAATCAATTAAGTGAAGTAGATCAAATTTTAAATAATTTAATAAAAGTGAAAAATATTGCCAGATGTAAGAATTAAAACACCAAACTTGGATGATATATTTGAAAAATGGAAACAAAAAGCGGTGAGAACGGATCGGAAGAAAATGGAAAAACAGTTTGGCACAAAAGGTGCTGTTTTTTCATTAGACGCCATTAGTGCAGCTGAATATGTAAAAGATACTGCAAAGGAAGCAGCAATTTATTTTGCTGTTAAAAAATCTCTTGGTCCTGCACCAAAAGGAAAGGAAGAAAATGTCGTTATGGCTCCAAGAATAGGTCGAGAACAATTCTATTCATATAAAGGAGCTGGTAAGGTTGATAAAGATGAATGGAAAGGTAATGAGATTGTACCTCATTATGAATCAATCCAAGCAGTTCCTTGTAAAAATTGTAAAGGTAAAGGTTACATCGAGGATAGATGTAAAACCTGTAGAGGAACAGGTAAGATTGAAGAAACTCTCACTGTTTTAGTTGGACAAGAGCAAAAAAAAGAAAAAAAGCAATTTTCTTATCCTTGTGGTGCATGTTACGGTACTGGAAATAGATCA
This sequence comes from Promethearchaeota archaeon, assembly GCA_048940765.1. GTDB lineage: Archaea > Asgardarchaeota > Lokiarchaeia > Sigyniarchaeales > SOKP01 > Loki-b32. The sequence continues at coordinate 9,790 of JBHLOG010000010.1, read as the reverse complement.
GAACCGTGTAAAGAATGTGGAGGTCATAAAAGTTTATATAAGTATGAGAAACTTCCTGTACCGTTTCAAACTGTAGTTACTGGAGTTCCTGTTCTTCACTCAAGCGCTCAAACGAAATACGAAAAAGAAATTGGGGATGATCTCCACAAAATGATTGAAGAAGTCGAGGGTATAAAATTCAGTGATTTCAAAGAATTAGAATCAAAAGCAGAGCCATCGTTAGGTTATTGGAATAAAAATATCAAAAAAACCATAAATTCTGCGGGTAATGATTATAGATCTTATACTAAGGATAAAGATACGCAAATAACTTCACAGATTTACTTATTTCCGATGATCCAAATGTTCTGCGAAACAAAACGCGGTGCCAGATTTGAACTTTACAGTTTAGGTTCTGGAGATAAATTCATGGTTTATTCTAACTTTTAACTTCCTTGTTTTTATTTTTTTTCTTTTTAAGCTTGTTTTGAATTAAATATCTTAAAAACTCACTTTTCTAATGTAATTTTAAATTCCAATGAAAATGAAAGCTTTAGTTTGATTATTTTTTTATTCAAAAATAAATAAATCTTTTTATATTAGTTTATAAGACATATAAACATTAAATCCAAAAATTGCTTTATAAGAATTAAATTGGAATTATATTGTGAAGTGAATATTTTTTGAGAAGAGAAATTGGAATAATAGGGATATTTATTTGTATAGGAATGGGATTCGGTTTAGGATGGATTGTACCTGCATATGTTCTTGAGGAAAAAACATGTCCAACATGTCCAGATTGTCCGGATTGCCCAGATTGTCCAGATTGTCCAGATTGCCCAGATTGTCCAGATTGCCCAGTATGTCCAGTGGAACCAGAGGAGACATTAGTTGATCTTATTAAGGCGAGAGGCGAATTAATCGTTGGAACTAGCGCTGATTATCCTCCCTTCGAATTTTATAATTTTACATCCGGAAAGATCGAAGGTTTTGATATTGATCTATCAGAGTTGATTGCTGATGAACTTGGTGTCAATCTTACAATGATCGATATGTCTTTTGATTCTTTAATCAGTGCATGCAATACAAGTACTATTGATATGATTGCAGCAGCAATGACATATACAGAAGGACGTGCAGGAGTACTCGCACCCTCTATAACTTATATTACAGTAAGTCAGGTTGTAATTGCCAAGAATGATTCAGGTTACACAATTACTTCTATTGATAATATCACAGATTATGTAGTAGGTGTTCAAAATGGAACAATTATGTATGAGGAATTAGAAAGTTTAGGAATGACCCCTGGCGTAAATCTTATAGCATATAACAATACAAGCGACCTAATGGTAGCATTAGATAGTGGAGGTATAGATATGGCTTATGTTGATGAACCCGTATATACAGCTTGGTCAAATACATATGCACTCGAAGTTTTGTTCAGCACAGGATCTGAACCTTTAGCATTATGGACAAGGTATGGAGAACCAGAATTTTTATATCTGATAAACAAAGTTATCTTCGAAGCTTATCTAAGTGGAATTATCTATAATCTAATGAAAATATGGTTTGGGTGAGTTTATCACCAAATGGTTTATTCTAACTTTTAAATTTTCTTTTTTCTTAAAAATTAATTTTTTTAAAAAAAAAAATTTTTAATTATACAGATATTTCTCTTTTCTTCAATCTTATTAAAGCAAATGTTAAAAGTAAAAAAGCGATTAAAAGCCATATCAACAGAGAAAATATGGGTAAATAAAAATTAGTTTTTTCGTAACCACCAAGATTGATATTTTGGTCAGGATCTATTGGTGATTCAGTGCTATATACTCCTGTCATCATTCCAAAAACAAGTTGCCAGCTAGTTGAAGGTGGAATTGCATCCAAACTTTCAATAAATAGAACAAATACGTTTCCTAGATGATAACCGAGATCAAAATGGTAAAGTTGGAATATTGCATAATAATCACCTGCCAATGATCTGATTAATTGAAATGCAAGATAAGAAAATATTACTATTAAAAGGATCCCCAAAGACGCATTCCTTGATTTTTTAAAAATTGATGATAATGCCATTGTAATACTAGAAAATAAAAATAAGATAAATAAGCTATAGATATATAATGCAGTTAAGAATGGTATTAAGCTAACAAAGTGATCAATATTTCCTGATTTCATTAGTACTCCTATCCATCCAATAACAAATATAGAAACAAAACTTAACACCATTCCATAGAGGAAAACACCAATATATTTACCTAAAAATATTTTTATTCTACTTATTGGCTTACTAATTAATATCAACATAGTTCCTGAACTTATTTCTTCAGCAATAAGTGGAGCCCCAGAAATACCAATAAAAATTGTATAAGCTAAACCTAAAGACCAAAAAAATAATGAAAAAACTAAACCGATGCTAATTACTGTCGCAGCATGAAGCGGTGATATTAAACCAAAATCAACTGATGAAACTCCTATTGAATAGATTAATGGAACTAGTAGCATTAATATAATCATTGCTATCATTTTTTTGAATGAATAAATATCTTGAAACGTCTTTTTGATTACAATTGTAGTTCTTTTGAATATATTCTTTGAAAACCACAACTTTACGGGATGTACTACTTTCTTATTCAGGTTCTCAACTTTTACTTTTAATTTTTCAAATACATTTATTCTGCTATTTTTCATTTTTGAACCCCCTTATTCTTTGACATAATTTCCATAAAAATATCTTGTAAAGATAATTCAGGTTGATGGAAACTGTATAAGCTAGCTTTATTTTTGATTATCATTTGAGGTATCCTATCTCTCAATTTTTCTGGATCTTTTGGTATAATATGAAGTTTGCCATCTAATTCATTAATTCGCACACTAGATATAAAATCTGTATCGCTTAATTGTTCAAGGAGTTTTTCATTCATATTAGTGTCTAAAATATATAAATTACTTATAAATTTCTTTTTGATATTTCTGATTGTGTCAGATATTATAATTTTGCCAAGATCTATCATTGTAACATCATCACACATCTGTTCAATTTCAGATAAAATATGACTTGAAACAAAAACACTTATTTTATCCGATAAGCTTTTAATTTTTTGTATTACATCCGCTCTTCCTAGCGGATCTAGATTAGCAGTGGGCTCATCTAAGATTAAGATTTTAGGGTCATGAATTAATGCAGCAGCAATCCCAATTTTCTGTTTCATCCCTCCAGAATATGTTTCAATTTCTTTATTTCTAAATGTAAAAAGATCAAAAAAATCTAATAATTCTTGAGCTTTTCTTTTTGCCTCCTGTTTTTGTAAACCTCCTAATTGACCCATATATATTAAGTAATCCTCACCTGTCATATCTTCGTAAAAAACAGGATCCTGAGGTAAAAAACCAATTAATTGTTTGGCAGCAACAGACCCAGCTTTTTTTTCTCTAATCTTGGCAGTTCCTTTTGTAATTGAAATAGCTCCTACTAACATATTGATTGTTGTTGTTTTACCAGCTCCATTTGGTCCAAGAAATCCATGAATTCCTGGTTTTACACGAAGATCTATTTCTGAAACTGCCTCTAACGCTTGTTTTCCTTTTCCATATATTTTTGTTAGTTCATTACTCCAAATCTCAAAAATCGATTTTTCCTCTTTTTCAATCATTTTTTTCCACCCTCTTTAAGTTTTTTATCAATTAATATCAATTCTCCTTTTTTTTTACTAAGTCTCCTATAAACCACATATAAGCCAGCAGCAACACCTAAAAATACGAAAGTTAAAATTAGTTGAATTTGATTTTGCGGAATTAAAACATTTATAGCGCTAACCGCTATAATTAAACCACTTTTATCGTGCATGATTATAGAAATTTGTCTCCATCCAGAGCCAAGAGATACATGAATCTTTTTAGCTGTAGTAGGTCCCTGACTAATACCATCTATTAATACTTCAAAATAATCAAATTCTGAATCTGTGTCCCATTCTATATCGAAAGCATAAGACCCCATTGATTGTTCATTTTTTGGTTTTAAGATGTGAACGCCAAATTTAGAATTTATGCAATAAATTAACTCTTTACTTGAAATCAAAAGTTCCTTTTTACCATCTACGTTTAAATCATCAATAGGGAATATTGAATCAACATTTATTTTAAATCGATATAGCACATTTTGATTACTTATATCTAGAATTTCTATCCGTGGAAAACTTTCATATAACTTTTGACCATATTCTGTTACTGTTTCGATAAAAAAATTGCGACAAATACTTACTTCACTAAAATTATCTGCGTTAATATCTCCAATTTTTTTAGCATCAAAAATAAACTGATAACTTGGAGAATAATATCGAGATATACACTTAATAGGATCTAATACCCATTTATATTCAGTTAATTCATTTAGCTCATTTTGATTACTATTATGAATATCATAGAAATTAAGATAAGAACCTTTGCATTGAGAAGAATATGAATTAGCTTGGATTCCAATTAAGGCATCTTGAATCTCATCATTGTTAATATCATCGATCGAAGTAAAAGGCATTTTTAATTCATCTAAAGTTTCATCTGGAACATAACCTAATTCAATATTTTCAAAAAGATTACGATATAGAAGTATAGCATCTGAATCTCCAGAATTACCACTATATATTTTAAACTCTATACCAGATGATGCATAGCCATTTATCATTTCTGTCCGATACATACCTACATGATCAAGAAAATCATCATCATTGAAATCTTTGTAGGAAATTAATAATTTATAACCAGCACCTTCTAAGCTAAAATCTATTTTACCCACTTCTATATTTCTAAACTCATGTAATCCTACTGTAGAGATTTTACTAATAGTGGAACGGCTACTTACATCCATAATTCGAATATTAGAAAGAGATAAATCCCCATAAAATTCCATTTCCAGATACTCATATACCCCAATAAGTAGCCCTATTTTTCCACCCTCAGAAATATATGTCTTTCCAGGAAATTCGTAGCGAATAGAACTTGAATATTCTACTTCTGGAAAATATGGAATTTCTTCCCAAACAAAATCAAAAGTATTATAAGAATCAGAATAGTTATCGAAGTGAGTTATTTGATTCTCCCAATGAGGATCACTGACTAATTTATGTGAACAGTTATAATTACTTCCGAATTGAAAAACCCCGCTTAAAACCCAATTATTTAAACTGTTATTTATGGGTAAGATTCGCACATTTCTGGATGGAATATATGTTACATTGAGACTCCATTTAGTAAAACATTTTTTATTTTTAATATCAAAAAGACGAATTCTTGCACTCCACTCCTTTCCTGATGGATATCCATAATCAACACCTTCAATACCAATTACACTAACTAAATCCAAATCGCTGTCATTTGTTCCGTTAATAACATCAAAATCTTGAATTTCTAAATCTAAAAGATTATCATCGGTAAATTTACCTTGATAATATCCTTCATAGTCCCATATGTAAAATCTATCGTATCGATTGCTAAATAAACCCCAATAGAACGCTCCAATTCCTAAATGATCAATTGTTAAATTAAATGGAAAGTTACCATTAGTCACATTTAATCTTATTCGAATATTCTTATTTGAATCTATGAAATTTGATAATGTTGTTTTATTTTCATAATCAAATTCTATATAAGGATCAACATCATCAGTTCCACGCGTAATAAGCCATATTCTATCATCTCTGTAGGTACCTGTATCAAAAACAAAATCGTTATAGTCAATCCTAGAGCCGCCAAAACCTCCTTGTAAGTCTGGGTATGTATCATTATTCCATGTACGTGTATATTCACTCCAATTACACAAAACCCATTTTTCATTCGAATAATCATAAATCTCATAAGTAAAATTATACCATGGAGAATCTGATGTATTTACTGTTAAGTAAGATTGTAGTTTAAGAGCAGAAAATCTTTCAATCTGGGAAAGTTGATAATCCATAGCTCCTAATAATTCATCATCAGAGAAACCTGTAGGTATTGTCAAATCTAATATTGTTTTCCATGAACCTCCATCCTCTTGAGCAGTAATTGTATAATTCTTAAAAGTATAGATATAGTTTACCACTAATTTGTCAATATATATAGTAAATTTAGAAGAATTTCTTGCATCTAACTTAATTTTTACTAAATTATTTAAACCCGATGTAAATCCATTGATATTATTTATATGTGTTACTAGGTTAACAGGATCCGTACTATTAATGCTATCCATACTTATTTTTTTCCACTCACCACTAGAAAAGTTATAAATAAAAATATCCATTTTTTCAATAACATCATTAAGTACATATCCATCATATTCAACTGTTATGTATTTTAACTCACTTTCAATTAGCTGGGATAAATTGAACGATAATTCAACTTCAATTCTATGATCTCCATTAGAACTTATTGAATTTAAAACCCAATATGAACTATCTTCACTTTCAACAGTTCCTATTGATGTTTTATCCGTTGTTGTGCCCTTCTTTAATGATTTTGATGATTCAGATGAATTAACAGCGGTAATTGTAAAATTTGTTCCTTGTTCACCCCATAATTCAAATTTATTATCATAAGAAGATCCTTTTATAATTTGAAGATCATTTGGATGTAATAATGATGCTATTTCCCAATATTGATCCCATATAATATTATCATAACTTCCCCAACTACTAGGAAGTTCACCATTTATTCTATTATAAAAATTATCACCATAATTATATACTTCAATTGGATCTTCATAGGATTCAGTATATTTAAATTGGCGATAAAATTCATAAGAAAAATCTAATAGTGGTGTGTCCCAAAAAATTGATCCATTGGAACCATCAATCGCAAGAAATTTAGTATATTTTAACAATAACGCCCTATATATATTTTCAATATCAACATCATACGTCTCTGATTCAATTGTTTCCTCACCAGAAAGAGATTCTATAATTTCTAAAATATCAGAGGGTATAGTCGAAGGTATTATCCATCCCACATAATCATCAATTCCATCATCACTAATATCTCCAACATTCTTTAAATCTCTCAAACCCTCATAATATTGAGGTGAGGGTAAATTGAATGACCAAATTACAGTTCCAGTTTTTCCGTTTATTGTATATAACCCACTAATAATTTTACGCTCTTCTCTTGTCTGTTCTTGCCATTCATCATAGTCAGTACCAATCCAATCCGGCTTAAAATCACTTATTTGTTTGATCAATAAATCTTTAGATCCATCATTATTTAAATCGTTAATTTCTGTAAAATCTAATTCAAAATCCTTACGAGTTTTTACCCAAAGGATGTCATCATTCTTAATGTCAATACATAAATAACGACCATTAGCACTTATAGCAAATAACTCCTCAAATCCATCATAATTTAAATCTCCTAAGTTTAAAAGATAATGTGCGGTTTGCATTTGTGAATATAGGGAAACTTGTGTATAATAATCAGGATCAGCATAGACTAATATTGGATTTCCAGAGGTTACATCATTAATATCATAGCAATTAATTTGAGCATAGTTAATTGAACCCCACTCAATATTATAGAGATAAAAATAAATTTGGATATTTGAATCTGATTTAAATATTTCTGGATAAGAAGCTAAATAAAATTCTTCATATGACCAATTCATACTATAAGTAATATTAATTATTTCAAATTCAGGATTTATGTTAAAGATTTTTCCCCAAATTATTCTTTCTTGAAAAACACGATATTGATAATCGAGATCGCAAGCTATTGCCATATATTCACTTATTCCATCATCATTAATATCCGGAATTTCGTAAATTTTTACTCCAGATTTCATAAATAACCTTCTAATTGATGTATATGGAGAACTTGGAAATGAATCCACATATCTTACTTCTGTCATTTGACTAATATTATAACATAATTGATTGTCAAGTTCAAGTCCAGATTTTCCAGAAATTACTCTTAAATATCCATCATCAGCTGCTATTAGGAGATCATCTATCTCATCATTATTAACATCCATAATTACTTTAATATCATCAATAGAATTGGGTATTATTTCTTTAGATCTTCCAAACATAGTCATAATAGGGATCTCCATTTCTTCAACCTTAAAAGTCCAAAGTCTTTTTCCACTTTTAGAATCAAATGCACTTAATTTCCCCTCTTCCGATCCTGCAATAATAGTTTCAAACCCATTATTATTAATATCTTCAATTACTTCTAATTTCCAAACATCATTAGAAAAATTACTATCATTCATCCATATTTTATTACCTGATTTTCCATTAACAACAATAATTCTATACCAAGAGGAAATTATAACTTCTGATATTGAATCTCCATCTATATCATTGATTATTTCTAAGTCCCATGTATATGTAATAAACTCTTGAGTTTCATATGTCTCAGTACTGATTCCTTCTATTGTAGGTTTAAATTTCCATATCTCTGAACCATTATTAGAAGCAATTGCAATTAAATTTGGATGATCTTCATAGTAAGTAATAAGAATAATATCATCAATATCATCATCCGATATATCTTCGATAACTTCAAAATCAATTACAGGTCCAAAGGTTCTATAACTCATAGTAATAAAACCATCAAGCGTAATTGTAGCTAAACCTTCATCTGTGCCTACAATAATTAATGATTCACCATTTCCAGTGAAATTTACCAATCGAGGTTTCATTGTTGCTCCAGTTCCAGGCAAACCTTTACCCAATTTCCACATTATGGAATCCTCACCATCTTCATCAGCATTGAGCTTAAAACTGTTTGAGAAATTGCTATTAAATGTATTTATCAAAATAACATCTGTAATTGGCAATATTAAACTGTAAATTAAAGCAATAAGAAGAAAAGTTTTCTTTAAAGGTCTAGAATTATTTTTAAGTTGCATTTTTAATTCTTATTTAATATTTTGAATGGAATTTCTAAAAGATTATGAGAAATTTTTATTTAGATTGTCGTTACTAAAATAGAATCTGAAACTATATAATTTTTATTTTCTCTTTTCTACACCGAATTTCTAGCATAAATATTTATATACGATAAAAGATAAATTATATATAAGTTTAAACTTATAATAAGTCCAAACTTATATATTCAAAGTAGATATAATATGCAAGAAGAAAGTAAAATCGTGAAAAAAAAAGAGTCTTTTGATATTAAACAGCTAGGAGGATATATCATACCGAATAATGTAATATCTATATCAATTATAGGCATATTTGCAGCATTAATTTGTATATTGACAATGGTAATTTCGATACCAATTCCAGCAACTCAAGGATTCATTAACATTGGAGATGCTGGAGTAATGTTTACAGGTCTTATTTTTGGTCCTTTTGTTGGGAGTCTTTCTGGTGGTATTGGTTCTGCTTTAGCGGATATATTTTTAGGTTACACGATTTATGCGCCAGCAACTCTGATTATTAAAGGATTAGAAGGATTCTTAATCGGAATAATAGCAAATCCTAAGCACTATTATGTAAAATTAAATTATCGAGATATTTTAGCTGTTGTTGTAGGAGGGATAATCATGGTATTTGGTTATTTTATTTATGAAATTATACTCTGGGGGTTTGCTAGTGCTTTGTATGAAGTTATTTTAAATGGAATAATACAATTTGGTATTTCTGGAATGATTTCACTATTGTTAATATTAGCTATTCGAAAGACTATTATTCAGAATTTTCCTCAAGTTTTTGATAGGTTATTTATAACAAAGGAAATTAAAGAAATTGAACACCATGAAACTTAAAGGAGAGTAATCAATACATCCAATGCGTCCAATACTTTTTTTCCACTATCAGTTATAAAATATAACACATTT
>JBHLOG010000259.1:0-3376 GCA_048940765.1 Promethearchaeota archaeon | reverse complement strand
TTTAGTGAACGTATTATTTCTAAATCTAATTTATCTAAATTTGTACTACTAGAAATAGGATTTTTATAGTTTAATGGAGATGAATAAAATACACCGTGTAATAATCCAATTGTCGGTGATTTTATTTCAGCAGTTTGTGATACGAATGAAGAATATTCATCTAATTCATGAATATTTTGAAGAAGTGCTCCCACATAGATATGATTCCTACTTGATAACATTATATTATATGTATTTTTATGGTCTCCTAATTTTGAAGTCATCTCATTCAAATTCTGAGCTCTTGTTACGCCAAAAATAAACGTATAAATCGCATTAACTGCATTTGGGTTAATTTTTGCGGTAAACTTTTGGATAATATCTAAATCTATCAGAATCTGGATCCGTCTATATATAGCGTTGACAGATAATCCCAAATAATCTGAAATTTCTCTATAGGATAATCGTGAGTTGATTATAAGTAATTTAATGATTTCTATGTCTATTTCATCCATATTTTTCAAAAACAAAGAGTAAATAATAAAATAATTTGTTATAAGTCATTACTTCAATTAATATAATTTTAATCTTTGCACTCTAAATTATAGTTTTTTCAGCAGCTCTCTTATAAAACTTTGCAAATAATTTTTTTACTAGTTTTATTGTTATTAGATGTTTATGACATAACTACTTGGAAAATTTCATGATCTTTCCTTTCAAATCCATTTATATCTGTTAGGTACAATGATTCCATGAATCTGCCGAGTAATATACTTAAAAAAAGTTATAATTTTTAACCTTTACAATTTACCTAATTTCTTATATATTTACTCATATGAGTAGAAAGACATAGAGAAGGGGTTGATACTAATTTGATTTTATAATCTCTCTAGTTAATATCATCTCACTAATTTATATAGTAACTCCGTATTCATTAACGAATAAATAACATTCGAAAAGAAAAAAAAGCAATTAAACTCACAATTGTAATTAAACAAGCTTTAATTTTTTTAATTCCTGAAACTTCTTGAATAAAATAAATCAGGTATATTCCATAGACTATTGCAGAAATTGGATGAATAAACATCCAATATTCCCATGGAATAATAATCCCAATTATGTCTATTATTAAAGCTACTAATCCAATCGTATTACCAACAAGCACAAAGAAATATGTAATTTTTACAGCATCTATACTTTCATTTTTATAGATTTTGGAAAATCCTAAAATTATAAGCATTGATATAATAAAACAGCTAAGATGGATTAAAGCAAAGATAAAAATCTCTAATAAGCGGTATTGTGAATCTGATAGAGGAAAAATTTTTGGTAATGGAAGTAAAGGTTCGCTTAATATGAACCCTCGAATATAAAGAATTTCATATCCTAATGTAAAAAGAATGAACGGTAAAATAATATAAGAAACCAGATTTGATTCAGAAATTGCTTCCGTTATTAACAATCGTGGTTTGCTAAAGCAATATCTTAAATATCTCAGATTTTTTTTTATTGAATAATCTTTAATTCTCATATTAAAGCGCACTTTTTAGGAAATAGTAACGTTCTATTAATAAAAAAATGAAAGCAAACAGACCATATATAGCAAATGAAGTTATAAACCATATTGGATATCCGAAAATGTTAATCGCAGGAGGATTTCGATAATAATAAAGCCCCATAGCCGCTGCTGTTGGATCCATTAGGAGCTGAAAAACAATTCCATATAAACTAACTACAACAGATATAATAATGATGTCTTTTATAGATAAATCAGTTCCTTTTGATTTCTTGAAAGATAGTCGCGCTAGCTCGAAAATAACAATAAAAACCGTAAATATTGTAATTGTATCATTAATCAAAAATACTATTTCTGCTATTTTCAGATTTGTTTCTAAATCTGCAACTGAGTATGTACCTGTAAGAATAAGTGTTAAAACTAATGAAGATAGACATAAATTAGTGATAATAGTCGCTCTTACTCCATAGGTTTTAATACAATAATAATAAACTGTTATTAAAATATAAATACTAATTACAAGATTAATATAAAAATAAATAATACCAACCATATCAAGCCTTCCTCCTTTGAATCAGTGGTATTATTAATGGGATTAGAGCTAAAGGGCCTGAAATTAATAATATATCAAATCTCTGCACTATAATAAGAAAAACAAAATCTATGATAAGTGTGGCTAAATATCCGATTATAATTAAATCAATTCTCTTCATAATTATAATGAGTTAGAATTATTTAGTATTCTATTATTAATTCTACTCAACTAATTTATATGATTTCTATAGACCAAATTTTATTCAATAAAGTGAATTTAATGAATATTAATTTAAATATCCTAATATTAAAAGGGAATTTTATTTATAAAAAGAAATTTTAATTTTTGATACTCTGAGTAACCAAAAACTCAGGAGCAAAATGAAGACTAATGTTAAAGGAAGAATAGATATCCATGAGATAGTCGGTTTTGTTGATTTGCTCTCCAAGTAGATTTTGATTTCATGATAGCTATGCTCATATTCGATATGAATCAAAATCTCTGTTTCAGTTTCACTCAAAATAAAGGGAATCGGTATTCCATCAATAGATACTGCGTAAGGACCAGATAAAATTGCTTTGGGAATTAAAACATCACAATATCCTGTGGTTCCAGCCCTCCCATAAATCTCAAAGCTAATTTCACTTCGAGATTCATTAAACCTAAGCCCATGATCAGAGGAATTAGATTTGATAATTATTGAATAAGGGGCATCTTCCTTTATTATTGTATAATTAGTAATAGTTGATATTAAAGGCTCAATCTGGAACATTTTTGCATCAACCCAACTTTCACATGTTCTCTGAAGTGACCAAATATAGTCTCCATCCCAAGCAATTGCCCATGTACCATCTGCTGCAGGATAAATTTGCCCTACAACCTGCCAATCATGAGAATATTTAGTTAGATTTCCTCCACCTGTAACTCCCCAGAAATGTGAGCCCGTCCAAACCAAACCCCCGCTAATACCTTCTCCGGGAATATTGATCTCTTCTATAATTGCCCCTGTTTTGTTTATCTTCCTCACTAAAGCGCCCCCTCTACTAGGAATATAAAGAAAATTACCATCAGAAGTCATCCCCTGAATTCCCCCTTCCTCCTTTTTTGGTAAATCAAATGAATCATTTACTACTATCGCATTCCCAGATATAGAAAACTTGAAAATTTTGAGCTGACTATGATCATAACCAAAAAAATATTCACCATCCCACGCTAAGCCTCGTCCATTTTCAATAACGTTATTTTCGATTTCAGTATATTCCCCTGTAATAGGATCCATTCTTATGAAGTTTTCGGCACTTCCTATTGATGTATTCCAAAAATCAAATCGCCAAAGATAACCCATT
>JBHLOG010000090.1:0-14082 GCA_048940765.1 Promethearchaeota archaeon | reverse complement strand
ATTAAGGTAAAACAGAGCGAAATCAGTGAAATTAATATGTATCGAGATAATATTAAAGATATTGATGATAAATACACTAATTTACTTCTCGATATATATGAGAAAGATTATGAAATATATCAATCTATAGAAAATATGGAGATGAACGAATTTGAAGCGATTAATATTATGAAAAATTATGCGCATATAGCTTTTCAATTATTTGTAGATTTCATTAGGGCGAGTGATTCCAAATATTTTGTCTATGTTGATTATAATATTCTACATGAATTTCGATATAAATCACTTCAACCTTGGTGGTCAGAACAACCGATAGAGGAGAGAACATGGAATATAATTTTTTTTGAAGTTTTGATTTCTGAGAATGATAATATAACTGAATATCTATATAAAAGAACACCTTGGGGAGAATTAGATCTAAACAATTTCCTTAAAAATGAATCTGAATTTGGTACAATAGACTTGGTAAATTTAATTAACGAAACTAGAGCTGAAAGTATTTTTTGGTATAACAAAACTTGGGAAATTCTTTATAATTATACTCAATATGGTGTTTTAAATATCAATGTAGATTTGCAGTTATATGATAGAATTGTTCAAAAGTATTATGAAGAACCTTTATTAACATTAAAAAATAGAAGTATGAATTATGATATTCAGCTAACTCTTTTAAGTGCTTCAGTACTTCTTTTTACTTTTTTGTTTGATATTCTTATCAGGAAAAAGCCATCTAAAAAGAAAAGTGAAAACAATGTTGAAAAATCAAATAGGAGGAATTAAGTTTTTTTTAAGGAAGAAACACCACGGGGGAGGGAGGTAAAATAAAGGAAAAGAATTAAAAAAAATATGCATTTAGATTTTTTTAAACAAAATATTATTAAATAATAATTCTCGTACCGACACCCTTTCTTCTTAGATGTTCCAATACTAATTGTGAGTTATTGTCGAGATATGTTTTATAATCATATTCCCAATAATCTAGAATTTTAAGGAATTCCAATTGAATTAATGACTTTGGAAGAATGTTTAATTTATTACAAGAAATATATATTGTTTGCAATGAGGTTAGATCACCAATCCAATCAGGAAGTATTTTTATAGAATTATTTTCTAAATCTAAGAATTCAAGAGAAATTAGATTTCTCATTGATAAAGGTAGTGATTTTAATTTATTTCTCCCAATTCTTAGCTTTTTTAATAAATTAAGATTTCCAATCCAATCAGGTAATGATTTTAGATTATTGTTTTTTAAATTAAGCACACGAAGAGATTGTAAAAACTGCATAGATTCTGGAAGAATTTCTAGATTATTATAGCTTAGGTATAAATTTTCAAGTGATTTAAAGTCTCCTATCCAGTCTGGTAATGATTTCAAATTATTACCACTAAGATTGAGTCCTTTTAAATACGTAAGACTCTTTAAGGTAGTTGGAAGTATAGAGATATTACATTCAGATAGATTAAGAACTTGAAGAGAATGTAAATCCTTAATTGAATCAGGAATACCTTCTAAGAGCAACTCTGGACTTAAAGTAAGGATCTGTAGTGAAGGAAGATTGATGATAGCACTCATTATTCTTTGATGATCATGTTTAAATGACTTAATGTTAATTTCTTTGATTTTTAGTTCTTTAAATATTAATTCAAGTTCATCTATATTAAAAAAATCTAAATAATGATCATTCCAATAACTAATTAATCTAATGAACCGACCCTCAGAAAGCTTCTTAATAATAATTCTTCTATACATTTTTTTAGCTATAATATCTCCATTACTAGATAACTTAAACAATAATATAAATAACCAAGTGATTTTGATATCATTTTCCTGATCTAGCGAATCTCCAACTATTTTTTTTAGAGAAGTATTATTTTCTAAAAAGAAAAAACGATAATCATTTGCCTCAAGATGGTTAAAAAACACTAAACTCGATAGAAATTTAAGTGTGGGCAAATCAACCATTTTCATTGCTTTGACAAATAATTCTCTAAATATTTTTTTAGCATTAAGTATATTCGCTTCTATAAATTTATGTAATATTGTAAAAATAAAATCCCTCAAATTATAGTCTTCGAAGGTTCTATATATGTTTAAAAATAGCGTAGATTGAGGGTTTAATAGGTTATGGTTAATTTCATCTCTATTTATGTATTGAGTATCATCTTTAGTAAATAGATAGAGAATTATTGGTAAGTTTCCATTTCTAACCTCTTGAAGAAATAATAAATTCCTCTCGTTCTCATCCAGATATTCAAGATAATCGAATTCTATAAGAAAATTAGCATCTTTATAGTTTTCACTTCTAATTGTTTTTATTATTTCTCGCTTAAATATACTTTTTTTTTTAACTTCCCCACAATCCACTAGTCTTTCTAATAATTGAAATGCTAAACGTTTATTAAGAATACTGGTGTCATAATCTTTTTCAACCCATTTTTTAAGGTAGAAGCAGAGTTCTTTGAAATGCTTCTCTAAGGGATTCTTTAGAATTTGGTTATTTTTCTCATTCACATCAATTTGTTCGATGGTATTAATCGGATAAAAATACTCTGAAGGATATTTTAGAAACTTTTTTCCTTTAATATATATAAATATTCCTTCGTTTTCTAATCTAACTGTAATAAGATGATTTATAATACATTCTTGCAATTTTTTCATAGTATATTATTAAAATAAAACTCTTGATATTGAAATATAATTTTCTCTATATTGTTGTATACTACTCTTTAAAAAACCTTCGCCTATATAATTATTGAAAAATGTTCTAATTGACTCAAATTCATCAATTAAGCCGTAACCTTTAAAGATATACGGATCAAAATCATTAGGATTTCCGTGTCTTCTTATTGCCTTTATCAAATCATCTATTACGTATTGAGAAGTTAAACCATAGATTTGGATATCTGTTTCACCTTTAATTAAATCTGCGAGATTTTTTGAAAAGGTAACCTTATCAAATCTAGAATTGCTCTGGACTTTTATTATTTCATCAATTTTCTCAACTTTTTCTAAAAAGTCATAAAAATTGTATTTCCTTTTCCCATCGTGTTCATTATAGATTAATACTTCAATATTATTCAAGACTTCACCTTGAACCATGAAATATGAAATAATGTCATTACTATATTCTCCATTTTTAATCATTTTTATAATTATATCGATTATTAAATCCACATTTCCTCTAATTATATTATTTAAAATATTTTCACGCCTTAATCCTCCTGTTGTATATTCCATAAAGGCATCTGCAAATAAATCCTTAGCAGATAACGCAGATCTAGTTTGAGTGAATTCTCGTAGTTTTAAGTGTTCCTTTCTCATTATACTTTTCCAAAAGTCTATTACTTTTGAATCGGGAGAACTCCCTAAAACAGTTTCAACGAAATGTCCAAATTCATGGGTAATAGGGGAAAGAGTGCTTCCCAAAATTTCAAAATCAACTTCTATATAATATTTACTATTTGTAGATATTGCTATTTCAGCACCATATCTAGGATTATGGAAAAATGCACAACTGAAATCAAGTTCTTTTTGTTTATCTTTGGTCATAAGGTAGTAAGTAGGATGATCACTTGGTAAATCGACAAATCTAACTTCTGGAGATTTTTTTCCTCTAAATCTGGCAGGAATTTTTAAGTAGTCTTCTTTGCATTTTTTAATAATTTTAACTACATCAGGATTGGAAAGATCTACACTTTTATCAATTTTAAAATTAAAGGGTAAATCTAATTCCAACCATACTTCATATCTTTTTATATTATCAACATCATTAGTTTTCTTTGCAAACTCAAGTTCCTCAATTAATTCCAATTCTTTCTTAGAATTCTCCTTTAAGATCTCTTGATTTATACTGTCGTCCATTTTAGGATCAGTATAATCATATCCTAATTTATTGATCTCATTACCAAATTCAAGATTAAGTTCAGATCTTCCAGTCACTTTTTGAACAATAAATGAGATTTCATTTTTCACTAAATTTCCTAGTAAATCGAACTCTGAATTGACCATTCCAAACTGTATTCCACGCTGATTGGCTCCTAATTCTAAAAATCTTTTAATTTCTTCATTTTCAGTAAAAATTTTATTTTGGAACAGTTGTTTTTGATTATTTGAAAGAGCACTTAAGGATCCATCAGAAATTCGTTGAGCAAAATACTTAAACCATTTATTTTTATATTCATTAGTATCAGTACTATAATCTGGTTGCGGATGTACTAATTGCATCAGAGGTTTGAGAGAATTTGCGTCTTTGATGGCAAGTGTAGCTGTAGCAATGCCCATTCCTACTGAATATCCAATAGCTCCGATAGCAAATCCACCAATAGGAGCTACAAGAAGGGCTAAGATAGCAGCGATTCCTTGGAATACTGATCGCGCTCGTGTCTTTCTGTCTTGCTCAGCTTGAATAGTATCTTTCATTTGCTGGGTTTGTTCTTGAATCCCAACTTTCACGAAGATATCTTCTTATATTTGATTTTTTGGATTTCTGTTGCTCTACTTCTACAGTTTTCCCAAATATATCTTATGTCGACTCAATTCTTTCTGAAAATGCATCTAGTATTACATATATTATAGTAAGGTTGGTACCAAACGAGTCTACGAGTCCTCCAGCTAAAATTTCTATAAATTTTAATATGGTGGAACTTCTTATTTAAATCAAATCTTTAAATAGGAATCTAGTTTATACAATGAGAGAAATAGTTTTCAAAATTTTAATTTTTAAATTCAATTTTTCAAAGAACAAATTTGAGAAATAGGTATTCTCCTTATTAATTCTATTACATATTATTTAAATTAGATCAAAAAATCATATGTAGAATAGGAGATTTAAAAGATGGATGAGAATAAACCTAAAATCTTGGTTTTATCAGATATTCATTTAGGTTCCTTAGATTGCGAAAGGGATTTATTTATTCAATTTTTAAAAGATATCCTAAATGGAAAGTTCGGGAATGATTTACAGGCACTAATTATTTTAGGAGATTTTATTGATTTATGTACTGATATTCCAGAATCTATTCTGGCAAGGGATAAAGCTCGAGAAATTTTTACACTTTTACTTGAGATTAAAAAAAAAATGGTTATTATTTATATTCTTGGAAATCATGAAATTCCCGTTACGGGAGATTATGATGGAAAATTTGTTCGTCGAAAAGAAAAATTCTTAAACAAATTTAGAAATAGTGATTTCAAAGAATTCTTTAATGGAGAGTTAGTTCATCAGTACATCGTTTTAAAGAAGATGAATGACGAGAATATGCTCTTAATGTACAATACACGAGACCAAATTGACAATGCACCTATTAATAAAGTAGAAATTAAGGGTCTTGATCTGGATAGGGATTATACATGTTTTATGTTTCATGGATTTCAATGTGATAGTGAGATATATCGTTTTTTTGTAGGTCAAATTTGGAAATCTTTGATCTCCTCGAATAAATTTGAAGTAAAAGAAACTTATGATTATTTTTGGAATGAAGTAATTAAGAATGGTCGGAAAGTTAAACCAATAACCTTCAAACAGATGAAACGAGAATTAGCCAATTTAAAAAATATGCCAATAGAATCAATGGATTCACTCTTTTCAGAATTAAATCTTTTAGAATTTAATTTAATTAAATCAAATATGCGGGTATTGAAAAAATGGGAGCGTGCTAGTAAACCTGATTATTACTTTCATGAAATTAAAGAATTCTTAGAAGATGATCGTTATAATTTTTCAAAATTAAAACACGTTATATACGGACATTCTCACTATAAAGGAGTATCCTATGGAAATATCAATAATCAACGAGTTGAAGTAATAAATGATGGTGCTTGGCAACATATGCAACCTTCTTATGTAGAAATTGTGTCTAAAGGAAATTTAATTTTAAAATCTATTTCCAATAATATTATCTCTTAATAATCTTGAGTCGCTTTAGAGTCTTAGTTTTAAAATAAATCTTTTTCACTTAACACCAATTTAACACCGATTTATTTTAATATGTTCAAAACTTATAAATCAGAGCTTTTATTTTTAATTATTAAGTTTAGATTTTTATAATTATAAAATACCCTATCAGACTCATGGCTGACCAAATAACTCCTCTTAATGAGGTGAATCAGAAGGTTAAACCAATCTACATCTTTAAAATCTGCATTTTGGGACAGGAAAGAGTTGGAAAAACATGTATCGCGAAAAGATTGTGTTTTGACACATTTGATGTAAATACAAAGGAAACATTAGGTATCGAATTTTATACAAAAGATCTTCCTATTATTGTTGATGGAGAGAAAACATTCGTTCGAATTAGTATCTGGGATTTTGGGGGAAGAGAACAATTCAAAAAATTATTTCCATACTATATTAATGGGGCTAATGGAATTTTTATGGTGTTTAATCTTGTTGATCTTCAGACTCTACTGAGATTAGATTGGTGGTATGAAAAACTTTTTGATTATAATCAAGACTCAACTCCTAGAATGTTTATCGGAGCTAAAAGTGATCTTATTAAGACTGCAGATGAGAAAACTAGGGTTGATGATTTAGTTATTAATAGATTTATGGAAAGACATCAGGAGCAAAACTTCCTTCGAACCTCTTCGAAAGAGAACATTAACATCGAAAGAATTTTTAAAGAGCTCGTTATTAAAATATTGGATAAAAACAAATTAGACTACGACAAATTGCCATAAAAAGCTAAATCGACTAATTTTTAAGAGATCTCCTACTTTTATCATATAAAATATTTTTCGGGGGATAATAATTATGGTTAACATTTTTCACGAAATAGATGGAGATCTTTCAACGTTAGATAAAAAAATGATCAGTATAATTGGTTATGGAAATCAAGGAAGGGCTCAAGCCCTTAATCTGAGAGATTCCGGATTAAATGTAATTATTGGTAATATAGAAGATGAGTATAAAAGAATCGCCATAAACGATAAATTTTCAACATTTTCGATTGAAATGGCAACTCAGGAGTCTGATATCATTTTTATATTGCTTCCAGATGAAATAATGAACAAAATTTTTGAAGAAAAAATCAAACCTAACCTTAAAACGGGATCGACACTTGTATTTGCTAGTGGATATAACATTGGGTTTAATCTATTAAAACCACCTAAAGAAACAGATGTTTTATTAATTGCACCTAGAATGATAGGAGTTGGTGTAAGAGAGAATTTTCTCAATAATAAAGGATTTTTTAGTTTTATCGCAATTGAACAAGACGCTTCTGGACAGGCTAAGGAAACTCTGCTCGCCTTAGCTAAAGGAATTGGCACATTAAAGAAAGGTGCAATAATGTTAACCTTCAAACAAGAAGCTGAATTAGATTTATTTAATGAACAAGCGTTTGGACCTGCATTTGGAAGGGTTTTATTATCAAGTATTTATACTTTAATTGATGCTGGATATCCTCCTGAAGCTGTTCTCATTGAAATGTATATGAGTAATGAAATGGCTTATACATACAAAAAGATGGCAGACGTTGGGTTAATTAAACAAGTGGATTTTCATTCTCAAACTAGCCAATATGGTGCAATGAGTAGAGGTATACGATTTAGGAAACTTCCACTTAAGCCAAAGATGAAGCAGATCTTAAGAGAAATTCAAAATGGCGAATTTACTAAGGAATGGGAGAAATCCTTAACAAAATTGAAATTCAAAATGATAAAGTACTTTGCTACTAAACAAAAAATAAATAAATTGGAAAAACAAGTTAGGAGAAACTTAAAGTTGAAGTTATATGACATTTACGAAGAACAACCGCCAACTAAAGAGGAAATAGCTCAATTAAAATATATTTCAGATGAATTGAAATTATTTGAACAATATTATGAATAAAATTAGTTTCTTCGTTAAATTAAGATAAAAATAATTCCAAGCACCGTTAAAATTACTCCTACAAATCCTAATTTTGTAATTTTTTCTTTATTTATAAAATAAGTTAAGGGAAGTGCAAATAATGGGGCTGCACTTGCAATTAAAGCTACAACGTTTGCTCCAGCTAGATGTACAGACTCAGTATATAAATATGCACCTAAGGAAGTACCTATAATCGAAGCAATTACCAACAAAATCCATATACGGGGCGATATCTTTTGATTAATTGTATTATTCCGTTTTTTCATTCTTTTTTCTCTCCAAACCATTGAACTCAAAATTATTAATGCAAATGGGAATCTAATTGCATTTCCAATAACAGAACTTAATTCCTCCATGTGAGTAATTTGATCTATTTGAACTGTTGCAAAATCAATTAATACTGCACCAATTGCCCATCCAAGAGATGCTGTAAGACAAAAAAATGCGGCTTTAATAAAGTCTGCTCCGATAATGTCTTGAATTCTAACTTTAATTGATTTTTTAAAGGCAGAGTCTTTTTCATATTCAAAATTCTCAGATTTTATCTTAGATTTTCCTATAATTGTTATTCCAATTCCTATTAGAAGGAGAGACAAAATCAGAGTAAATTTAAAGGGGCGTTTAAGAAAAATAAGGGATAATATAAAAGTAAATAAAGGAAATGTCATAGAAATAGCAAGAGCTATCGTAGTTCCTAGTTCTTTTTGAGCAGTAAAATAAGCTGTATCTCCAATCACTTGTCCAAAAATAAAACTTAAAATTAATAATAACCATAACTCCCAGGGTATCATGAAAACAATGTCTAATAAATTAAAAAATAAGATTATTAAAATAAATGTTAAAGTACCTATACCTGTTCGAAAGAAATTGATATAAGTTGGACTGACTTCATGTTCCGTCTTTCGAAAAATGACATTAGAGCTAACAAAGGTAAGAACTGCTGATATTGCAATAAGTTCTCCTAGCATTGAATAATTAAATTAAATAAGACATAAATTGTTTTGTATTATAATCTACTTAGATTTGAGAACTATTTCGGATCTTCTTTATTTTTATTAGGAACCTAGTCGTTCTAGTTTCTTACTAAATTCAAATAGTTTCAAAAATGCTTTTGCAGCAGCTTCAATTGTAGGATATACAATAAAATTATCGTCAATTAATTTCTGATGAAATTTTTCTAATGATTTACTTGGATATTGATGTAAAATAATAATAAACAGTTTGTTTAATGATTCAACATAATCTCTCAGTTCATTCAAATTATTATAATAACCTTTAAAACGTTCACTTTCCATATCCCTCCAAGAATCAGTTTCAATTATTATTAAATCAATATTCTCATCAATAGCCGCTTTGCATATATCAACAACCTCTTTCCTATGAGTGATCCAAGGAATATCAAATGGATTAGATAAACTCCCTACTCTTATTGGAAAGATTCGGTTTAATTTATCTAAAGCCTCACCTTCAAAAAGAGGTAACTCAATCCCTAATTGTGTTAAGGTGTCGGTAGCTAGAATACCAAAACCACCAGACCACAGAACTACTAATGCTCTTTTATTTTTAGGGAAAATTACGTCTTTATTTAGTTTACGAAATCGGGAAATATATTTAGAAAAAAGATAAGCGTAATCTATCAATTCTTCCAGAGAAGATGGAACTTCAATTATCGTTGTTTGTTTATAAATAGCTCGCCAAATATCATTTTTAGTTGCTAATGCTCCAGTATGTGTTAAAACAGCTTTTTGACCTCTTGATGTTTTTCCACCTCTCATAAATAATACTGGTTTTTTCATTTTTTTTAGAACATTTAATAACTTTTTACCTTCATGTTCATGAAATAGTGAAATACCTTCAAAATACACACAAATTACATCAGTTTCAATATCTTCATTAAAATATTCTAAAATTTCTGAAACCTGAATATCTATGCAATTTCCAATACTGATTCCAATTGAAAATCTAAGATTATGTTTTCGTGAGCCAAATTTAATCATTTTAGAATGCAAATCTCCTGATTGGAAAATTAAACCAATATTTCCAATCTCTACAGGAAAAGAAGAATAATAAGCGGTTTTTCCACGAGGACTGTATAATCCCATACAATTTGGACCAATCGCTCTTGTATGTTTATATTTATCTAATAATTTCTTTAACGTTCGTTCAATTTCTATACCTAGATCATCAAATTCCCCTGTCCCTGCTGTAAATATATGAATAAATCTTACTTTCTTTATTGACAAGATGTATTCTATAGATTCTATAAGCAATTCTCTCCTTACAGATAAAATTAGTAGATCAATTGTATCTTCTGGAATATCCTCAATTGTATTATAACATTTAACACCAAGGATCTCTTTTTCTTTTGAAGAAATTAAATACAATTTTTCTAGATCAAAACCTTGTCTGATAAATCCTTCAACAAAAAAAGAAATCCTTTGTTTGACTTTAAAAATAGCAACATTTTTTGGTTTAAATAGTTTCTCCAATGAATTTCTACTGTTTTCCATTTGTATTTTTTTCCTCGAGTTTTATAAAAAGTTCTGAATTACATTTATAACAAAACTTTGGAATAGATTCAAATTCAGTTCCACAATTTGGACATCTTACTTTCGCTCTACTTGCTAAAATGGATAAATCCTCGATTTGAGTCTCCATTTTAACTTTCGTAATTTTTTTTAAAATCAAAGAAAGTCCAATTGAAAGCCCAACAATTACTATCCCAAGTAGAAGTGTTTGTAAAAAATGAAATAGAAAATAAGCGTCAAAATAATCATTTGAATAATGATATAAAAAAGTGTAAGTAAAAAAATTAATAAAGAAATAAGTCATTAAATTCATTGAATATGCTTTCTTGAAATTAGAATAAACAAAAATAGGAATTAATGATACTATACTCCAATATAAATATATAAAAAATAAACCAGATATATCATCAAACAAAATATAGTTTGCCAAGAACTGAATTATCAATTTCTGTTCTTTTGAAGATTCCACATCAAAGCTAATATTAAATTTAT
Organism: Promethearchaeota archaeon; assembly: GCA_048940765.1. Taxonomy (GTDB): domain Archaea; phylum Asgardarchaeota; class Lokiarchaeia; order Sigyniarchaeales; family SOKP01; genus Loki-b32. Next base: position 3,209 of record JBHLOG010000090.1, on the reverse strand, counting down.
AGCCTATACTATAAATTAAAAGGCTTAGAAGTAGTATTTGAATAATAAAGAGAATAATTCTACTCCTAAAAAATTCAATTATTTTCATTATTAATTAGTTAAATTTAGCAATAAATTAAATTCTTTTAAAATCCATATAAAAATACAACATTTCTGTTAATAAAAAAAAGAAAATAAAAAGAATTTATTTTGAAGTTATATATTTTTTATATCATTTTCCCTAACTTCTTCCTTAAAAACACAACTGTTATTATTCCCACTGTTAATGCTATCGTAAGAATCTCTATTTGAAATCCTGGAATTAATGGTTTTTCTTCAGTAACCTCGAAATAGGCAGTAAAAACGGGATCATGTTCTAGTTCTCCTCCTTGACCTTCACCATAATCTGGATAACATGTAATAAAGAAGGCAGCTGTTTTATTTGGTTCGAGATCATCCCATACGTCATCAAATGGTATACCTCCTACAAATCGATTTGTTTGATTAATAGCATAGCAGCAAATTAAACGACCAAACTCTCCGACTAAAGGAAGCATACCAGAAACAAAATCAATAAATTCTGAGTCATTATTAACATCTAAACATTCATAAAGAGCATCTCTTTCTCCTAAATCGGTTCCATTCAAGTGATTTAAATTATAAGTAGGTTTTTGTTCGAATTTAAAGTCGAAAGCATGAGTACCTCCTAATTTAGTCTCAACTGTAGTTAAACCAGTTTTATGGCATGTAGCATTAATCTCTCCAACTTCATGATCTGTCAGCAATGGATCTTGTTCCGCCCATATAAAAGCCCATGTTCCCAAACACATTGACCAGTATTCTGGCATGTATCCATCCATCCCAGGGGTAACTGGTACCCATGGGCCACCTTTAGCTGTTGCATTCATCAAAACTCCAAATTTCCCTGTTTCATAATTTTGATATAATGTTGCGATGCCTAAATCAGTATCCACTTCCAATGTATATTCATAATATACATAAGTTTGATTTCCTATTACATTAGAACCATTAATATAACTGCCTGGATCTGAATAATTAAAACCCCATTCAAATCCAGAACCTGGATATGCCGCAAAATGTTCAACTTTTGGAACAAAAAAAACTATATCAGAGTAATTATAACCCCATGTATAAGTAACTATAGATCCACTTTCAGATCGTTGTAAAGGTGTCGCTGTTGTTTTTGGGTTTGAATTAATACCAACTGTATCTCTTAATTCTGTGCTATTTGATCCCATATAAAAGAAAGGAGTTATTTCTTCTCCATCATCATAAGTATCGTTATTATTTTTATCTGCAAATCCAAACCACGCACAATGCATTGAAGCTATATATATCTCTGAACCGTTTAAGTACGCATGTTGCCACCACATCTGCGCTGGAGTAGTATATTTCACAGTTTCACCATCTTCTTTATGTATTTTATCAATGAAAGCCAACATACCCATTTCAAAATTCCCTTCTCTCATCCATTTAATATTCCATGTGTTATCTTGCCATGATACTTCAGGTCTTATTTCTGGATGATCCCAGATAGAATTGTTAAAAACATCAGTATCCCAATAGTTTTCATCAAATGTATGCCCATTAAATGCATCTTCCGGGGCCGGTGGTCCGTCCTGTGCTTTTGCATTAAAGCTAATCAAACCTAAAATCAATATCATTCCAAAAATTACTGTTATAATTCTACTTTTTTGATAAGATTTCATTTTTACCAATCTCGTGTTTAATGCTAAAGTATATTTAAAATAAAAAGAGAAAATTTATGTATTTAAATCTATTCGAAAATTTAAGATGCCCAAAACAGTAAAATTTTTAATATTTGTTATCTTTATTAACGTACAGTGGAAGACTCGTTACCTTATTTTTTAAATATGGCATTTTATAACCATTATAGAGGAAGTTTTCTCCTATGAATTACGTTTATTCTTCATGTTTTTTTGTTGAGGTTTTCATTTTGGAGGTATTTAGTTTATGAGTTATACTTTTTCAAGAACAAAAATGATCGAAAAGATCAAGTTTGGTTTACTTAGTCCAGATGAAATTCGAAAAATGTCTGCTGCGAGAATTATTACAGCTGATACCTATGATGAAGATGGATTACCGATCCCATCTGGATTAATGGATCAAAGATTAGGTACAATTGAGCCAGGACAACGCTGTCAGACCTGTGGAAATTTAGTAAGCAATTGTATGGGTCATTTTGGACATATAGAATTAGCTAGACCGGTAATTCATGTTGGATATTCGAAAAGAGTATTAAAAGTCTTAAGAAGTATTTGTCCTGAGTGTAGTCGCTTAATGCTAACTGAAGAGGAAAAGGAGAGATTTAGAAAAGAACAAGCGAAGCATCGAAGACTATATTTTGAAGGAGATGAAGATGCTGCTAAAATAGTCTTTAAACGGGCTAGAAAGGCAAAAATATGCCCTTATTGCGGAGCTAAGAAGAAAAAGATCATTATCGAGAAGCCAACTACATTTTATGAAGAAGAAGAAGGAAAAGGTTCCCGTAGAATAACACCTATCGAAATTTTAGAGCGCTTAAAGAAAATGAGTGATGTAGATCTGAGGATCCTTGGTGTTTCCCCTGAAAATGCTCGACTGGAGTGGGTTGTTTTTACAGTATTACCAATCCCCCCCGTATGTGCAAGACCTTCTATTACTTTAGATAGTGGAATTCGTTCTGAAGATGATTTAACTCATAAATTAGTTGATGTTATTCGAATCAATCAAAGATTGAGGGAAAATATTGATGCAGGAGCTCCACATTTGATTGTTGAGGACCTTTGGGAATTATTACAATATCATATAACAACTTATTTTGACAATCAAGTATCTGGCATACCTCCTGCTAGGCATCGTTCCGGTAGAGCACTTAGAACCTTAACTCAAAGATTGAAAGGTAAAGAAGGGAGGTTTAGAAGTAATTTAAGCGGTAAAAGAGTTGATTTTTCTGCTCGTAGTGTAATATCACCAAATCCATATATTAGTATTAATGAAGTGGGAGTACCTATAGAAATTGCTAAAATTTTAACTATTCCTACAAATGTTAATGATTGGAATATTGAAGAGATGAAACAAATGGTTTTGAACGGACCATTTAATCATCCAGGAGCTAACTATATTATACGTAATGATCGTAGAAGGATTGATCTTCGATATGTGAAAAATCGAAAAATAATCGCTGATATGTTAGCACCAGGTTTCAC
>JBHLOG010000258.1:0-3392 GCA_048940765.1 Promethearchaeota archaeon | reverse complement strand
ATATGAATTCAGAAATAGAGGTTATTAATGAGAACAAAATGATTCACAGAGTTTTAGAATGTGAAGTTTGGAGAATGGTGCAGAAAGTATGGACTCAGGATGCAATTCCTTGTCACAAGGTTACACTAGCAAGTATTAAGGGTTTACTAAAGGGAGCTTTTCCAGAAAAAGAGTTTATTTTAAAATTTAAGAAGAAAATCCCTTTGGGAGATCCTTACTGTGAAATTGAAATTTGCGTTATAAATTCATAATAAAATTTTATTTTTCAAACTTCTTCTTTACAATTTCTAATTGGATATTGAAATCACCAAATTAACTGAAGAACAGTATAATTTTATTCGTGATTACGAAGAAAGAACCTAACTATTGGTAAAAAAAAATATATAAAAAAAAAAATATTAAAAAGATTATTTTCTATTCAATTCTTTTAAGTGTTCTTAACCCAAACATAAAGATGGGAATAGCTATTAATGCTTGAATACCTATAAAACTTGTTATGAATCCATAAAGCGCCCAAGTTGAAGTAGGGAGTTCTATAAATAGCGCAGCGATTAAAAAGATAAAACCTATGAATTGTCCTATTTGAATTGCTACAGTCATAAACATATTCCCTCCCATATTTTTTCCTTTTTCTTCAAATGCAGGACGAAAACATTGTACTCCAATTGTTATAAGGATTGCAAATATAGCAGAAAATAAAAAGGCGATAAATGAAGATAATATATCTATGAATCCAAATTCTAAAACGATACTGAGTGCAATTGTGAGCCCTATATCCATTAGAATTATTAATATTACTAGCGAAAACAAATAAGAATAGACCAGCCCGTTCACAGACCTGGGGGATTTCTTATATACCCAAAGTAGATCCTTAGAACCTACAAATATATAGCTCCCAAATATAATACTTAATATAAATCCACCCATAAAAGTTCTTATTAAAGTATATACTGCTGTAGTTATAAATTGACCACCACCCATTTCAGGCACTATTAAAGGATACACTATACTGAAAAAAATAAGGATACCTATTACAAAGACGAGTTTAGATATATTTTCTTTTTTACGAAAGAATCCTTTAAATTGAATGATGACTAATCCTTCCCATTTTTTTCCGATAAACCTCCTAAAAAATCCATATAGTTTACTTTCCTCTTTAATGATCGTAGCACCTTTTTCAATACCCCCTTCCAGGCTATAAAAAGAATTTGCTTTCTTATATGAAAGATATAATACAAATAATGGTATTATAATAGCTAATCCAATATTCATCCAAATATTTAGTATATATGATTCCAAAAGCGAAGGCTCTAAGATATAAACCACTATACTTGAAAACCAATATGCAGGATAAAAAGAAAGCCAATTCCTAAGTTCTGGATGTTCTAGCAAATACTTAAAGAAATATTGTAAACTATAGATAAGAGCGACCATTATTATTGATATTATCATGAGCAGAACCTTGGCAAAATCTCGATATTTTTCCGAACCAGCGATTTTACGTTCGATCCAAGAAGATAGTATAGACCCTAATAACAATGCAAATAAACACATTCCAAAAACATTTGTATAAATTACTAAAGTTTGTATGAAAGTAAGATTTACAAGGGGATTGATGAGACCTATAATGGCAGGAGTAAGTCCAAGAACAAACATTAACATAAACGGTAATTTTCCCACAAATTCTCCAAAAAAGATATCGCCAGCGGTTATAGGGGCTGCTAGAATCATCTCTTTATGGCCAATCTCTGTTTGTCTATAGATAAAATTGAGCGGGTAGAGGATTGTAATTATAAAGAATATCATAAGCATATATTCAATGATTAATGCGACCGCAGGTACAATAATTGGTTTAAGTTCCTCATTTTGAGCTAAAGTTGGCATAAAGGAATCAAATAATAATGGTGCTAAAATAAATCCCCATATCAATAACATACCATAAAGTATTGCTAAAAAAAGCAGGCGATGTCTTCGAAATTTACTAGTTCTCCTTTTAAGTTCATTTAATGCAATTACTTTCCATAAACCCGTTTTAAGAAATACCTCTTTTATTTATTTTATCTATCTATACATTAGGGCTTAAAATCTCATCTGGATGAATATGATCCCCATACACTTCATATGCAAGTGTTTTTAAACCTTGTAATCCTATTGGCTCTTCTTTTAGCTTAGCTGATTGCCAAATTTTTAACTTTTTAAATTCTTTTTTAATTTCTGAAACATAATTTAGTTGAAGTGCGCGAATTTGACTGCAAAAATCACATTTTTTAGGTTCTGGTGTAATCATATTTATATGGACTCCTTCTAATTTAATATATCTCTTTGTTAAATCTCTAGCTCGTTTAATTTCTTCAAAACTTGGTTTCTCTGCTATGGTTACTAATCGGAGTGATCCAACATTATGAATTAGATCTGAAATTCGCTCTCCACGTTTTTCTAATTCAACTACCATATTGAAAATTTCTTTTCCCAATTCTCGTCTTTCTTCATAATTATCAAAAGGTTTTATTATATTTCTCCACATTTTTGAAACATTTCGGATTGCTCCTTTAATAGAATTATAAAAATTTAGAGAATATTTTAGTACAACTTTTACTTGGTCTTCGGGAATCTCAAAGAGAGTAATCATGTTGGCTGTTGGAGGGAAATCGGCAATAATAATGTCAAATTGAATTTCTTGAGTATTAACATCTTCAGCATCCAATATTTTTTGAAAAAACATGGCATTTTTTAGAGCTAATGGAATAGAATCCGCTGTAAAGGTTTTATCTATAAATTTTTCAACTTGCGGAATCATTCCTATTAGGGGCATTTGTCTCATAAGTGTTTTCATCTTTTCGATTAAATTTTTAGTGTACTTTCTTGCATAATCATCAGCATCAGGTTCAATAGCCCAGAGATTTTTGGTTAATGGCTTAAGCGTATTTCCAATCTCCAATTTAAATAAATCACTAAGGTTATGAGCCATGTCAAAAGAAATTAGGAGGATTTTTTTATCAGGAAGTAATTCAGAAAGTATAACAGCTGTAGCTGCACTGATGGAACTTTTACCGACTCCTCCTTTTCCTCCTAAAATTATTATTTTTTCCATATTTACTTGCTAAGTTAAAAGATTTAATTTATTATATCAAAGATAAAAATAAAATAAAAAACTACCCAAATATTTAAAATGATTTAGAATAATTTTATCTTTTTGTTGAAAAAGGCTCACATTTTCGTTGTATTTTGAAAGTTTGATATAAATTAACAAAAAATAAATACCTTAAACATTTTTATAAAAATATAATAATAAAATATATTCAAATTAATCTTAAATTATCAATTAAATTTATTAATCATATCTTTGGATTAAAAATTTTAATCAGATAATAAAAAATTACAAAAGCTTTCAT
>JBHLOG010000257.1:0-3404 GCA_048940765.1 Promethearchaeota archaeon | reverse complement strand
TGCTACTGCCATTATTAGAGATTATATTCATAATGGAATTGAAGCTGCTGTGAGAGATGGCTTATTCTTTTGTACTGGTTGTGAAAATTGCTATCATTGGTGTCCTGTATCCATAAATATAGGTGAAATTATGAAATCAATTAAGAAAGAAGCAGCTAAAGTTGGTTTATGCCCACCCCCTCTAAGAGAGTATCAAAAGAAAATACTTAAAGAAAAAAATCCCTTCAAATGAAATAAATTAATTTTAAAAGTGAATAAAATTATTTAGAACGAGAAATAATAAAATCTACGAGTTTTCCAAGATTTTTAACATTCTCATAAATTTTTGGTGCTTCTTCTTTTAAATAGCCTTTGAAAACCTCCCAATTCTCTTTCTTTTCTGAAGGGATTTCAGCTAATAATTTTTTAAGTTCATTAAAATCCCAAACAAAAACAAGGGTATCATCAATTCTATTAGCATCATCACATAACAAGAATATATAATAATCATTTAAATCCCAAGGATTTAAAACATGATCAGGTTTATTTCCATCCCCTGCTTTCTTCCCTCTTAATGCACGTGTATCTACCTGTGTTGGTAATACCATACTAAAATTTATATTTTCTCGTTTATATTCTGTTGCCATGGCTTTTTGCATTCCTACAATAGCATATTTACTTGCAACATATGCAGCAAATTTTGGTGGAGCGTTTGGATAAGCCTCGCTTCCAGTAATTATAAACCTTGCTTTATCTTTGTTATCATCTTTCTTCATATAAGGATAAGCAGCTTTAAAAGTATAGAACACTCCTAACACATTAACATTTAGAATTTCAGAAAATTTTTCATTGAGAAACTCATGAGTAGCCCACATCCGAGAATAACCCGCATTTGCGATTACACCGTTAAACATACCAAGCTCATCATGAAATGCCATAAAAGCTTCTATTACTTCATTAAATTTTGTAATATCGGCAGTTTTTACAACTACTTTCACTCCTATTCCTAAATTTTCAATCTCTTTTTTGGTTGTATTCAATTCTTCAATAGTTCTTGAAGTCAATCCAACATTTGCTCCTTCTTTAGCACAAGCTATTGCTATAGCCTTCCCTATTCCTCTACCAGACCCTGTTATTATTATATTTTTTCCTTTTAACAACATCATACCATCATATAATTTGATTTAAAATATTAATATAATTAAAAAGTAAAAAGAATTTTAAATTTTAGTAGTGATCTTTACACTAAAAACCAGAAACTTACAAAAAGTTAATTTCAAGGTTTTCTTCTTAAATTATACAGCTCTATAAGCTTCTTTAATAGCAGAACATCCCCCGCATCTCACACATCCTGCTTTATTTTCCAAAGGGTTAACTCCATATTGTTTCATAAATTCTGCACTTTTCCTATAAATCTCTATCAAGTCTTTATAGTATGTTATGGGTAAATCTTTTTTCCCAGGAATAGATCTAACAGGTGTGATATATGGAATTACGCCAATTAAAATAAGATTTTCTATATTTTTTATAAAATCCTCTTTCGATTCTCCAAATCCGGTCAATATATAACTACTAACTTGGTTTTTACCGAAAATTTCTAAAGCATGTTTCCAGTTTTGTTCATATAAATCGAAGGAAATACTGAATTTACCAGGAGTAATTTCTCTTCTTAATGATTCATCAAGAACTTCTATATGAATTCCTATTGTATCAGCCCCAGCTTCTTTTAATTTATTTATATAGGATAAATCTTCTAATGCTTCGATTTGAACATGCAATGGAATTTCTGGATGATCTGCTTTAACTCCTTTTAATAATTCAGCATATCGATTAGCACCCTTATCAATATTTTCATCTGTACCACTTGTTAATGTTATGTGAGAACATCTTCCTTCTTTCTTAGCCACAGAAATCACTTCAGACATTTGTTTTGCATTTTTTTCCTCAATAGTTGTATCATATTGAAGACTCAATTCAATACCACAAAACTTACACGGTTCACCACATGCCCAATATACACATTTTTGATAAATTGTACTTGCTAGACAGTCAATGCCATGAACTAAAGCAATTTTTTTCATTTCAATACCATCACTAGTCTTAAGGTTATAAAACTTCGGATGTTCAACAAGTTTTATCTTACCATAAAAGCGATCATTATCATTAACTTTGAAAAAATCCCCATCTTTTTCTTGTAAGCTTAGGTTAGTTTTATTCGAATCATTATAAAGTGCAACATTAACTAAGGTTTTATTATCTTCCAATATAAAATATCTGCCCCCAAGTGGTCCTGCACCACCTCTTCGACCGAAATCAATTTGAATTCCCTGTTGTTTGTAATGTGAGACTAAATCATTATCTAAATATAACCCTTTACAAAGTAATTCGGTTTTTTGGATAAAAGCAGATGCAATATCGATCATATTTTTTTCACAGAGGAGATAATAAGTTATAAAATTCTATTGAAATAGCATTTTTTATTGTTCTCTAAAGAATTTAAAATTGGAGTTTATTTAATTTTGAGTATTATTGAAAATAATATTATGAATCAAAAGTTTTATTAACAATTACATGATAACTTAATTTAAAAAATTTCTTTTCACATTAAATTAAAAAAATTAGTGATTGATTAATGCCTAAAGTCGAAAGAAAAATTGATATTGCAGCCCCTCAAGATACAATTTTTAAAATTATTGATAATGAAGATGATTATGCAAGATGGAACATCGTTGTAAATGAAGTAAAAAAACGCGGTGAAGGCAATTACTTTTTCAAGACTAATGTTGGAGATATTACTTCTACCCGCATAGAAACTAAACCTCCTAACAGTCTTTCTGCAACTCAAGAAGGAAGTCCTATGACAAGCTTAGGATACGTATTAAAACCAAAAGGTGAAAATGTAGAAGCTACAATTTGGGCTGATTTTGATGACGCAAACCAGGAACCTGTCTTAGGAATAGCTGGAGAAATGCTTTTGAAAAGTCTCAAAAAATATGCTGAATACCTCGCATCTGGTGGAAATCCTGATCAATTCAAAAAAAAATAAATTATCTCAATTATCATTTCAGGCTCTTTAGTTTTTTACCTATTTTCTTAACAATTTTCTCATATGAGGGTGGTGGTCCTGTTCTTACTTGTTTCTTATCAATATATAAAGCATCTGAAATCCCCCATTCCAAGAATATTTTTCTATTACTAGTATCAATCTCCCTAAAAATTACATTATCTTTAAATTCCGAAGCTGCTTTTTTAGCCCGTTCATAAACTAAATTTTGAGCTGGACACCATCCATTAACGAAACTAGTAATAGTTATTTTTCCTGAAACAATATCTGGGTCTTTTTTTTTCCGAATCCATTTTGGTGGTTTTGCATCTTCACTAAACGGTTTCCATAGCAACGTCATTAAACTATCTTTATCAGTTTT
>JBHLOG010000009.1:0-55956 GCA_048940765.1 Promethearchaeota archaeon | reverse complement strand
TATTATTAAAAAAATAGTGTGATTACACCTATAAATATATAATATAGTTTATTAAAAAAATCTGTTTTCCATATTTAGATTTTTGAAATAGTTTTCACTTGAATTTTTCTATTGAATCAGAAAATAATTAGATGAAATCTTAATTTTTTCCGCTATTGGTTAAAAATCGTATCAATTATAATTTTAATTTGTTTTGGGTTTAGTAAAATGAAAAATAAATCAAAGTTATAATAATTTAATCTATTGTAGACATTAAATTTATGATATCTTCTTTTTGAGGGTTTTATGATTCCAATATTTAATAATATTTCTATTAATTTGTGAAATTCGTTAAAATTTTTTTCATATTCTAATGTTTCACAAGAAATTTCAAAAAGTTCTTGTAATTCTCTTAGTGAAATATAAAAATTCCGTTTACTTATGAAAAAATTGGAAAGATTATCTAAGAAGATAACAGTTAATATATCTTCTTCAGAAAGATAATTTAACATGCTGAATTCATCTGAAATTTGAAATGAATCAAAAAGGATTTGAGAAATCTTAATTAATTCAATATTGCTATAAGAGTTATCTTTTTTTAATATTGGGTATAAGTCTCGAAGGATTTCAATACATTTTCCAGGAACAGATATATATTGTTCACAAACTAAATCTGTTATATATTTAATCAAATCTCTATCAATCTCATGTGAAAAACTTAATAGAACTCTTTGCTTAAGAATGGAATAAAGTTCATGGTAAGAAAAAAGGTTCAATTTATTTTTGATATCAAATTCAGAAAGCAAATCGAATGTTCCTAGTCGTTGAATTCTATTTACAGTGGATATTAGATTTACATTTGACTCTTTTCCAAATTGTAAAAATTTATTAAATGCGTCTGGTTCTAAATATTCTATATTATTAAATATAAGAAATAAAGTAGAATTAATTTTGTTACAAATAAATTTGAATGTATTCCATAGATGGGGAATATCTGAATTCAATAATAATCGAAAATCGATATTAAGATTTGTTTGACTATTCAAATCACTTAATAATGAAAAAATTAATTCTTCAATTTTTTTTTCTCTACAATCAACACAAATTTTATTAATTTTATGGATATCTTTATTTTGATTCAAAAGATCGTTTATTACTTTATTTATTATTACCTTCTTTCCAATCCCATTAATTCCTTCATATAATACATTAAGAGAAAAGCCATCATAAATCGAGTCATTTAGCACTGAATAAAGTGAGTGTTCTTCTTTTTTTCTATATAATAAACGAGGTGGAATATAATTAGGATCAAATAGAGCTTTTGGTCCTACATAATCTTTATGTGTATTGAATTTTGTTATCATTTTTTTAGCCTTTATTTCAATTGATTTTAGACAAATATATTTAAACCCCACCCAGAGAGAGGTGATTAAAAGTAAAATTAAATTATACAACTATTTTACATACTAAAAAAACTAAAAAAGGAATGAAGAAATCAATTATAATATATTTTCATTCCTAAAAGTATTAAAAATAATAATGTGAAAATAAGAAAAGAGATTTAATTCATATGTTAAAACTAATCAAAACTTTCTAATAGTTTTTTTAAATTTTCTGCTAATATAGGCAAATATTCATAAGCTTTAACTTTTACATTCTTATTTAAACAAAGTGCGACCAAATAAAGTCTAATGTCTCCGATATCTAATTTTCTTAGAAAGATTATTCCCCCTTTTTGAAATTCTGATTGTTTTTCTGGAAATTCTATGTTTGTTACAATATCAATTGTATTTATATCCCATTCTTCAAGTTTCTCTAATGCTTGTGTTAACCTTGGAGCAATAGCCTCACAAATCTTTTGATAAGCTTCATTTGTGCTTCTACTAGCAATTATAAAACAATTCTGATCCAAAAGAAGAGTGGAACTATTGTAAGTTTTACCCATGTAATCTTTCAATAAGGTCTGAAGCATCTTAGATTTATGAGTAGCATAAAAAACACCATCAGAGAAGGCTTTTAATAAACTTGGTTCATCATATATAGAGGTTTTAAAGATAGAAAATTTAACTTCGTGAATAATAGATGAAAGTCTCTCTTCCAAGTATGATATATTATCAATAATTTTCTTCCTATTTTTAATATCAGGATCATATTTGTGGAGTAAAATTAGTAGTTGGAAGTTATCCGGATGTGATTCTGAAGTGATATTTATAATATCTTGAAGAAAAATTATTGCTTCTTCAAACTTTTCAGGTGCTTGGATATCTATAACATAAAAAATTGATTGCATTTCTGTGAAATATTTACTTTTATTCCCTAAATATATTTTTCGATAATTTTTTTGACCTCCTAAATCCCATCGTACAATTGTTATGCCTAATAATGAATTAGTATGGAATGTTCTTTTTGCTTTTATAGTTGGCTTAACTGTAGATAGGAGACTGAATCTTTTATCTAATAGTAAAAGGATCGATGTTTTTCCTCCACTTTCTAATCCACAGAATAGTATTTTTTTGAGTTCTTTTAATTTATTCATACTTTTTTATAGATATCTTTTTTTCTTCAATTATTAATTAATTTAATATTTATTTTGTTTTTATCAATTTTTTCTCTAAATCGAAGTTCTCTCAGTTTCCTTGGAAAATTTAAATTAATTTCATCAAAAATGAATCCACTTGAGCCTCTTGGACCTTCTACAATCTTTAATTTAGATGGAGATATATAACCATCATGAAACGATATTATTTTACTATTTCCTGGAAAGTTTCTCTTTAGTTGAGTCCCAAAAGCATTACATGCTATAATTGGAACTCGATTTTCCAAAGCACGTGCTTTTAGATAAACTTCCCAATTTTCCATTCCCTCTTCCCTTATTTGTGTTGGGGAAAATAAAATATCTGCTCCATTTTCAACTGCTAATCTAGGTGTTTCTAAAAAAGCCATATCAAAGCATATAAGAATTGCAAAATATGTGGATTTGTCAATTTTAAATAATTTCAATTCTTTGCCTGGCTCAAAATTTTCACGTTCATATCCATATAAATGAATTTTATCCTGTTGACCAACTTCTTCTCCTTGTTCATCAAAATAATAACAAGTTATAGCTGGTTTTTTTGATTTATTTCTTCTTTCCCAAATTGCTCCAGATATAAATTTTATATTGTATTCTTTTGCTAATCTTTTTATAAAAATATAATCATCTCCTCTTTGATTTTGAAAATTTTGATTTGAATTCCTTAATAATGGCACCCATCTTTCAGGTAAACATATAATATCGCAATTTTTATGTTTTTCTAATAAAGTTATCAAAATCTGTTCTATTTCAAAATAACATTTAGTTCTAGTTTGAAATATCTGGGGTTGAATACAAGCGACTCTCATTTCATAAATTAACTCTTAGTTTCAAGATTGTTAATCTCATCAATTATATTAAATATTTCATTTAAATTAGAGATCTCATAATCTGGTTTAGAAGACTCATATACTTTTTCATTTATTTTATATGTATCATATTTTCCTCCTCTATGCAGATAAACAGTATGAATATTATTTATATTTGCTGGAACTATATCTTTATCAATTCGATCTCCAATGTATATTGTTTCTCGTCCTTGAATTCCAAATTTTTTTAAACAATAACTGAATAGCTCAGGATTAGGTTTTTTAATTCCCATTTCATCTGAAATTACTACTAAATCTATTAACTTGTCAATTTTAAGTCTTAATATCTTTTCATATTGCTTTATCGGAATTCCATCCGAGATAATTGCTGTTTTTATGTGTAATTTTTTCATTTTTTTCAAGGAATCTTCAACATCATCATATAATTTTATTGAATTTATTTTCTCTTCATGATATGCCATCACTGCAGCAGCAATATATTTGTAACGATCATTATAAGAGATATATCCTATATTCTCATATGTTTGATTTAATCTTCTAAGGAATAGATTATAATGTTTTGAAGAATTCGATCCATATTCTATAACAATTTCTTTTATTATCTGAATTGCTTTGGCTCTATCAATTTTTAAACCCAATTTAATCATCGCATCTAATCCTTTGATTCTAGCTCTTTCAGATAATCCTGTTGAGTCGAACAGACAATCATCCAAGTCAAATCCAACTAGTTTTATAGGACTCATTTTCAATTTCATTTATTATCCTAAATTCATAAAAATATAGTAAGATGATAGCTTATATTAATTATTCTAAAGTATAAGGGGTTAAGTTAAGATAAATTTATTTATCTTTAATAATATATGATCTTCAATATTAATTTAATTTAAGTAAAACTAAAAAAAGTAAGCTATTTTTGTAATTAAATAAATTAAGTGTAAGGGAGATTCATTAATTGAAGACAATCGTCGCTTTATCATATTTTCATCGCAAAATTGGTCCTTTAGTGTTTTATTCTTATCCCAAGGATATGTTGGATAAGGACTTATCAACAAAAATAGCGAATATTATGGATCAACAATTTAATGAAGGTTTTTTTACACATTCTTTTGAAAATTTAAAATCGTTGAATTATTATTTTGAGATTCATTCAGATTGGGCTCGGGGAAATAAAGAAATGTTAATGGTCTCAATAATTATTGATCAGTTAATTATCCCTGAAGTAGAAGAGAAAATCTCAATTTTATGTACTGAATTTTCAGAGCGGTTACAATCGAATGAAGAGATTTTTACAGCTTTTTATATAAATGATATAAATAATTTTGATAAAGAAGATCAAGAAAATATTATCAAGAATGAATCTTTGATAAAGGATTGGGTATATAATTTATATTGGGCAATTTTAGAAGAAACAAGAGAAAAAACAGAAGAAGAGAAAATCGCAATTTTATTAAAAGATAGAGATATTTTTAAAACTCTAGAAAAATTATCTATAGGTCCTATCCTATTGGAGTGGTTAAGAGAATGGTTTATTGAAAAGTTCCCGAATAGAGACTTTGATGAAATTATTGACACTTTAGTTGAAAAACAATTTATTTTTATAAATCAGATTGGATTAGTAGAAAAGTATGTTCTCTTATTAAAAGAAGTAAATGCTGAGAGAATTCCTCCTGATAGTGTTATAGAATATATTGATGATAAACCAGAACTTATTGAATTACTCCTACCTAAAGTTCAAGAATATTATAGTGAGTATGAAAAGAAAACTAAAAAGCAATTAAAAGAAGATGCTTATACTTTATTTCAAATTATGGCAGATCCAAAAAAATATAATGTTCTTTCAGAGTTAAGAAATGGATTAATTTCAAAAGATAAATTACCTAAATTATTATCAAAAAAATCTTTGGATTCATTAATGGAGAATATTGAAATCTTAAAAAAATATGATGTAATAGAAGAATTGAACTACAATGGTGAAACATATATAGTATTGAAAACAAATTTACAAATTACGACTGCTTTTCCTGAATGGATGAGGAAATTATTACCAAAAGAATCCGAACCAGTTGTAGCAAATATGCATTTTACTAAGCTAGACGATGAAAAAGAATCTTCAAGAGGGAAAAAAAGTAAAAATTCAAAAAAAAAAAGAACTACCAGAAAATAATATTTATACAAATAATATATAATGACTAAAGAAGAAGAATCCAAGGAAGATTTAAAAAATCTTCTGGGATATATGGGAATTGAAATACTAATTGCCATAGAAAATGGCGCAAAAAATTATGAAACTATTAAATTATTTTCTGGTTTACCAATTTCCTGTATAAATGGGAGAATTCCAGTTTTACTTGATTTAGGTTTGGTAAAGAAAAATAATAACGAATATTTTTTAACAGAAAAAGGAGTTAATTTTCGTAAAAGATTAGAAAAATGATTTTATTCGTGGATGACATCAGTTTGGGGCGACAATGTCATCGCTACAGAGCAAGTAGCTAACTTTGTCATAAGTTCATCATCTGTCAAATGATATTAATCCTCATTTATATTTAATGTTTGATTTTTATGATTCTTCTTGTAATATTTTCTCATATAATAACCAGGTTGTTTTTGACCACCACTCTCATTAATAAGCTGATTTAATCCTCCTTCATTTGAAATGATATTTTTGTATTTGTTATAATCTTTTTCACTAATTTCATTTCTTTTCAATAAGTAATCCAAAATAGCTAATGCATCCTCTTTTTTTGTACATCTTCTTATAAAATCAATAGCAGTAGGACTATATAATTCCTTAGGATATAATTTATTAATATTTTTATTATCATCAATTTTTTTCAAACAGCCTTCATTGTTAACAGATTCTATTTTCATAGTTTTCGTTTTTTCTGACATTTCTTTTATCAAATGAGGAAGATATTGTTTCAAATCCTCCATATTGTAAGATACAGTTAGACCTTCATTATCTTTTATCTTAACTTTTTTTAGGGCTTTTTTATTTTTATTATTCTTTTCCACTGATTTTAATAACTCTTTTAATTTGGTTCTTCAAATTAATAAATTTTATTCATCTTTAAATATTTTTAGAATATTTATTTTTAAGATCTATTAGAATTAGGACTAAATATAAATCTCAATAAATAGAATTGAAGATTTATTACATATTTAACAAATGCTACAAAATAAGAAAAAATTTAATTCCAAAAAATTCAATTAAATCTCTCAAAAGCTATCAGATTTTAATATATGTCGGGCAAATTAATAAGCTTCTTGATAAATTAATAAATTGTTAACATATCCTTTTTAATAAATGCAACTCTTTATTTTAATCTAAGAATTATATCAAATATACTATTTAGAATAGTAAATTAAAAAAAGTTATTATTTTGCAAAAAAAATTAAATTTTTATCATCAAAATTTTTATCATCAGCACATACGTTATTCTTTTAGTTGGAATTATAAAAACCATATAAATAAGATTTCTATATTTAATCCACATATATATGAATTTGAGAAACTTGAAACTTATTTCCATAAAATCTTGAATGAAAAATATAGTAAGCATATGAATAGTATATTTAATAAACGACAATATCCTCGAGTTTCACAATTTAAAATTTCTGGACTAAAAAGTGCTTTTATGAGGAGTTTCAGTAAGAAACTTATTCAAAACAAAAAAATTAAAAAACTTGACTCAGAATCAAAACTTCCCAAATTGGCTCAAATAGTCCATGAAAATTATTTTAAAGAAAATCTCAATAAAATCCCAAAACACGATCCTATTTTAAAGTACATTTTAATTAATGATAAAGATTCGATTGCGAAAGAAGTACCTATTTGGAAAAAAATGAAAAATGTATATCTTACAGGACATATTGATTTAATCCAAATTGAAAATGATACTGTAAAAGTGATTGATTATAAACCCGAAGGCAATTTTTTAATTTCTCTGCCTCAGGTTGCTATGTATGGTTTATTAATTAAATCTCAATTAAAAATAAATAAGATTAAATGTGTTTCATTTAATAAGGAAGGAGCTTGGGAATATGATCCTAATATTTTAAAAAAAGATATTAAAGATTATTTAATTTCTCTACGAATTGATGAAAGACCATGGGAAAATTTTTATTAAAATTAGTAAAAATTAGATTTTCTCTCCTTTCGATTTAGAAGGTTCAGATATTTCCTCTGATTTTAAAAATCCTCGAAATAAAAAATAACATAAAAATAATGAGATAAATTCAGTGAGAATACCAAAAAATGAAATTATAGTTCCATTAAATCCTAAATATCTTAAAAATAACGCACATCCCAAACCAATAGATATTAAGAATACAAAAATAATTCCTTTTATAATTTCAGAAAAAGAATCTTTTAAATACGCTAGTTCTTTTTTAATCCACGAAAATATTGAAGCCATGAGAAGGTGCTCTTTCTTTTTATTCTATTATTAAATTAAAGAAAGGATAATTTAATATCTTTTTTTTTTCTCAGAAATTTTAAAAATTATATGTCTAACAGAGGATTGAGCTATAAAGAATTCTATTTACTTTTAAATTTTGTATATAAAGCTTTATCTAATAAACGCCCAATTTTTAATGCAATTTGGTTCCCAATTTCATATCTCTCCCCATCAAGTAAATTTCTTTTTTGATCATCTGATGGTATTACTTTAAGTCTTTTTATTAATGTTTTTTCAGTGATATCATTTACTATTTTCTTAATTTTTTCAGAATCAGGCAATTTTATATCTGAAGTGAAATTTCCAATTTTCTCTACCGCAAAATTAAAAAATTGACTGATTAACTCAATTGGTTCTCCTTTTAATTCGCTATGTAGTTTAATATTATCAGTTGCTATTTTAGTATCTTTTTCTTGCCAGTATAATTGATTGGGATTAATACCAGGGCTATTGATTCTCATCATAGAACTTGTAATTCTGCGTTCAATCCAATTTAAAGTACTTAACTCTTGTTCTTCACGAAGCTTTTTCGCTTTTTCCTCTTTCTCTTTCTCTTTCGATTCAATAATAGATACTACTTCTAACTTACGGTTTTCTTCAAATTTTTCAAACCTTTTTATTATATCATATCCTATACAATATGATATTGGAGTTATTAAATCAGATTTCAACCTTACTTCAGCTATATCTTCATATATCGGACTAACATTGTTTTTCAGTTCAGAAATAGCTTCATTCAAAGAGATTTCCATTAATCGTGCTAAAATAAATCCATTAACTAAAAAAGGCTGGTTATATGCGTTATATACTATAACCAATTCTTCTTGTCTTTGAATTAAGCGTTTAATCATCAACTCTTCGAGTTTGATTTTAATCCATTCTTCTGAATCAGTAGTCCCGCCTATTTTTTTTAATGCTAATAGAAATAAAGATCTATCGTTAGATACTTTAAGATATAACTCTATTATTCTACTAAGTTGCCTTAAAATCTTGGATAAGATATAAAAAAAAATATCCTTTACTAATTCATTAAGAATACCATCAAACTCTAAAATAAATAATAAGTGAGAGTAATTTTTTAGATTTAATTCTTTTAGAAAGACATTATCAATAACCTGTTTTTTTTTAATATATTGTCTTAAATCATCAATATTTTTACCTGTCTTTTCTTCTATCATTCTTAAAATAGTAGGGGATATTTTAATATCCTGATCGATAAGATTGATTAATCCATCTTCCAAATTCATACTAAGTGTATCAATATTTTCTTGGATAGTTTGGAAATTCAATTGAGAAACAGCTTTTTTAGCTAGGTATATTAAGTTCTGTTTGTAATCATTTAAAGATACAAGATCAAGTTTTTTTATGTTATATCTTATCATATTTTTTTTTACCTTTTCTACTAGATCTTCATCCATATTTAAGAAATGTAAAATGTTGTAAACTCCATACTTTTGTAAGATATAGATTATATCTTCAAAATCTGATTCATTTATGCATTGTAAAAAGTAGATAAAATCATTTGGATTCTTTTTTAATTTTTTAATTAATTCTGATTTTAAATAACGATGCATTTTATTCTCGAACTGATCATAATCTATTTCTTCTTGCAGAGCATCTTCTATTTTTTTTATTAACTGTTTTTTTAGATTATTGGCTTCCAGAAAGACTTTCAAACCTGGTATTGAAATAGGAAATTGGTCGAAATTATAATCTAATACCCTTTTTTTTATCATTCTTACCGGCATTGCTTCCATTTGTAATTCTTTATAAGATTTAAACTCAAAATCATTTTGTATTTTATTAATTAATCGATCCAATGTTGCTAATTCTATGAATTTATCTTCTTTTTCTTCTGAATCTAATTTTTTCTCTAACTCAACAGAGATATCTTTAAAAGCAGCAGTTTCTTCCAATATTTCTTTTTTTACTTTATTATTTAAGCCTATTAAATCTCCTATAAAATCATAAAAGTAGGAGGATGGATAATTCATTATGATTTCCTGTAGTTCTTGCTCTATTTTAATCTCAATATCTTTAACCATTTTCTCCTTTTGAACCTCTTGAAGTTCTTCCTTTCTTTCTTCAATTAAAAAAGAGATAAACCTATTTTCTAAATCAATTATCTTGTTGAGAAGTTTTACTTCTAGAGTTAAGGATTCTTTTAATAATGAATCAACTTCTTTAATAATAATTTTTTTTTCTGCAATCTCTAAATTTTTGGTTGAATCGAACGTAAATTTATCTATTTCTGCAAGTTTTTGAACTCGAATTCCTAGATTGTGATAAATATGAATAGTGGCAGTAGCTATTAGTAAATCATGAAAACTTGTTTTCTGACTAATGAGTTCAAAAATCTTTTTTTTATCGGCTTCCCTTTTAAAATGGGAAATTATTAAATCAACAGTTTGAAAAAATCTAAAGGTGCTTTCAACCGCGGTTGTTTTTCTTTTAACCCCACTAATCATAATTCACTCACCCATTCTCTATACACTTCTTTAAAATTATCTGATAATTCAAATCTAGCATTATTATGCCAATATTTAAAATCTATTACGTGAAATAGATCATCTTTAAATATTTCTTTTTCCTTATTGGTTAGATTGTGTTTTAGAGTTACTGTTAAGGGTCTAGGGATTAGTTTTGAAAAATACTTCAATTCTGTATTTTTAATAAAATCATAAAAAGTTACGCCCTCATCTAAATTAAAATAGTCCAGTGGTTTTATATTCTCTAGTTGGGGATTTAGATTGTTTAATTCGTTTTTAATATTATTTTTCACATACTTTGGAAATTCTGTATTAATATCAATACTATGTTCATAATTCCTATAAAATTCAAGTAATAAATTTTTTTCTTCAAGATCATGGATCTTTGCTATATAAATATCTAGAAATGTTAAGAAATGGTCTATCTTTTGCTCGTCAAATTCTCTCTCTTCAAAATAATTAATAAAATCTGTATATATATCTGATAATATCCAATTTCTTTGTGCTTCTGGTCTAAGATATTGTTTAGAATAGTCTTTGATCCAATCTAAAATATAAAATTTCCATTCAAGATTTATACCACCAATTCTTTTTTCTAAAAACCTATGAAATCTATTAGAAAAAGTCACAGGATCACTAATTTCCTTATCAGGTTCCTCTTTAATATAGCGATTTATTGTAGAATGCCTTAAAATATAACTTAATAAATAATTCAATTCCCTTGAAAACTTCTTAAATTTTTCAATATGATTGCTTATTTTTTGTATATTTGATTCCATCTGAATCTCAGCGAAAGATACTAAATCATCTATTCTTAATTTAATTTCATTAAAGAATGTGTCAATATTGTTATTTATTAAGAAATAAAACTCATGTAGAATTTTTTTTTCATTAAACTTAACATTCTTCTCTAAAAGGAGGGGATGTGTTTCAATTTGATTGAAAAGAAAGGTTTTAAATTGTTCTAATAATTTTCGCCCTAAGATTCTTGCCGGTTTTTGTTCTTTGTTAAATTTTTCAGTTAAGGTTTTCATTAAAATTATGGTAAGTGTTTTTAATCGTCGATAAAAAAGATATTTTGGAAGTATACTTTCAATTAAATTAAGACTTTTATTGACAATTTCTGAAAAATAATTAAAAGCAGAGCTTAATTCTATTATTCTTAACTTTTGTTTTTGAGAAATTGTCTGTTCTATAAACCTTTTTATGATAATACAAATATCCTCAAAATTTATGTTTTCTAATTTTCCTTTATTTAATATAAAATGAAGATATTTAGTTAATAATTCATTTAAATCCCCCATTTCTCCTGTACTTAAAAAATCTTTAGAATATTCTAAAAATTTATTGATAAATCCATGTAAATCAATTAATAATTTCTTTACATTGGAAACTAGCCATTCTGATGTATGTGATTCACTACATTCTTGTATCTTTTCCTTAATATAATTAATTATAAAAACTATTATTTCGTCTTGAGATTCATCTAAAGTACCTGTATTTGCTAAACTGATGAGATTAGCACCTAACGTTAAAGTTTTTTCAACAATAAAATTAGCACTTGGTTTAGAAATTGAGAATTTGATATGTTCAATACCTTGTTGCCCACTAAATGGTAGTTTTATCTTCTGAAACTTCGTATTAATAAAATTAATCTCCATAGGTTTTTTAGACCACAGAATTTCAACGTTAGAGATTGCTTTTACATATGTATTCAACATCTCCTTTTCTGTAGGGAGCGTTCTGGTTAAACCGATTAACTTTTTGTTCCATTTATCTTCGATTAATTCACCATAGAGTCTCTTACTAAATCTAGAAGCAAATTTATTATATACAAATTGTTTATTCTCATTATTTAATTCTGGACGATTAGTAAATTCTTCAACCTCAAAAAAAAGTTTACTTATAAAGTTTAGCGACTCCCGAGATTTATGAATATCTAATACTCCTGTTTCAGGTTTTAAAGCAAGCAATAAACTTTCGCAATCTTTAAATTCACCAGGAATAAAAATCATTGATTGTGGGTATATTTTAGTTCGAGCACTTTTCTCATCAATATTAAATAAATCAAATTCAATGCTGAATAACTCTGCTCCCGTATAATCCCGTAATATAGCATTATACATAGTTAAGAATTTAATCACTTCTTCTGAGAGTTCATTTACTTTTTTTCTTGTTAACCTTCCTGGTCCAATTACATCCCCAACAATAACATCATTAGGAGATGAATATCCAAATATCAATGAAAATTGGTAACCTAGAGATTCACGTGTTGTTATCATAATTTAACTATAGACCCTAAATATTTAACACAATCTTAAAAAATAAAAAGGTTGATTTAAATATTTTTAAGTTTATAAAGTATTAAAATTTACTTTTGAATTGTATATAAAGTTTTCCTATGAAAATATTACAGTAGGAATGAGATATTTAAAAAAAAAGCCGATCAAAACATATCTCACTTAGTTTATGAAGAATTTAAAGTGTTTATTAAGTTAAGAAGAAATTTATATTCGTATTTAGATTCAAAATAGATTCAAAAATCTTAATAATTAATTAAATATCAATTTTCTGAGAAATTTCAAGTTTAAAAATAAAAATATAATAAGAAAAAAATTATTATATTTATAATAAACTTTAAAAAATCTAAAAGCAACAAAGGTGTACGTTTATTCAATTTGGGTCTGATTTAGGGATCAACCAAGATGATATTGAAAAAATAAGTCCTCAAATTACATTTATAACCTCTAACGCAGATATAGAAGCTATAGCACTTGTAAGTTTTGAAGGGTATCAAATTGCTTTTTCAGCTTTACCACAATATCATGTTGATGGAGATCAATTTTGCGGTCTTGCTAGTGCGTTATTAATGACAGGGAGATCAACAATTCAGACATTATTTCAAGAAGATTTAAGTGAGATTATAGTAAGAGCAGAAAATGGTTATATAGTTATTACCAATGCTGGACGTTTGGTTATTGTTTGCGCGGGAACAATAATTGATACCTTAATGAAGACTGTTAAAGTTATGCGAATTGCTGCTAAAAATCTTTATAAAATTTTTGAAGGACGATAATTTTTATTTTTTATTAATATTCCTAACTTATATTATACGCTGTTTTGATTGAATTCAATTCAAATATTTCATTAAGTTCAAATTAAACTGTTTAAAAGTTAATCTAATTCATAATAGATATTTGAGAATATTATTAGATACTACTTTTTATCTTCAAGAAAATCTTAAAATAAAAGAAACTTTTAAATATTAAAATTTTATGAGTTTGTTAGTTATTGAATCTCTTTTCAATTGTTATTATAAGCATTCTTTATGTTTCTGGATTAATTATTTTGTATATTACTTATTTAGCAAAAAAAAATAGAGAAAAAAGTGCGTTCATAAACAATTTAATAAATGGACTAGTTTTAATTTTCTCAATTACAATTAATCTCATTTTAATTAAAATTATAGATCTGCCTAGTAAAGAGTTCATAGTTTTTCCATTCAATATATTAATGATTGCTTTTATTTGTTTATATATTCCTTTATTCTCTATTTTTATTTATCGTGAGAAACAAAGAAGTAAAAATATAAAAAAGAAAGAGTCTAAAATCGAGAATGAAACCTTACTTGAACTTCCTCTTAAATATGATCTTTATAGAAAAATCACTCATTTAATCGTATTAGGTATTATATTCTTCTATTTTACACTTGGATTTCTGGTTCAGAATTTTTTTATATATATCTTTGAATTTGTACCAGAATTCATTTCAAATTTGTTTTATATTGGAGAAGATATGATGATGTTTACTCAGAATTTAGTTGTTTTTTTAGTAGGTATATCCTTAATTGGATTATTAATTGCTGAGGTTGTAAGGATAATTAGACCTGAGTTTTACCCTTTGAAACCTGTTAATCAATTATTACGCGAAAAAGAATTACATTTACGATTAGGGCCTCACATATCTATGAGTGTAGGGTGTTTTTCCATAATTTTATTATACGGTTTATTTCAACCAATTGGGCCTGTGATAATCTGTACATCAATGGTAATATCCATTTTTGGCGATATATCCTCTAATTTAGTTGGAAGAACGATAGGTAGGAGAAAAATTAGAAAAACAGACAAAACTTACGAGGGTCTTTTTGCAGGCGTTATCATTGCTTTCATATCAGGGTTAATAGTATTATATCTTTTGCAAGCTTACTATGAATTCACATTATTAGGTCTATTTCTGATTCCTCTTTTAGGTGCTTTAATTATTGGTTTATTGGACTATATAAATTTAGAAATAGATGATAATCTCTCTTATAATTTCTGTTCATCTACTATATTATTTTTTGTTTCGTTTTCTTTTTTATAGATATATTTTTTTTATGATTTTATAATTAACATAAATTTTTTCAATTAAGGTAATTTTTTTTATGAAAATGTTAGAAGAAAAATTGAAAATTGATAAAATCTCTAAAGGAACAGTGATCGATCACATTGATGCAGGATATGCCTTAACAATTTTAAATCTCACTGGTCTTGACGAGTCTAAAAATCTTATGACTATAGGTGTTAATGTTTCATCAAAAAAATATCAAACAAAAGATATAATTAAAATTGAGAACGTCTTTTTAAATAAGACTCAAATGCAACAGATATCTATCCTCTCTCCAAATGCTACAATTTCTTTAATTGAAAATTTTAAAGTTATTGAGAAAAAAAAGGTAAAAATTCCACAAATAATTAAAAAATTAATTTTATGTGTTAATCAGACATGTATTACAAATTCAGAAAAAGAACCTATTGACACGGAATTTTTAGTTTTAGAAGAAAAACCTCTGAAGATACAGTGTGTTTATTGTGAACGGATATATAAATTAGAAGAAATAGTGTTTACTTCTAAAGAAAAAAAAGAAAAAAAAGTAAAACAGAGAATTAAATTATAAATTATAGAATAATTTAGTTTTATAAAAAAAACTCTAGAACTGACGAAAATTTAGGAATAAAGTATATTAAAGTATGAATTAAAATACCAGAAATCATAAATAAAAAGAAAAAGATACCTATCCCAGGCAAAATAATATTTTTCCAATTCCATTCTTCTTTATCATAATTATACTTTAATATAATAAAACTCACAAAGAAAGGAAATAAAAACCACCATCCTAACATCCATGAAAATAAAAACCACCCTATTAATCCGAATAAAATTCTTCCGACAACCGCACTCAGAATTCCAGTAATAGCACGAATCCTATATAATTTTGTTTCTTTCTCTAAACGAATGTCTATTGCTTTAGTCGCCTTCTTTTCAATTTGAATTGATTTTTGCTTTAATTCTTTCTTTTTTTCTTTTAATAATTTTTGTCTCCTTTTTCTAATATCTATTTTCTTGCGTTTTCCCATAATTATTATTATAAATATTAATTATTATAAAAATCATTATATATATTAAGCAATTAATTATCGAAGGTAAAATGATAAAAACAGCTAGTGAATTCTCGAATTTTGATGTTTTTGTAATTGTTAAAGAATTGGATTCAATCTTGCGAAATGGTACAATTTTAAATGTTTATAAAGTAGGGGATTTACTAATATTAAAAATCAACACCTATTCTGGTAAGAAAAATTTAATTATTCAAAAAGATTCTCGGATTAATTTAACTGAATATGAATATCCAGTTCCAAATTATCCTAGCCAATATATTATTTCTTTAAGAAAATTTCTAAAAAATCGAAGAATATTAAAGATTTCACAGCACGAATTTGATAGAATTATAATAATTGAATTAAGTAATAGAGATAATAAGTCATGGAAATTTGTTATTGAATTATTTAATAAAGGAAATTACCTACTTTTAGATGAAAATAATTTTATTATAATTGCTAAAAAATATAAAAAATTTAGAGATAGAGACCTTCTTGCTAGAAAAGAATATTATTTCCCAAAATCTCAAAGAATAGATTTCTTAACATTAAAAAAAGACGATTTTATAGAATTATTTAAAGATTCTGATGTTGAGATTGTGAGGGATATGTCAAGAAATATACATATTTCGGGTTTATACAGTGAGGAAGTATGTTATAGCGCTAATATCGATAAAAAACTTCATGGAAAAGAACTTAATAGTGATAATTGCGAACAGCTATACGAATCTTTTAAAAAATTAAGAAATAAATTGCTGTTTGGTGAAATAAATGCACATATCATATTTGATCAACATGGAAATCAAATTTATGTACTTCCTTTTGAATTAGAAATTCTGAAAGAATATGAAAGAAAAAATTTTAATTCGTTTAACCATGCAGTTGATGAATATTTCTCAAAAATCGATTCTGATGCTTTATTGAGTCCTAAAGATCAAAAAGTTGAGAGTCAAATAAAATCCCTTAAAAAAATATTAAAAAGTCAGCAAGAGTACCTGAAAGAGCTCAAAAGTGAAAAAGAAAGATATTATAAAATTGGAGATTTAATATTTTCAAAATTAAATTCATTAGAAAAATTAAAATCTGTAATATTGGAAGCAAAACAAAAGGGTTACCAATGGGAAGAAATCTCTACTAAATTAGAAAAAGCAAAATTGGAAAATTTAAATGGAACTGAATTCTTCGAAAAAGTAATTCCTTCAACTAATCAACTTTTAATAAAGATTAACAATAATGAAGTTTTTATTGATTTAAAGAAAAGCATCGGAGAAAATGCCAATAATATATATTTAAAGGGGAAAAAAGCTGAAAGGAAAATAATAGGGACAATTAACGCAATTGCCGAAACTGAAGAAAAAATTGATAAATTGAAACTCGAAAAAGATTCAATAGTAACAAAAGTTGAATTCCTAATTAAAAAACCAAAAAAAAAATGGTATGAAAAATTTAGGTGGTTTCAATCTTCTGATGGATTTTTAGTAGTTGGAGGAAGAGATGCTAGTTCTAATGAAAATCTTTATAAAAAATACTTAGAGTCAAATGATTTAGTTCTTCATACAGAATTCGCTGGATCACCCTTAACCATTATAAAAAATCCGGAAAATAAAGAGATACCAAATTCTACTATTAAAGAGGCTGCAGATTTCGTTGCAAGTTATTCAAGAGCATGGAAGGAGAATTGGGGTTATGTAGATGTTTTTTATATAAAACCAGAACAAATTTCGAAAAGTCCCCCTCCAGGTGAATTTTTACCGAAAGGATCATTTATGATCTCTGGAAAAAAAAATTTTATTAAGAATTCAAAAACAGAACTTGCAATGGGATTGGATCTAGTAGAAATAAAAGATAACAAAAGTAATGAGATTGAACTAATATATCCAAAGTTAATCTATGGTCCTACAGATGTAATTAATAGGAAATTTAATCAATATATTGTAATAATCCCGTCAAAAACAGGGTTGAGTAAAGGAAAATTGGCAAAAGAAATAAAATCTTTTTTTATTAAGAACGCAGATAAGGAATTAAAGAAGTGGGTAAATTTATTGTCTCTCGATGAGATTATAATTTGTCTCCCGGCAGGTAATTCTAAATTAAAAAGTTCAACTTAGGCCTCTTTATAATGTTTCTTAATTAATAGGATATTTTTATAATTATCAAAAAGAATACCATTAATTTGACAATCTATTAGACTTTTAATTTTTTCTAAAGGATGTATATAAGATAAAAAATCCCAAGATAACGCTAAAATATTATTAAAATGACATATATTTATAAATTCAGAAGTAATTAAATCCGATCTTAAAGATATCATATCTATGTCAATAAAAAGTTTTTTTTGTCTCCCCAACTTTAGAAAATCTTCTAAATTAAAAGGATCTCCTTTTGTTATATTATAACATACTTTTACTTCAGGAGTTTTTAATTTTATTTTTTTTAATTCGTGTAAACATCTCCCACTAAAAATACATTCTTTTAATAATCCACTACTTTTAACAAAATTAAAAGTTTCATCTTCAATACCTCTTTGTTTTAAGTCTATCATAAATCTTACTTTCCCCCTAAATATATCTAAAACTTCTGATAAAAGGGGAATTTTTTTCTTTGTTAATTTAGTTTTAAGTAAATGAATTTCGGATAAAGAAAAATTATTTAGATCACCTGACCCATTTGTAGTCCTATCTAAGGATGAATCATGTAAGATAATTAATTTATTATCTTTAGTCTTTCTTACATCTAATTCAATATAATTTGCTCCAAATTCGATTGCTTTTTTGAATGCTTGAATAGT
Source organism: Promethearchaeota archaeon (assembly GCA_048940765.1). Classification (GTDB taxonomy): domain Archaea; phylum Asgardarchaeota; class Lokiarchaeia; order Sigyniarchaeales; family SOKP01; genus Loki-b32. The sequence goes on along the minus strand of JBHLOG010000009.1, from coordinate 37,421 downwards.
ATTTTCATCAAAATCAGTTCTAGTTCCTCGATGTCCTATATATAAGAATTTTGAACACATAGTTAATTTATGTGGGAATTCCAATTGTTATATCTCTTGTACGAGATATAAATATATTAAAATTACTAGTAACCCAAATAAAGTAAAAATAAAAATCCACGGATTTAGAATAGTTTGCCCTATAGAAATGAGGATAAGAAGAAGTAATTCTTTCCAATTTAATGGCTTACCTGTAATTTCTTTATAATTACCAATACTTGTAATCATAAATATAAAAAAAAGAAGGATCACTATAACCTTAATTAATATATCAATAATATTCCAAATTATATTTTGATTAGGAAGGATTAATATTATTCCAAGATTAAACAATAGGGAAATTAAATAGAAGACGCCACCGAAAATAGCTGATATGATCACGGTTCTATAGGCGAATTCCTCATCTGTATAATATTGATTCCTTGTTTTTACTTCTTTTCCTGATTTTTTAGGAATTTTTGACATTTTATCGTTTAATCCTTTCAACTTTTTCTTTTAATTTAAAAATTCTATAAATATAGAATCCATAAATAATTCCAATAATACTAAAAATTACAATCGCAAGAATATAAATAACTAAATTAGTAAATAGAGGTGATGATGTAGATAGAGACTTAATATTAATTATAACAGTGTTCTTTTTTCTGATACCCTCAGGGTAAATTGGAGTGTCACCATAAGTAATATTAAATGCATACTTATTTCCATAATCTAAAAAAACATCTTCATCAGTTTTTTCTCTATCAACACTTTTAAGTGGAATACTAAATTCATAAGTTGAATATTTGCCTTCCTTTTTCGCAGCACCTAATCCATCATAGTAAGTGTCATTCAAAAATATGCTATTGTTAATATGATAATCAAGGTAATCAAAATGATTGGTTGATTTATTATAAAATTGAATTATTTTTGCGTCAATGAACTCTTCTGGCAAAATCGAAGAGCTATTTGAAATTATTATTCCTATAAATTCAGTGTCTTCACTTTCGTAACTTTCTAAATCGAGTTGTACTGAGATATAAAGATTTTTATCATCTTGCATAACCCATAGAGAGATAGGTAATCCTTCTAATAAAATCGAAACTTTTGTCGCTTTATTCCATTCATTTTTTGAATAATCAATATATCCATCAATTACCGGAGAATCTCCAAACTCAGAATCGATTTCATTAAGTATTCCATAGCTATTAGATATAAAAAAGCATGAATTGATGATAATATTTAATATTACAATGTAAGATAATATTGTAAAAACTACTTTCTTCAAGATTAAAAAGCCATATATTTTTAATTATTTCTATTATCCGTATTTCTCGATATTAAAATTGATAATTAAAATTTAATTTAATATTTTTCGCATATTTATTGCTTTTTTCTATAAAGAAAGAATTTGAGCATTAAATATTGTTATTAAAATTTAAATAGGGAGATGTAACCATTCAATTAATTTAAAATAATTATATTTTAATGAAGATAATTCGGAAGCATAATGACGCAATTAAATTTATTTAAATAGGAAATAATATAATTTATCAAGCGTTTAATTTCACGTCTAGCTTCTGTTTGATTCTTATTATTATATTCAGCAAAAGGTTTTGGACCTATAGCAACAAGAATTCCCGATAAATCTTTTTCTCTTTTAATAAAAAACCAGAAGGGATTTTTTTTTTCATTATCTTTGACAACAATAAGCATCCAAGGATTAAGTGTCCAGTCCTCATTATCTGGACTTATAACCTTTTCTATTACTTTTTTCGTAATATATCTTTTTGTAATATTAACTGTTTTAATAAGTGAATTAAAATAGCTCCTTTTTATCTTAAGGTATCCTCCAAAATACGTTTTTGCATCATATAATTCGATCTTATTATCGATACCATCTGTTGATTTTAAAAAGACTCTCCAACTATTCATAATTAATTATCTATACTTTTTTTAAAACCAATTTCTTCTATTTTTATATCTTTGAATATATTTTTAATTTTTTCTATTGATATTTTTAGATCATCTGCTTTAGTTTCTGTTAGGTTTAAGTTTAAATAACATTCATAGAGTAGTTGTTCTTGAATTATTAAAACTCCAGAGGTGTGAATAACTTGAAAATTCTGGAGGAATCTGGAAATTTCATCAAAAAATTGGGTGGATAGATGAAAACCAAAAAAAGTAACCTTTATTATTTTCTCTTTTTTTATAGGATAAATTGATATTTTTAAGGCATTTTCAATATTTGATTGAATTATTAAAAAGAAGGGGTAATTTTGCAAATCTTTAATTTCTAATAGGGAAATCTTCACTGTAGCTTGTTTTATATCATCAATACGCTGAATATAAGCTCTTGTTAAATTAGACTTGCTCATGTTATACCTCAAAATATAATATCTTCTAATATGTTGTTTTTAATTATTTAATTTAATAATTTTTTTTTTAATGATCTTATTGTTCCAGAAGTTTTTATTGGGGATATTATCACCTTAATTCCATTAATTTCTTTTACTAAACTTAATGATGAAATAATTATTTCTTTAGTTTTATGTGAGCATCTTATAATTCCATAATTTTCATCTAAATCTAGCTCTATTAACCATAACCCAATTTTATTCGCTTCTTTCATTCCAAAATAGCGCCAAATAGATTGCCAAATTGATTTTAGAATAGAATTTTGAGTGAGAATTATTTTACTATCTTTTATTATTTTAAAAAAAATATACCTTTGCCTTTCTTTTCTAACCATCATAATCCCTTCCTTCAATCAATTTAACTTCTGATTCAAAATAATTAATATTTTGGCGATTAATTCTTTCTAATAAAAGTCTAGGATTTTTCGAAAATATTTTTTTAGCTGTATTTAAAGGAATTCCTATAAGAGAATTGCATATACTTATTAAAGCTCGTGGATTCCTAAAATCGTATATATCATCAAAATTTCCACTTATAATACAATTTGCTTTAAGCTTTAATGCTAAATGGATGAATCGATAAAGAATCCTAAAATTTTTTGATTGAATTGCTTTATTTCTAACCATAATGGGAGCAAGTGAAAATTCTATAAATGAATTATTCTGTATAGTAAGAGAAATTATTCCTGGAGTGATTGTTTTTAATATTTCAGGATTAGAGAACGATATAATGTCCACTCTAGAGTCTTTAGCAGCAATTAATTGAATTTCTTTATTTAAAGATTCAATTGAAAGAATATCAAAAAAATTATTAAAGTCTTTTATTCTTTTCTTAAAGTTTTCAAGATTATCTATCCTTAAATTTACACGATAGAAAAGATTTAACTTCAATTCTTCTTTTAAGAACTTTTTCATTTTATTTGGTATAACCACCAGGTTGTTTTTTGGTTCTAAAATTACATTTTTTATTCCTAACATTTCACAAAATTTTAATCTCTTCTGGATATCTTTTAAATTATCGAAATCTACGGGTAATCTCGACTCAAAATATGGCAAAAACAATACAACCTCAAAAGAACTTCTTGACTATTTATAATTATCTTAAGAAAGGGAAAAATAAATAAATTTTATTATCAATAAATATTTAAAATGTTAATTTTCGAAATTAAAAGATGATTTCAAGTGATCAAGGAGAGAAAACTTCCAGAAATAAGAAAAAAGATCGAAAATGGTTCTGCAGTTATATTAACCGTTCAAGAATTATTAGATTCTATTAATGAGGGTAAGAAGGTTAAATTTGAAGATGTTGATATCATTACAACAGCAACTAAAGGACTTATGAGTGGAATTATGGGAATATTCTCCTTTCGACTCTCACCACCCAAAACACTAAGAAAGTTTACTGAAATTAGTATCAATGGAATACCTGCATTTCCAGGTCCATGTCCAAATGAATATTTAGGAATAGCAGATCTAATAATCTACGGAACTACTCAAAGTAAGACTAGAAAAAATTATTGTGGGGGTTCTCTTTTCAGAGAAATGGTTGAAGGAAAATTAATAGATATTGTGGCTAAAAGCGCTGAAGGTGAAATACTTGAAAAAAGAATGAAGCTTGAGGATATGCAATTTGCAAAATTAATGGGTACTAGGCAAGCTATTAAAAATTATAATGCGATGATTAATTGTGAATCATATAAAGTTGATACTATTTTTTCTTGTTTACCTTTTGAACCAAATAAATCAGAAATCACATTTTCTGGTTGTGGAGCATTAAATCCTTTCCAAAATGACCCTAATTTTGAGGTTTTTGGTGTTGGAGTCCCTATATTAGTTAATGGTAATATAGGCCATCTTATAGGACCTGGTACTCGAAATTATATAGCGAAGCCCAATATGATGACAATAGCACCAATGATTGGTATGAAACCTGAATATATGGGGGCTTTTAAAACATCATATGGATTAGAACCAATTTGTAGCATTGCTGTCCCTATTCCAATTCTTAATGAAAGAGTTTTCAAAAATATAGTGAAATCTGATAAAGACGTTCCTTTAACAATATTAAGTCTTGTGGGAAGGGAAAAAGTTGATGAAATTACTTATGGTGATGTTTGGGATAATAATTTTTTTATGATATTCAATCAAGATGCTTGTAAAGATTGCGAAAAATGTAAAGTTATTGACCAATGTCCTACTAATGCTTTTATTATACAAAAAGGCGTGATTTCAGCTATAGATCGTTCTCGCTGCTTTAATTGTGGGAATTGTACCCATTTATGCCCAGAAGCTTTTAATCTAGATTTAAAGTCAATTAAATTTGAAGATAGTGATATACCAATAGTTTTGAGACAATCTGATAGATATGGTGCAATAAAATTAGCTGAGCAATTAAAATCCATGATTTTAAAGGGTAAATTTCCCTTGAAAGAACCAACAGGGGAATTAGATTTTGCAAAAAGTGTTAAATGAAGATTATTTTATAAAAATCTAAGCTTTCTCTATTTAAATAATAAGAGGCTATTCATTTTTTTATTTAGAATTATTATTTTTTAAATATTACTCTTATTTTACAAATTTGACGTTTTAACAAGGTTTATTTTTCATTTTTAATAATTTTTTATTATGGCTATGCATACATTAAATGGTGGGGATTTAGTTGTTAAATGCCTTTTAAAAGAAGGTGTTACTAAAATATTTGGAATTATAGGAGGAGAATTGTCGAGAATATATGATGCCATAGAAAGATGGGGTCGTGAGGAGGGTATAGATACTGTTATGGTTCGGCATGAACAAGCTGCAGGACATATGGCAGATGCTTGGGCAAGAGCAACTGGAGAGATTGGAGTTTGCATGGGTACAGTAGGACCGGGAGTAACTCATTTAGTGCCCGCAATTGCCGCAGCAAATGCTGATTCTATTCCAATACTAGTAATTGGGGCACAAATAGGTCGTATGTTTGAAGATACGGGAATTCTACAAGGAGGACTTGATCAAATGACTTTAATGAAACCTATAACAAAACTTCAAATTTCTGTTGAAGAACCATATGAGATACCTCATGCTGTACAAACGTGTATTAAAACTGCAATGTCTGGAAGGAGAGGACCAGTTTTTCTTGAGCTAAGAGAAACAGCATTAGTGAGAGATGCCAATGAAGATGATTTAAAAAAAATTGTAAGTCCTGAAAAGTATCGGCCTATTTTTCGACCTGCTGGTAATCCAGAATTAATAAGAGAGGCAATTAATATATTGAAAATCGCAAAAAAGCCAATAATCATAGCCGGGGGTGGTGTGACTGCTTCAGATGCACATGAAGATTTACAAAAATTATCCGAAACATATCTGATCCCCACAGGAACATCATTTAATGGAATAGGTACAATTGGAAAAAATAATAAAACCTTCATTGGTTCTAAATTAACTGCTAATGCCTATAGAATCGCTGCATCTGGGGCTGATGTAGTTATATCGTTTGGTTGTACATGGAATTACACATTACTTTATGGAGCCGCACCAATTTGGAATCAAAACCAAAAATTAATACAAGTAGATATTGATTCAAAAGAAATAGGTAAAAACAGAACTATTGACGTGGGTATTATTGGAGACGCGAAAGTGGTTATCCAACAATTTTTGAAAGAGATGGAGGAAAACCTTCCCAAAGAAAAAGTTTCAGAATGGTCCGAATGGAATGATTATTTACAAGATGTAAATAGAAACGATGAAAAAATGATTCAGAAAATATTAAAATATGATAAATTGCCTATGAAACCTCATAGACTAGTACTTGAAGTGCTAGATTTTATTCCTTCTGACACTCAGTTAGTCCTTGATGGGGGAGATATATTTTTATTTGCTATGGATTTTATAAATTATAAAAATCGACCTCCAAGAAGTTTTTTTCGTTCTGTATCAATGGGACATTTAGGAACGGGAATCCCTTATGCGATTGGTGTTAAAATGGCGAAACCCGATAAACTTATAGTATGTTTAACGGGAGATGGTAGTTTTATGATTACCCTACAAGAATTAGAAACTGCTGTAAGATTAAATCTTCCAATAATTATAGTTATCGCAAATAATTGTGCGTGGGGTATGATTAAAAGTTTTCAAAAAAATAATCTCCAACAGAGGTATTGTGATGTTGATTTTCCACCTATTAATTACTCTAAAATCGCAAAAGGGTTTGGATGTTATTCTGAGAAAATTTCTAATCCAGAAGATATTAAACCCGCTTTACGACGAGCAATCGATTCTAAAAGACCGGCAGTACTTGATGTAGATATTGAATTTGAAACGCCTCCCGCAATGATATTACTTGGTCTCTATAAGAAGAATAAGGGATTATTTGGATAATAAATTTATATTCATAGTTAATTATTTATGTAATTTGAGGGAAATTATATGAAAAATGAAAAGTTCTTGCAAGGAAAAGTAGCTCTCGTTACGGGTGCCGGAAGTGGGTTTGGAAGAGAAATGGCTATCGCTTTTGCAAGTAAAGATGGAAATTTAGTATTAAATGATATAAATCTTGAAAGTATTGAAGAAACTCGCGACATTATTTTAAAATCCTATGATGTAGAGATATTATTAGCTCAAGCAGATATTTCTGATTTTAATCAAGTTAAAAAGATGAGAAAAAAAGCTTTTGAAAAGTTTGATAATATTTTTATATTGGTTAATAATGCTGGTATTAGAATAGGTACATTTTCACTTGTAACGAAAGAAGAAGATTTTAATAAAATTATAAATGTAAATGTTAAAGGTGCTTGGAATGTCACGAAAGCATTCTATAGAAAAATGGGTAAACAAAATTTCAAACCTATAACAGGAAAAATTATTAATATAGCATCATGTGCAGGTACAGAAGTTGGTGCTAATCCATATATAGGGATTTATAGTATAAGTAAGGCAGCGCTTATTAGTTTTACAAAACTTTGGGCTATGGAACTCGGATCTAATAATATTACCGTGAATGCTATTAGTCCAGGTTTATTTTTAACACCTATGTATAAAAATAATCCTGAATTTATTCGAGAATTTATGAGAAGAAGAAATATTAAACTTCCATTAGACCGAATTGGAGAACCAAAGCAAGTTGCTGATGTTGCTTTATTTTTGGCTTCACCTGCTTCAGATTATATAACAGGTCATAATATCATTTTAGATGGCGGGATGACTATTTCCGTAAATACCTTATAGAAAATAAGTGAAAATTAATATTTAATTTCAAGTACTTAAAAGAGATAAATTAGCTATTTTCCCCGACCTTTATTAGCTCTAATACTTGGTCGCGTTTTTTCTGATCCCCAACCTTTTTTATGAAGACCACGAGCTTTTTTTCCTGCGGAGGTAAGACCACGAGTTACTCTTTTGGTATGTTGAGGTTCAGAAATCCAATTTATTTTTGGATCTGATTTAATAACGGGATGATTTGGATCAACTAAAATAACTTCATAATACCAATATTTCCCATCAGAATGGATTTTATATGAATTTAGAACTTGCATGTTTGGATATTTTCTTTGAACACGTTCCTCAGCAATCCATTGAAGATTTTTCCCCGTGGTATACTTAGAAATCCCCAACGCTCTAGGTTTCCTTCCTCGTTTTGGACGGATTTTATGCATTCCACCTTTCCTTATTCTTACTCGCACAATAATATATCCTTGCTTTGCTTTATAACCTAATGTCCTTGCTCGATGAATATTGATTGGCTTTTCTACTCTTTGAATTGATTTACCCTTTCGATATTCTATTCCACGATACCAATGTGGTGTTTGATATCCTTTTTCATGTTTTTCAAACGTTTCTTTCACATAACTATATCCAGACTTCACTTTTGATCAGCCATTGGTGACTTTATATATATTAAAAATAACCATATTTTATTATTTTTTTGGTCAAAAAATTTTTTAAATACTATTTATTAAATTTATTCGTTGATAGACCTTTTTTAAAATAATTTTTAATATAATTATTGAAATTCCCTTTAAGGGAGAGTGGCTTAGCCTGGTATAGCGCACGGCTGATAACCGTGAGGTCGGGGGTTCAAAGCCCCCCTTTCCCATTACATTTTTATATTCTTTCGGAAGATATATTAATTCCATTAATTTTATAACTTAATTTCTTTATTATAAAGTATAGATGAAAATAGTTGTAATTTCTGGGACTCCGGGAACTGGAAAAACTACGGTCTCTAATATTCTATCAGATATAATTAATGCCAAAATAATATCATTAAATCTAATAGCACTTTCAGATGATTATATAGTTAAATACGATAAGAAAAGAAAAACTCAAGTTATTAATACAGAAAAATTACTTCAATATGTTATCAGTTTAATTAAAAATTACATACAATCAAATGAGCAAATTATTTTAATTGAAGGTCATTTTGCTGACATAATCCCTAATGAATATTTTGATGTTGCCATTGTATTAAGATGTGAACCTTATGAATTAATGAAAAGGTTAGAGAAACGAAATTATCCTAAAGAGAAAGTAATTGAAAATGTTCAGAGTGAAATTCTGGGAAATTGTGCTAACTATTTACTTCAAAAAAGTTTAAATATTCCAATTTATGAAATTGACACGAGTAAGTCTTCTCCTATTGAAATTTCAGAAAAAATAATAAATATTATTAATAAAACTGGAGTAGATAATGATTTATTACTAGGTAAGATTGATTGGCTCGAGGAATTATTCCAGAAGGATAAAATGGGTGACTTTTTCAAGTGAAATTTGAAATAATAGATGTGGATGCATTAGGGCGAATTGGTAAGATAAATGTTAACGGAAAAGAAATGATTACACCAAACTTCTTTCCTGTAGTTCATCCATATAAGAATTTACTATCTATGGTAGATTTAAAAGAAATAGGTGCTCAAGCCGTTTTTACAAATGCTTATATCATTTTTCAGAACGAAATTAAAAGAGAAATCGTTTTAAATAAGGGGATTCATGAATTTTTAAACTTCGATGGATTAATAGCAACTGATAGCGGAGCATTTCAACAATATATGTATAATGATAAAGAAATGGTTATTAATCCTATTGATATAGAACGATTCCAGGAAGATATTGGTTCAGATTTCCCAGTTATTTTAGATATACCAGTTCAACTTGATGATCCTTATGAAAAAGCTGAAATTAAAGTAAATGAAACAATTAAAAGAGCTAAAGATAATATCAAAAGACGTAGAAATACAAAATGTAACTGGATTGGACCTGTTCATGGTGGAAAATATAAGGAGTTATTAAAAAAAAGCACAATTGAAATGAATAATTTGGATTTTGCAATCTGTGCTATAGGAGGGCTTGTTAAAGCATTTCTAGATTACAGATTTGAATTAACTCTCGATGTTTTATTAACGGTAAAAAAGAATGTTATCCCTAATATGCCCATTCATATGTTCGGTTTAGGATTGCCTCAATTTTTTTCTTTAGCAGTTGCTTGCGGATGCGATTTAATGGATTCAGCGGCATATATTCTTTATGCTAAAGAAAACCGGTATTTCACGCTTTCAACAGGTACTAAAGATCTTGAGGAATTAGTGGAATTTCCGTGCCATTGTCGAATTTGTACAAAATTTGATCCAATTGAATTAAAAAAATTCGAAGATAATTTGCGAATTAAGCTTTTAGCAGAACATAATTTGCAACTAACTTTTTCTGAGTTAAAAACAATCAGACAAGCAATAAGAGAGGGGAATTTATGGGAATTAGTTGAACAACGTATAAGAGCACACCCAAATCTAGTCAAAGCCCTACGTAATTTAAAGAAAGAAGCTCCAATTTTTGAATTATATGAAAAAAGTTATAAGAAACATGGGCGAATGTTTGTTTCTTCTGAAGACATTTATAGACCATTGATTAGCAGATACGAGAAAAGGATTAATACGAATTATCATGTCCCAATAGAAGTAAAGTTTTTAATAATTTTACCAGAATTAGATACTATAGGAGAAAATTCTCCAACAATCCAAAATTGGCTTAAAGAGATAAATAATAATACAATAATTCCTCGTAACCAAATACATATTGTATTTAATTCTTTATATTTTGGAATAATTCCACTTGAATTAATAAGTACGTATCCGATGGGTCAGTTTGAATCCATAACAGCCTCAGAAGAGAAGGATGAACTTTATAAAAACTCAGTAAAGAAGTCATATGCTTTTATAAGTCAAAATTATAAAAGATATGAAAAGTGTGGAATATTAATTCCAGAGAAATTTGTAAATCAATTTAATGAGCTTGTAGAATTTAATGGGATGAATCCAATTTTTGGATTAGAAACTATATTAGAATCTGAATTTCAATCAAACTATTCTGCTTTTATCAATTTAAACGATTTATTATTATTTTTCAGAGATGAATAAAGTACATGGTAATATTAGAAAAGATTTCTGCCTACGGACATGAAAATATTCTCTGTACGCATAGTACAACTATAGAAATTACAAAAGAAAAGAGTTTAACAAAGATGGGAAACTGTATTTTAGGAATTAACGCTTCAAAAGCTGTTTTTGATTTAAATCAGATTTTGAAACAAAAAATAAAAAATGAAAGTAAAATTAAAGTCACTTTAAAAATAGAAAATCTTCAAGATTCTTTTTTTGGTTTTGGAAGTAAAGAATTAAAGTTACTGGATAAAAATGACATGGTTTTTCGTAAAAGCAATTTCATTTGTAATAGAACGATATTGATAAATTGTACAAAATCATCAAATGAAATAAACCGTGAGCTAGTTGAAAAACTAAAAATTCCAGGAAAGAAATTATCAATAATATTTGAAATAAATGAGAGAAATGGAATTCAATAGCAGGACTGAAATCTTATATATTAAATTGAAAAGAGAAGATGGACAAGCTTTCATTGACTTTTTAAAAAATAAATTCAAAAATTACCAATTCATTAACCAAAGATTTAAGATATTATATGAGAAGGAATACATCTTATTTCCAATAGTTAACAATCAGGTCATAATCAATAAAGTATGTAAATTTGTAGATAAGAAAATTAATTTTGAAATTCTTTCCAAAGAAGGATTTTCCAACGAAAATTATAAAGATAAGACGCTTCAAGAAGCTTTAATAGATATAATTCCGGATAAATATTCAGAAATAATTCCAAAATCATATGATATTGTTGGACATATAGCTATTATTGAGTTTGATAAATTTATACATTTAAATAATAAAGTTTTCAACGATTATAAGCTGGAAATTGCTAAGGCGATATCAAGGGTAAATAAAAACGTTAAAACCGTTTATGAGAAAAAGAGTCAAATAAAAGGAAAATATCGCTTAAGAGAATTAAGCCTTTTATATGGTCTAGATAAATCTGAGACACTTCATAAAGAAAATGAGTGTGTTTTTAAGCTTGATGTGAGAAATACTTATTTCTCTCCAAGGTTAGTTTTTGAACGACACAGGGTTGCTTCAAGTGAAATACAAGAAGATGAGATAATCGTTGATATGTTTGCAGGTGCTGGAGCTTTCTCTATTCAAATTGCGAAAAAGAAAAATGTCAAAATTTATGCTTTTGATATTAATCCTAATGCTTATGAATATCTGAAAGAAAATATCGATTTAAATAAACTAAAAGGAAAAATTTTCCCCAACAACATTGATGTTAAAGATCTTCTTGAACCTCACAACCAATTAGGCAAATTATTATGCAATAAAGCAAGCAGGATAATTATGAATTTACCCGAGGATTCAATCAAATTTATTGATGTAGCATGCTTCTTAATGAAAGATTCAGGTGCGATTTTGCATTTTTATCAATTCTCAGAAAAACCAAATCCTATAGAAAAAACTATAAAGAATCTTAGAGTTGAACTATCTCGTTTTAATTGTGAAATTGAGGTTATTATTAGTTCTAAAATAGTTAAACATTACTCTCCAAAATCTGAATTGGTTGTTGTAGATTTAGAAGTAATAACTTCAAAATAAGAGCGGACCTAGCAGGATTCGAACCTGCGACTTTCGGATTAGAAGTCCGACGCCCTATCCAGGCTAGGCTATAGGTCCAATCTTTATGTATTTAATACCTTATATTTATTAAAATATCTAAAATGACGTTTAAATTTTATTATCACTATTTAAAACTTTTTATTTAAGAATAAAATATAATTTTCAGTTTAATTTAACAGTTCTAAACTTATTTTTTTTCATTACTAATCAAATCTGGGTAAATAGGTTCGAACTTTTCATTAAATAGTTTATGGTTTATCCATATCTTATCCGTATCATTCCATTTAAGGTTAATTAAGGGATTATAATCTTTCAAAAAATCCAAATTCCCATAGATTGATTTTAATAAAGTCTTTCCGCTTACTAAATCAGTTAAAATAATATAATACTTAATCTCTAAGTATTGAAAAAATAAATCAAATACGTTAAAAAATTCATCCAACTCACATTTTGGAAACCAAATTTCTATTAAAAATCCATTTTCGAAACTTTTTTCGTTTTCAAAACCATATATGAAAAATTCTCCCTCAATTTCATATATTTGACACATATTAAAAAAACTAAATATCTTTATTATTTTTTCATTAAACTCTTTTTTAGCATCAGGCAAAATAATTGAGATTTTATCTTGAAAATCTAAATTTTTTAATGAAAGATAGGGGAAGATTAATTTCTTTTTAAGGAGTTCAGTAATATTATTGATAATGGTGTAGTTTCTTGTTCCTAAATATGATTTAATGTCAATTGACTTAGTATTATAAATATTAATTAAAGTTTTGCATTCTTTAGTATCTGGGCCATAGATATTTGAGTTGATAATTTTGTTAAGATCAAATTCTCTTATTTCTGAAATCTTCGGATCATACTCTTCATTGAATAAAACATTCTGCATATAAGATTTAAAGTTAATTGATGAATAATTCCATCCTTCTTTTGTTAAATTTCGATTAAATTGAATAATCTCATAGAATTTCTTTTTGTAGAACAGACAATACTCAGAAACAATTTTTTTTGATTTCACAAGCCAATTTAAATAAGCTTTATTAGGATTTCTAAAGGGAAAAACAAATTCTGTAAAAAATGATTGGTTAGGCTCAATACAGGCAGGATATTTAATATTTTGAAATGAATTAATAAAGAAAAGTCTGAAATCTACTTCAAAAGTTGGAGATTTATAAAAAAATGGACGGAAATATAAATAATACTGTGAAAAACCAAATTTTCGAAATAAAGGAAGAAAGTTTATTGAATTTATATATCTCTGAAAAAATCCTTTGCCTTTAATTTGATTAAATTTAGAAGGATTTAATAGATTAGCATTTATATTTTTAATAAATTCTATTAAATTATCTAATTCACCTAATTCAAAATCTATTTTTTGATGTGAAATTCTTTTCTTTACTTTATTTATCAAATCATTAAAATTTTGATTTTTTGACCAGAACATTGCCTTGGTTTTATCATTCAATGAATAACGGGGCCAATCTAATCTTTTTCCGAGAACTTTCTGAGAATAAGTTAGAAGTTGTTCAAATAAGTCTTTTGAATAGAAGATTTTTCTTTTTTCGAAATCATAAAATTCCTTAGCAATTCTAGGCATTCTAATAAGACCTCTCCAAAAATAACGTTTTATTGTAACGATAGAATCCTGAAAATAATAATGCAAAATAGATATAAATAATCCCTTTTCTTTTATATTTAAAAAATATAATAAAAGATAAAGGAAAGTCCTTTTAGAGTTAAGCTCTAATACTTCCCATATAAAAATCCTTGGAAAGTAAAATTGTATTTCTTTAAGTTTTTTTTGAATTTCGGGTGTATTTTCTATTATTATTTCAGGATAGAATTTAGCGAATGTACTAGTTAATATTGTACTTATTAAAAAAGGTTTCAATACTGGAGTATCATAGTTTAAAAATGCTTTGATATTAGATTCAATCTTCTCATTTGTAATTTTGTATAAACCAATCGGTTTGAATATTTTTTTATATCTATCTTGCCTTGTTAAGTAAATTTCTTTGCCAAATTTTGGATTTTGAACAATCTTTTTAATACTATTTAATTTTAAAATTTTTATATTATAACAGGAGTTCAGAACATTGTAGAAACATTGAAATTTTTCAACTTCTTCTTCAAATAAGCTCTTAGATAGAAAATATAAAGAAAAGAAATCACGTTCTACTTTTTTTTTTTCAATTTGGCTTCGAACAAGTAATTGGCTTTCGATGGTTTGAAAAAAAGCATTTTTATTTAAGGATTCTTGGAGTTGATATACATTATTAATTTCAGGATGTTTATTTAGAAAGTCTTTAAGTAAATTTACATGGTTTAAAAATTGGTTTAGTTGAGAATATAAATAAAATAATCCCTGATTTTCATTTTTTTCTAAAAAATCTAAAAACTGCGATTTATACTTTGCAATTTTATCTAAGCTATCCTTAAACTGCTTATTAATAATTTTTTGTTTTCTTAATTCATTTTCGATATCTTGCTTTATTGAATTTAACGTTTCTATTCTTTTATCAAAGGTTAGACCAGTAATTGAAACATTTTTTACACGATCTAAAATTATGAAATCAAAGATATTTAGGGAAAAACGATCAGAAATGGAGGGATATTCCAAATTAAATTCAATTTCATATTTTTTTTCATATTTTGTACTATTAAGGTCAATAATTTTCTTAATATTGGATCTATCTTTAAAATAATTTAGATTTAATAGAGATTTCTTATTTAAGAGTAAATGTAATTCTTTCTTAATAATATATCCAGATTCTTCTAGATTATTTAAGTAGTTTATTAAATCTTTCAAATATATTTCGGGGATATTAAAAATCAAAGATAATTCTGTTGCAAAACTGTTTTCTGAAAATTTTAAAGAATGATAGAATGGCCATAGTTCTATTACCTTTTTAATTATACTTTTCTCTAAAAGTGGGTTAAATTTAAAAATTCCTATAATTGAACAAAGACCAATAGAATTATAGTTTATATCGTAGGAAGGCGCGATAGGGGTACAGTTATTAATCCATTGTAAATTTTCGGAAAATGTTCTCAAACTTAACTCTGAATCAATTTGAAGATTATGTTTGGATCTTTTAAAAAGACTTCTATAATCTGATAAGTTTAGATATAGTTTATTTTCATAGAAAAGTTGTATCAATATTCTTAAAGTTTCAACAATATCTTTATCAAATAAAGATCTAGAATTCTTATATTCATAATTTTCAAAGAGGATGTCATAAAATTGAATAATATTCCCATCGTGGCTCAATAATGCTTTTTCTCTGATTTCTCTAAAAAAGAATTGAATAGTACTTTCATAAGGTTCCTTTGCTTTGATTTTAAAGAATTTTTCTAATTTATCAAATTGCACCTTAATAAAATTTTTGTTTATAAGACTTTCTCTGATTAATTTTTTCCACTTTGTATAAGCTGATAATCTACTGAGAGTATTTTCTACAATTTGGTTTACACATATTTTAACGAGCTCACTGGTATCTTTTGGAGTGAAGCAGTAACATGCTTCTCTAAATAAAAGAAAGGGTAGAACACTTAAATCACTGAAATTCTCAGTATTTATAAAAATTGTTATTATCTCATTTTGAATAAATCTTTCAACACCAAAATCAAGAATAGATACATTTTCTTCTTTTATAATGTTACTTTTTTTAAGTAAATGTATTTTTATGTCTTTGTAAAGTGGTTGTAGATTAAGGTAATATACTAATTCAGTAATAAGTGTGTTAAAAGTATTTTGTATTAGATTTAATTCTTGCCCTTTGGATAATTTTTCTAATGTTTCATAGACTATGTTTCCAAGCATGTATTAGAGTTTAAAATTCTTTGACCTTATTATTAGATATTTTTTCGCGTTTAAATAATCTTCATTATATTTATTTTTAGTTGACTTTAAATATCTAATATAAGAAATATATTATGCCAGTTGGAGAAGCAGGTAATTAAATGGTTTTAGGATCATTTGTGATTCTCTATTTTTTTCTCTTATTTTTTATTTCCCCTTAATCTGTTTGATGATCTGCCAATTTAAAAAAATTTTAAGAAATTGTCTTATTCAATTAGAGTTCATTCGATCAACTATGAGATTATTAGAATTTTTAAATTCAGTTTAATTATTATCGAAATCTAAATTGAATAATATAAACCCTTGATTACTTACTTTTAATCACCTCCCTCTTTCCCTTTAGAATATTATTCCATTTCATTGAAAAAGTGTTTTATTTAACAAGTATAATATTTCTACATAAAAAAATAATGGACATTGAAAAAATTTAACATATAATTTGAAAATTGATTTGGTTCAAATGAAACAAAAACACCAAAATGATAAAGTATTCAGAATTATGTATCTCTTTCCGCAGGAAATAGGGAAAGGACCTGATGCGATCTACACATGCTTTTTAAGGATCTCCAATTACTTAAATTCTAAAAAAAAGGAATTACCAGTTGAGATTGAAGATATCTATATCGATTTGCGATTTGAGGAGTTGCCACCATTCAGCTTTCAAAATTTATATATTTATTTGAAGGAATTAAAGAATTTATTAAGTAAGATATTCAATTCTTTCCCTTTTGATTTAGTTGCTATATCTTGTTATTCTTCTTATGAATATTTAAACTCAATAATTGTAGCATATTTAATTAAGCTCTATACAAATCCCAAAGTTAAAATTATCGTAGGCGGTTATCATCCGACTCTTTATCCTGAAGAATTTTTATCTGCTAATATACCTAGCTTTATTAAAAAATATTTTCCAAAACAAAACATACTATTTGATTTTTTAATTAAGGGGGAAGGGGAAATTACTTTTTTTAAGCTAATAAAACGACTACTAAATAATAAAATTAATGAAGATATTATAAAAAATAAGGATGGATTTATACTAGAGGGAGAAACTATACATTCCCTTAATGAATTACCTTTAATTGATCTTAGTCTTCTAAAAAGATATAAAGAAAAGTTAAAAGGGAGACGATTAAATATCGATTTTGGCCGAGGATGTATGTTCCGGTGTAAGATTTGTATTCCTACCAATGGAACAGAGTTGCCATTCCATAAAAATGTGAGATTTAGATCAATTGATAAGTGTATTGAAGAATTAATTGTTATTAGAAATACAAAATGGCTAAAAACTAATAATATTTTTATTAGTGATCCGGTTTTCTTCCCAAAGAGAAGTCTCCGTAATGAATTTTACGAAAAGTTTAGAAACTTTATAAAAAATGAAGGAAAATATCCTTATACTATAGGGATCTATGATAGAGTTGACTTATGTTTAAAAGAAGACCTCTTACATTATAAAGAATTTGATATGATGCCTCATTTAGGATTTGAATCTGCTTCAATCTCCATGTTAAAAATTTTAAATAAAATTAATTCTAAGCATGAAAGAGATTTTATAGGGTATATAAAGAAATTGGAAGAACTTATAATATTATCAAACCAAATTAATTTAAATATATGGATGTTTCTAATTATAGGACTTCCTGGTGAAACTATAGAAGTCATAAAAGATAATCGAGATTTTTTTTTAGAACAGAGATTTAATGGTAAGTCTCTAAGTGAATTGTACAATATTATTTTAGATATAAGATACTACAAAGCAATTCCTGGTTCTCTTATTTATAATTCTTGTGAAAATAAATATGGAAGTAAAATATTTTTTAAAAAATGGTGGAGAAAACCCCTTGAAAATCCCAGAGCGTATAATAAAATTGTAAGGCCAAGTAGACATATTGATTTTCTTAAATCTCTAAGACTTAACTATGCATGGATAAAAGAATTCATAAGACATCAAATAAATAACAAGACACCTTTTTACAACAAAGATGATTTTAAAATTTTAAGAGAAGGTTACTTTAAATTAAGTCATATGTATAAAAATAGTAATGCAAATTATTATTCATTTGTTCCTAAAAGTTGGAAACAAGGTATTATTTTACCATAATTTTTTAATTAAAAATTAATTTTATAATTATAATTTCACAAAAATTAAAGAGAGGAGCGAGAAATTCAGTAAAAAAGCCCCAATGACAATAAGATATTCTGTAGCTATGAAATTAGAAAGAAAAGTTCCTAATGGAAGAAAGATAAAGGTTGAAAGATGTCTAAAGGATGCAATAAGATGAAAATTGGTTGATTTATTTCTTTTTTGGAATTTCATGATATATACTGAAATATTGAGGTTAGTAATTGTCCCTAAAGAACATCCAATAAAATATAAGATAGTAAAAAAAGTAAAAGGAACAATTGTATAAAGCAAATATATTATTCCAATTACTGGGATTAAAATGAATATAATTTTTTTTGGTTTTATTCTTTTAATAATGAAGCTCCCGATTGCGCTACTTGTTATACTTATGAGGAAGTAAAATGTTAAAAAAAAATTAAAAAGGTTAAAATTATCAAGTCCAAATTTATTTAATATGAATGAGAAAAAAGGATAAATGAAAATTACATCACTAAATGCAAAAAATACAAAAATACAGAGCAAAATGAATGTGATCTTAGAACTTGGAGAAAATTGTGAATCAATTTCGTTAGAAATATCAAATTTTTCAGCATTTTCAATAACTTGAGGTTTTTTTTGATTATTTTCAATAATAAATGGCAAAATACTTAATAAAGGTATTAAAAGAATAAAACTACAGATTATTAAAGTTTCCCAAGAATTTATTGAATAAATATCATTGATTAGAAGAAAGAATAGAAAGAAAGGAAAAAATTTTCCTAATGCTTCTCCGACAAATATAAAGAAAAGATATTTCTTCTTGATTTCATTATTTGGTGAATCATCTATAACTAATGATTTTGTAGACACATCTAACATAGTACTTGAAATATAAATTAATATTAACATAACTCCGAATATCAAAATGTTACTAATACTAAGACCTAAAAAAATGTAGGTTAAAGCTAGAGCATATCCGGAAGATATGATGTAATATTTTCGCTGATAGCCTTTAATTCTATACTTATCAGTTATAACCGCAAAAATGGGACGTAATAATAAAATAGAATAAGCAAGAAATTGCATTAATGCCAGTATTAATCTATTAATATCCAATATGTCAAAAAAAAGAATTGGAAAATAATTATTAAGAAAGACAAAAATGGATGAATATACTAAATAAATAAATACATAAGAAACAAAATTCACATTATAATATGTTTTAGATCCAACTCTCTTCGATTTAAACATAATATACTATATGTTTAAATAATATTTATTTAAAGAAAACAAAAATTATATTAGAGAAAAAGGCCTAATTTTTTAGAAATAATAGAAATTTTAAAGATTTTACACATCTCTTCTTTTTATTGAATTTTTTTCGAAGTTTAAATATTATCTTTTAAAAATCTTATCATGATAATTTTCAAATGTCCTTCTTGTGATTTTTGTATACATTTAGATTATTCATTTAAAAATGATTGTTGTCCGATGTGTGGCAGCAATTTCGCCTTTCAAGCTAATTATAAAGCAACTTTCAATAAAGTACAAAAATTTAATTGAAGAATTTATAGTCAAAAAAAATAAACAATCTAAAATATTTTAGGTTTAAAGGTGCATTCTATAATTAAAGAATATAATTAGAGAAATGCCAAAAATTTTAAATTATTCTATTGTTGGTCTTGAGGATTACACAATCAGTTTTGAAAGTTATTGTTCTTTATGTGAGATTCAAAAGTTCTGTAAATTCGGTAAAGATGAACCTTTTTCTATTAAAATAAGTTGTGGTGATTTAAATCGGGCGAAAGAGAAGGTAAAATTTGATCAGCTTCAAAGGCTACAAAAAACTGAAGATGTTTCTGTGCCATATGAGGAATTAGTTAAGAAAGTCAAAATTAATTTGACAAATATAATTTCTCAGATATGGAAAGGTAAAATTAAAGCTCAAAAAGAGGAAATTAGATGTTTAGATACACGTAAATTAGATCCAATGCTAGTAGCTCAACAAGGACAGGATTGGTGGCAGGACTTTAACGCGACAATGAAAATTATTAATGAAGAATGTGAAAAAATTTCTTAAACTAATTTAAGATTTTGTAGACTTTAAATACACAATATTAAATATTATTGTAGTATGGGTTTTTTTGGTCAAATTAAGAGGAAGTTTATATCTGCAGATGATCTATTTAAGGACATAATTGGCGGTTTGGAAAAATGGTGTATTGCTTTTAACGATTTCTTTATAATTTTTTGTAAATTCTTGAAATATATTTTTGTATTTATAATCTTATCTATTGGAATCCTGACATTATTAAGATTAAGGGGGATATATCGTCAATCTAGAACAACTACCACAGAAAAAGAAGAAGATTTATTAATGAAACCAAGATTAATTTTAGGGTGTTCTTATATAGTTTTAGCTTTCGGAATTTTATTCAATTATATCACATATTTTTTAATCTGGGTATTAGATCCTCTCCCTGATAGACTAATTTATAATTTCATATCATTTAGTGGAATTGATCCTTTTTATTTGAATGGATTAATAGAGATTAATGCATCTCAATTTCCACATGAAAAAACGATATATTATTGCTTTTCATTTGGTTCATTAATTTCGATATTAGATATATTATTAAGTTTATGGTACCTTATCAATAACAATCGATTGATAACTAATCCAAGTAAGGCTCTTAAATATTTAATCTCAGGAGTGATTGGAGCAATTTTATTTGGATTTAATACATGTCTTCCATTTTTTCTATAATAATTGATTTTATTAAAAGTGATTGTTCTACTATATACATATTCTCACGTTTTGAGCGAAACATTTATATAATATATTTTTATTTATATTATTTGCATCAAAGAATATATTAGAATTTCAGTCACGTTAGATTTATTCAATATTAATAACAATATTTTCTTCGGTATACGGGTTAAAAGTTGTTTTGAAAAATTCATTAGTAAGATAATTGGAATATTTATAATTTTTAAAATAAAATAGGGTTAAGTTTATGGAAGTTGAATCAGATTTAAGTAATTTTTCGAACTTATGTCCAGAATGTGGAGGTAAAATTATTTTACTTCACGAGAAAGGAGAAACTGTTTGTGGTCAGTGTGGTTTAGTTATAAATGAGCGAATAGTTGATATTTCTCATAGTGGTAAAAGAGCTTTCACAAAACAAGAAAAAGAAAGTAGGGAGAGAACTGGATCTCCAATTTCAATTTTATTACCTGACATGGGTTTAAGTACAATTATAGATAAAACTAATATTAAGAGCCCTGATTTGAAAAGAGCAGCTAAATGGAATTCGCGTATGACTTGGGATAAGAGGAACATGTTAATTGCTACAACTGAATTAAAGCGAATTGGTAGTAATTTAAATTTACCTAATCATGTTAAAAAGACAGCAATAAGATTATATATCGAAGCATTTAAAAAAAAATTACTCCGTGGTAGATCTATTAATGGGATGGTTGCTGCTTGTTTATATTTTGCTTGTAGAGAAAGAAAAATTCCAAGAACCTTACAAGAGATTCTAGAACAGACATCTATAAGTGCCAAAAATGTTAGAAGATGTTATAGAACCTTAATTAGAGAGTTAAATTTAAAAGCACCTTCAACCGATCCCATTTCTCTTATTCCAAGATTTATAGCAGAATTAGAATTAGATGCAGATGCGGAAAATACAACAATAAAGATTTTACAATCATTTACATCACAATTTTCTACAAGTGGCAAAGATCCGAAAGGTTTATGCGCGGGAGCATTATATCTAGTATGTAAAAAGAAAGATAAAAAAATTTCACAGAAAGAAATTGCAAATTTAGTTGGAGTAACTGAAGTGACTCTTCGCTCGAGATATAAAGAACTTGTAAAGATGTTAAATATTATGGTATAAATTTGAAAATTTAATAATTTTTTTAATCTTTTTCTTTTAATATTAATTTGATGAAATCTGGTAAGGTTAATAAATAACTTTGAGCATTTGGTAATTGTTCTTTGATTTTAATAAAAAGTTGAGAATAATTTTCTGCTTTTTCCTTCTGTTTAAGAACATCATTACGGGTCTGCTCTCTTACAGGTTCAACTGGAATTCCCCTCACTACTGTTCTTGCTGGAATTGTTAAACCTGGTGGAACTTGGCTTTTATTCAGAATTATTACACCTTCACCTATTGATGCTTCTTCATATATTAAAGATCCTTCTTTAACTTGAACATAATCTTCTAAGAAGCATCCTAAAAGAGTTACTCCTGATTCAATAATACAAAATCTCCCAATATTTATTGAACTTTTTTGTGAACGTGTAAACATCATTACTCCATCAAAAATTGTTGTATATTCACCTATATTAATCGGTGAATTTTCAGCGCGAATAATAGATCCTGGCCAAATTATTGCATTATCATTAACCTTTATATCTCCTATTAGTGTAGCCATTGGAGATACGTAGCAATTTGGGCTTATTTGTGGTTTTTTATCATTATATTCTAACAGGGGCATTCTTGTTCTACCAGTTATTTTAATAAGATAATTTAAAAAAAAGTTTCTAAATTCAATTATATCTTAAAAAATTTAAACTTTTATTAATTTTACTTAGATATAAGTTTTAAACGGGTCCTTTGATTCAAATAATAAAAATTCGATTTCGGGAAATTCTAAACTCAGAATATTATTCAATTTTTTCATCGCTAATATTTCAGTTTTATAGTGTGATATTTCTATTAAATTAATACCCATATCCCTAGCCAAAATTGCATCAAAATAATCGATTTTACTTGAGATATAACAATCACACCCCATATTTACGGCTTTATTAATATATTTTATTTTTGATATATCTCCTCCAATAATACATATTCTATTAATAATATTTGTGAGTTCTCCTACATATAAAATATAATTTAAATCTAGATTTGTTTTTATCCTTTGAATTAAACTTTCTAAAGTAAAAGGATTACTTTTATTTAAATATTTTAATGGTAAACAAATTCGTCCAATTGGGATTTTTAATTTAAATTTATTTTTAATTTCAAAAGTTTTTTCTACTTTTAGATAAAGGGCATTCGCTATTGTATCTGAAATTCCTCCTTCTGCAGCAATTAATGAAGAATTTAATATAAATATAGAAATAGGGTATTTGGAAAGTAATGATAATTTATTTATTATATTTTTCTCAAAATATTTTATTGGTTTATTTATTAAGCTATGATGAGATATTATTAAATTAATTTTATGTTTTATAGCAAATTGTATTGCTCCTAAACTTAAATCTATTGTCAGCATTACTCTTTTTATTATTTTATTTGGATTGCCCTTGTCATAATGTAGTCCATATATCTCAGAATTCAATTTAAATGCCTTAGGACATAGTTTATTTGTTAAGATAGTTTTTATCTCTTGCAGAAACATTATAGACACTTTATAAAGTTATTAAGATGGAAAATTTGTTTATTTTAATATGATAAAACTGAGTGAAGATTTTTTAATTTTGAGTTAAAAATTAAATTAGATTGAAAACATCTTAAAATATAAGAAAGGTTTAAAAAAAATGAAAAAAGAAGATTGTATTTTTTGTAAAATAGCATATAAAGAAATACCTTCGAAGATTATTTTCGAGAATAATTTAAATCTTGCCTTTTTAGACATTTCACCAATTTCTAAAGGACACGTAGTTGTTATACCTAAAAATCATTATTCAAATTTAGAAGATATACCTAACTATGAACTTACTGAATTGTATAGAGTAGTAAAACATTTAGCAACTAAAATCCACGAAAAATTAAAAATTGATGGATATAATATTCTCCAAAATAATTTTAAAGCTGCTGGTCAAGTAATATCACATTTTCATGTTCATATTATTCCAAGAAATTATGAAGATGACAAATTTAGAATTAAAATACCTAGAACTCAAGCTTCTGAAGAAGATCTGGAGGAAACCTTTAGGATCCTGAAGTCTTAGGTTTTATTTTTCAAATCTATTTTTATAACAAAAATGTTTAGTTTATATAATTACAATATAAATAAAATTAGCAATGAATTTAAAAAATTTTTTTAAAAAATTCATATCTAAAACTAGAGAATTCATCTCAGATGAATTTGGGGGGAATCTCGTTGAATATGCTCTATTAATTGGTTTTGCGTTATTTATCTTTTTTATTATTATTGGGGTAGTTAGCTCAATGTTGGATTGGACTGTAGGATTATCAAATGATTTCCTTCAATTATTCAAATAAATTCTAGAAAGATGAATAAAAAATAGATTTTATTTAGTTTTAATTAATTTATTATCAATGAGCTTAAAGTTGTATTTTTCTCCCCATTCATCAAGATGATCAATTACAAAATCAGAATCTAAATTTAAATGATCAATGAATACATCAAAAGGTATTTTATCTGTTATTTTCAAATATTTTTGAATTCTATTATCGATTTCAGATCTCTCAGGTGGTTTTTCTTTTCGTTTCCTTGCCCGTAATTTTTCCAATAAAGGATCATTTTTATTGTCATTAAAAAAATACTCAACTATATTACTTATCACTTGAGCTTTTGTTGCACCAAAAACATCAACTAATTCTTCAATTAATTTCATATAACTCTTATTTAGGGTAACTGTTGTTCTTGTTGTTTCTGTCATTTTTTGAAAACTAGTTATTCTATATAATCTAAAGGAAAATGTTTATTTTTAAACTTTATGCTAATTGATGATAATAATACATAAATAAACATCATTTAAATATAATTTTAAACTTATTAAATTATAAGGATAAATTTTTTGACCTTAAAAATTAAAAAGTCGAAAAATTGTCGTTTTTAAATTTTTTTAAGACGATGGAGGAATAAATTATGGCCAATAAAACGTCAATTGAAAATGTTTCCGAACTAAATAAATATCTATCTCCTATTCAATTTAATTTAATTAAGACTTTAAAGGCAATTGGACCTTTAACTCGTAGAGATTTAGTAAAAGAATTAAAATCTCCTCGAACCACGATTTATGATAACTTAGTTAAACTTCAAAAAAGAAAAGTAATCGAGAAATTTTCTCGCAATGATGGAAAAAGAGGACGCCCACTTGTTTTTTGGAAAATAAAAAACTAAAAAAATAGTTTTTTTTATTTTTTATAATTTAAGGTTTTGCTAAATTAATTATTAAGTAATTGTTAATATTAGGATATACTCTTAAATTTCGATTGCAAATTATTATTTAGAATTAAGTTAAAAATTTGTAATCTATAATATTTAGAATAAGGCCCAGATAATTTTAATTAGAAAATATTTAAATATTTTTATTAAAAATTAAATAAACCTAAGTCTTAAATCATACTTTAGTTGTACATAAATTTTTCCAGTTGAAATAAAGGAGTATAATACAAAATTTTACAACAATAAAATCATAGGAATCTAATTCCAATTTAATTCTTATATTTTGGAATATAATAATATTCATTTATCGATTTCTGATATACATCTTTTTTACTCCCTAGTTTATTCACACGAGGTCTTTTTGTTATAGAATCTCTCCTAAATGTAATTCCCATTATTTTAAGAAAAGTATTAAAACCATCTCTTAAATTTTGTGGTGATAAGGCAATGCCTTCTACTCCTGGAATACCTTTGAATACTAAAATTGAGTCTGCTATGAAATCTTGTGTAATAATATCATGTTCTACAACAAAACCAGATTTTTTTAATTCTTCAATGGATTTTCTTAGTAATTGAGCAATTTGTAATCTCATTTCAACATCCAAAAATGCTGAAGGTTCATCTAATAAATAAATATCAGCTTCAGTTGAAAGACATTTCGCAATTGCTATTCGTTGCAATTCTCCTCCGCTTAATTCAGAAAAACTTCTCTCTTTTATACTTTCTAAATTTAAGTTATAAATTAGTCTCTTTTTAAAAGATTGACTGAGATGTGGAGCTAATTTAATTTTTGCAATGAGATCAGATACATGACCATTTTCTTCGATTTTAATATACTGAGGTTTTACTGCTACCTTTAATTTTTGCTGAATTTCATCATCCTCTGTCTCAACTTTATTTGTGGAGGAATTATTTTCACTAATTAAAGTATTTGCAATAGAGTTTATAAAAGTAGTTTTCCCTATTCCATTAGGTCCCAATATTCCAATAATTTCACCTGCATGAATTTCACTCCCCGAAGCTTTTAAATGAAAACTTTCCAATGAAATATTAATGTCCTCATAAGAAAAAACAATATCTCCAGCATCAAATAATGACTCTTGTGGTGGATGTTCGTGAAATATAACAGGTTCTTCTCTAAATCTAACATTTTCATCTTTTATATATCCATTTAAATAAATATTTATACCAACTCTAACACCTTGAGGATGAGAAACTATTCCATAAACCCCAGGCTGACCATATAAAATTGAAACATAATCACTTAAATAATCTAAAATAGCTAAATCGTGTTCAACAACAATTGTAGTTTTATTTTTTTCTGATAACGTACGGATTAATTTTGCCACATTTATCCTTTCACTCACATCTAAGTAGGAACTTGGTTCATCAAATAAATAAATATCTCCATCCTTAAGATAAGCAGCTGCTATAGCTACTCTTTGCAGTTCTCCTCCTGATAAAACTGAAATATCTCTTTCTAAAATCTCCCCAAGATTAACTTTCTGAGAAATCTCCTCAAGTTCTTTTTCGTCATCATTTTTACTTAAAAGATCAAAAACTTTTCCAGAAACAAATTTAGGAATCATAGTAATGTTTTGGGGTTTATGAACAACTTTAACTCTATTTTCTTTTAAATCAGTGAAATACTGATGCAATTCAGAACCTTTAAAATGCTCAATTATTTCTTTCCAATCAGGAGTTTCATCATCAAATCTACCAAAATTAATTCTTAATTCATTTGAAAGTAATTTTAATAATGTACTTTTACCAATTCCATTTTGTCCTATGATTCCAAGAACTTTTCCTTTTTTTGGTATGGCCATTCGAAACAATGAAAATTGATCTTTACCATATCTATAAGAAATTTGGCTTTTTAATGGATCTGGTAAATTTACAATACTTATTGCATTAAAAGGACACTTTTTAATACAAATACCTTCTCCGGAGCATAAACTTTCTGTAATTATAACATATTTCTTATCAGGGCTTAGAATTATTGTTTTATCACCAGTTCTAACTCTCGGACAATATTTTATGCATGGTTTTTCTCCAAAAGGACTACATTTATCTGGCTTACAAAAATCCTTATTTAAAACAGCAATCCTCATTACTTAACTCACTATCATTTAGAATTAAAAATGATCATTTATAATACATTGTCGTTAAAAATACTATTATACATAATAGAAAAGTTTTTGTAATAAAAAATCCAATTTTTAACCAATAAGCTGTATCGTGAATAAAAATTGAATGAAGATTTTCCAATTCATTGGATAGAAGAAATCATTGAAGAAATTTATTCACGTAAACCCCAGGTAATAACACTTTCAACAGGTAAAACTCCATCTGGTCATATTCATTTAGGGATACTAAGAGAGATAATAATTTGTGATGCGTTAAGAAGAATCTTTGAAAAAGACGATAAAGTTGTTAATAACTTATTATTCTTTGATAGTTTAGATGCAGCTAAACGATTTCCTTCATATATACCAGCAACCTTTCAAAATGAGCATATAGGGAAGCCTTTTGCTATGATTCCGTGCCCATATAAGGATTGTAATTGTGAGAGTTATGCTAATCATTTTGGTAATGAATTAATTAATACATTTCCAGATTTTGGAATTAAAACTAAAATAATTTGGTCTCATGAGTTATATAAAACAAAAAGAATGCAAGAACAAATAAAAATAGCTCTTGAAAATAGAGATAAAATTAAAAAAATATTAAGAAAATATATACTTCCTACTTTAAAAGAAGAAGATAAGGAAGATTTCATAGAGATGCAGAAATATTGGCAGCCAGTAATGGCGATATGTGAGAAATGTGACAGAATTCAACATCGAGATAAAGATGGATCTATAAAGCCAAATAGAATTAAAGAATATTTTCAAAAGGAAGAAACAGTCTCATATGAGTGTAAAGCTTGTGGGTATTTTGGAAAGATATCTATTTGGAGTGGGAGATTGAAACTCAACTGGCGAGTAGATTGGCCTGCTAAATGGGCTCTATATAAAACTACATGTGAACCAGCAGGAAAAGACCACAGTGTTAAAGGAGGGGCTTATGATACTGGAATTGAATTATGTCAAAAAGTGTATAATTATGAAGGACCAGTCAAAGTTCCTTATGAATGGTTGAGATTAGGTGATCAGGACATGGGAACTTCTAAAGGACATATTTTTACACCAAAGAAATATTTAGAAATTGCAGATCCAAGAATTTATAGAACAATTATTTTAAGAACGAATCCAATGAAACATATTACATTTAGAATTGAGGAGCTTCCTCAATATTATGATTATTATGAAAAAATGGAAAATATTTATTATAATTTAGAAAAGGTAGAAGATCATGAGGAAAGCAAATTACTTAATTATATTTTCCCTTTAACGCAAATAAGCGATATTACTAAAACTAAAATAAAAAGATTACCATTAAAGCTTTTAATATTTCTAGCACAAATTCAAAATATTTTAACCCTAGATAAGCTTTATGAAAAAACCAAAAACTATATGGAAAAGCACAACTTTAAACCTTTAATTACATTTCAAGAATTTGAGAAGTTGCTTACCCAAACAACCAATTGGTTGGAGGAAGTCAGAATATTATTGGAGAATGAAAAAGATTCTAAAATTAAGAGAGAAATTTTAAGTAAAGTAGAGTTATTTACTATTCCTAATGAAATAGATAAAAATGTTGTAAAAAGAATGAATGATAAACAAATTGAAGGAATACACTTATTAAGAGAATATATAAACAAAACAGAAGAATTAGAAGCAGATTCTGTTCAAAATCACATTTTCTCAATTGCTAAAAATGATTTAGATTTACCTCCAAGAAAATTATTTGAATCGATCTATCAACTCATCTTTGGTAAAAAAAGTGGTCCGCGTTTAGGACCATTTTTATCCTTATTAGAGAAAAGTTGGTTATTAGAGAGATTTAATATCTAGTTTTTTAAGTTGTCTAATTTTGTTCTTTCTTTTTTTTCCTAAAAAATCTTCTTTTTTTCTTTTCTTTTAAAGTTTTATAACATTCAGAACAATAAGTAACTGCCTCAGATATCATTTCTCCACATTTTTTACAAT
Organism: Promethearchaeota archaeon; assembly: GCA_048940765.1. Taxonomy (GTDB): domain Archaea; phylum Asgardarchaeota; class Lokiarchaeia; order Sigyniarchaeales; family SOKP01; genus Loki-b32. Next base: position 7,782 of record JBHLOG010000009.1, on the reverse strand, counting down.
GTTTATGAGGGTAAATGTAGATATCCGTTTTAGTTTTATATCTTTCAAATTTACTCAAGTCAAATCTCCAACTATTTTTATATATATAATTATCAATAGATTATAATTTTTTTACTCCTTTTTTATCAATTTTAATTTGAAAAAATTGGGCATTTTTCAATTCATTTGCTATTTCTAATGGAAATGATGGAAATCTTGAAGAAAACATGTCTTCATTATCAATAAGTTCATTTAATTTACCTTTCCAATAATTTAAAATATTATTTATTTTATTTGGATTAACCAAAGCAAAAACTGAACCTCCACCACCTGCTCCAGTCAATTTTGCTGCATAAACATCGGGATGCTCTTCTATAATTTCTATTAAAATGTTATTTGCTAGACCTATTCCGTACTTAAATCCTACTTTTTTCATAACTTTGTTCATTATTTTTGTATTTTCTTTAAAATATTTTCCTAGTAACTCCCAATCACGACGCATTATCGCAAATCTCGATTTCCATGCTAATTCTGCTATCTTTTTATAATTATCTAAAAGATTTTGATTGCCTTGTAAATAGTGATGTCTTAATTTTCCATGAACGGAACCACTTTCATGAAGTACTCCTGAATAACAAATAATTATAGGTATCTTATCTAATTTATATATATTATCAATTCTATCATAGATTGCTAAAGGTTCTTTTGAAACATCTTTATGATAAAGTTTCCCGTAATAAGAACAAAAACTTAATCCCCCTCTGCTAATTACATAGCGATCACCATAACCGGATGTAATTTTCAAATCCTTATCCTCAATCTTTGTAGCCATCTCTGCGATTATATCTCTATTTATTGGAAATTCATTTTGATTAAGAATTGTTAGATTATTATAAATGTTAAAATATTTTGCAAAACCATAGAGAATAGCAATTATTATGGCAGCACTTCCACCTAAACCACTTTGTAATGGAATTGTTGAAATTAAACCAATTTCAATATTTTTTTTTAAATATTTTTCTTCAAAAAATGAACTCATTTCTAAGAATCTATTTATGCTGGCGTAAACTAACTTATTTTCTCCTTTTATTTTTCTTTTAATTTCTTGCTTGTTTTTGGGAAGATAATCTTCGCTAAATACTTCAATAGCATATTTATCTGATAAATTCCTCAATTTATACACTTTTAATCTACTCTCTTGATCAATTTCTTTAATATAAAAAAATACAGAAAGTGGATTTTTTTTACCATTAATCGCAACAGAAGGCATCCAGAAATCACCTTCAACAGCATCTAAAGGATTTATTAGATTTATTCTTGATGGCGCTTGAATTATTATACCTGGATTTAAATTTATAAAAAAATTTTTGATTGATTTAAACAATATAATTACCGGAATTAAAATTTAATTTATTATAACATAGATGAAATTTTAAGTTTTATTTTAAATAAATGAAAGTTCTATTATTAGAGGTTTTAAAGCTTTCATAAAACCAAAATTTCCTTATTTAGTCTTTAAAAAAAAGTGATAAAAATCAATGGGTTTAACCAATAAGAGAACCTAAAAGATTTAAGATATTCAATTTATTAATGAATTTAAATCTTCAAATCTTTTTTATGACTTGAAAAAAATAAAACATTTAAGTTTTTATAAATTTTATCAGAAATATTTTTGAAATGGTAAAAAAAGGTAAATATAAATTATTTTCATATTTAGTTGAAAATCATTTAATTTATTATAAACCCATTAGAAAATACAATAGAATAATTGCATTTGCACTATTAAAGTCTAAAATTTTAAATCCAGACTTGTCTATTTTAAATGAATTTTTAAAAAAGAGGTTAATTCAGTATTATTCCATCCAATTAGGAATTGACGAAAATCATATAATTTTAAATTTTAAAGATTCTAAAAAAGAAGAAATAGTCAAAACATTTAATCTTGTTCAGGAAAGATTAATTGAATTTAATAATTGTTATAATTTTCTTAAGGAGAGAATTTTAGAAGAACATTTCTTGGCAATTATTCTTGATAATATTAATTCCTATACATCAGTTATTAAAGAAGGTCAATCATTCGTAATCTCTAGTAAAAAAAAATCTACTTTTTTTGATTTTTATGAAATTAATTTAAACTCCATTAAAAAAAAATCCTCTTTAATATCTAGTTTTCTAAAGTTAATTAATGATCTTGGAAGGGATGGATTCTTAATATTTCATTTTACAAGAGATAATCATGAAAATATTAAATTTTCTGGTTATTTTGTTGAGATACGGAAAAATAATCTAACATTAAAGAATATAGAAGGAATTATAAACAATTTTTTTCATTGTGAATTTATAAGAAGACAAAATATGCAATTAAAGGAATTTTTAAACTATCTCTGGAGGTTAGGAATAAATAAAAAATCTTTTCCTTTAAGTGATTTTTATGACTTATTTTCTCCTAAAAAGTTAGATCAATTAGGAGATTTATCAAATATGAATTTATTAATTGAAGAAAATTTAACCAATCATCAAATTGAATACCTTCGATTGAGTAAAAATTTATTATTGATTGAACAATATTGCTTATTTTTAATATTACCAGATCTAGATTCTAATTTTATTCAAAGAATTATTGAAAAATACTATCCCAAATACTTCATATATATTTTATTGTTAAATAATTTAGGATATGAAAAGCTTTTAGAAACAACACAAATAAACTTGATTGAAAACATAAAAATAATTAATCTAGAAGAAATTCAGAAAATTAATTATGAAGATTTTAGAAATATTCACTAGTTAAAATATGCCTAAATCAATAGCAATATCTTGAGCAGAAAATTCTGGATGTAACTTGACAAAAGCTTTTTTTTCCCCTTTTGGTGTAATCATAGTATTAACTTTTTTTATTTTTACGTTATGTAATCTCTCAATAGCTTTTTTAATTTGATTTTTATTAGCTTTTCTGTCAACTATAAATACTAATTTATTTTCTTTTTCAATTAAATCGAAAGTTTTTTCAGTAATTAACGGTTTCTTGATAATTTTATAAATAATCTCCACTTATATTAACACCTCATAATTATTTAACTCATTAAAAGCGGATTGAGACCAAATAATTAATCTACCTGATGTTCCTCCCGGTGCCAAATCGTTAATAGATAAGTTTTGAATCTTAATAACATCTGTTCCTGGAATATTTCTTGTGGCGTTAACTATCCCAAAATCATCTTTAATTATAATTAAAACTCCTTTTTTGGTTTTATATTTTCGACCTCTTGATTTACCTTTACCAGCTCTAATTTTTCTATAACCTTTAATTCTAATCAAATCTTCCTTTAACCCCATTTTACATAATATCGAATATATTCTTGGTGTTTTTTTGATAGTTTGAATTTTATCATCAATAACCAATGGAATTTCAGGAATATCACTGATCTTATACCCTCTTTTTTGAACTAAATATCTATTTCCAGAAGCAGATATGGCAGAAATTATTGATAACCTATTCATATTTGTATTAATTTTTTTTTTTATTTTTTTTTCATTTTTGATAGGATGAGTAAGTCTACCTCCTTTAGCAAATGGTACTCTTCCAACATTTCGGGCAGTAGTAAAACCTCCTCCTTTTATTCTTGGTGCGCGCGACATTCCATGTCCAGTTCCCCAACTTTCAGCTGTATTTCTTAAACCCGCTCTTTTATCTCTTCCTTGTTTTTGTTTGTTCTTACTTTGATGAATTGCATGTGCAATTTGAATAATATCTAATCTAGGTCTTGTCTCGAATATTTTTGGTTTATCAATAAATCCCTTTTTTTTTCCCTCTAGGTTATATACATTTATTTTTTCCATAATATCACTTGATTTTAGTTTTTATTTTTGTTGTTGGCTTTCTCGACTAATAAATGTAATTTCAGGAGTACTTATAACAAAAGATCTTATTGGTCTTATTGTTTTTCTTATTCTAATTAATCTTTTCTTAGGACCAGGAACAGAACCTAAGATAAGTATATAATCTCCTTTAATTTTCCCATACTTAATAAATCCTCCTTTTGGATTAATTTCCTCTTCATTTTCACCGATTAACATTACTCTTTTATGATATTCGGTCCTTTGGTGAAATCCCAATTGACCAGCACGCGGAACAGTATAAAGAACCCTAGCAGGATGCCAAGGACCAATGCATGCAACAGCTCTTCGTATCTTACTATTTTTACGAGTAAGAATCTTAACTCCAAATCTTTTAACTGGACCTTGAAATCCTTTCCCTTTAGTAATGGCGATTACATCTATTAGTTCTCCGTCTTTTAAAACCTCTCTTGCTCTAATCTCTTTTCCCAAATTATTATAGGCAAATTCAAATTCTTTTTTTGGCTCTTTAATAGAATTTATTTTAATTTCAATAATATTAGGCTTTTTTCTAGGTAATGAAGTTTTATATGGCTGTGTTTGAAAGATACCTCTAATTTCACTTTTATTATTTAATTTTTTTAAAATTTCTTTTTTTATATTTTTAGTATCTTGATTATCTAAATTTGGAACATTTATTTTCCTTAATATAAACTTGTTAAATTCATTAGTATATAGTTCTCCAACAATGTATTTTCCGTACTCATCTTCCTTATATACTCTAATTCCAATGAGAATTAATGGCGGAACTTCAATAACAGATACAGGTTTCATTAATTCTTTTCCAAAATAGGGACTATCTCTTTGATCCTCTATATATGTAATATGAGTCATACCTGCTTTAAATCCAGCAAAACCAAGAAAATTTATCTCATCGGAACTATCTAACCAATGTCTTACTCGACCTTTTATTTGTGCTGCCCTCTTTCTAGGTAGGTATGCTAATGAACCATGTCTAGGCGCATGTCTTTTACGATGACCCATAATTTATCACAATAACTTTTGGAAATGAATTTTTTAAAATAAATAAATTTTTTCATTTAAATTTTTATTTCTTAAGTTCCTTCAATAATAAAAAAGGGTTCTTTAAATTTTTCTTTCTTAAAAAATGTTTAAATGGTTTTAAAAGATCTAATATATTTTAAAGAAAAAGAAAAATTAGATGGAAATAAAGATATTATATTAATTATAGACTGTTATAACTGCCCAAAAGAAGAGAAAAACTTATTTAAATCCGATAAATGTACAACGTGTTTTTTTAAATCTATATATAAGTATAAAAATCGAAAATTTAGTTATATTTCTATATTATGGAATGATATTTTAATTTGGCCAAATCAGTTCGATTCAATTTTGAAGTATTTTAAAAATATGAAAAAGATCAAAAGTTTAAACGATAAAATCTATAAAATAAGAAATCAAAAATGCCATTATAAAGAATTTGAGTGTAAAATATCTTCGAAATTTCCTAATCAATATCAAATTAAAGATTCTGAATATTTAGATCCAATACTAGTATATAATATTATAAAAGCAAGACTATCAAATCGAAGGAAAAAAGAGATAATAGATCCAATTTGTATTAATTGTCAAGATTTCATTGAAAGATCTGAAAATTCAATACTTCAAATTCTTGATAATTTAAAAATTATTCAAAAATTTAAAAATTTTAAGAACAATAACGATTTTTGTTTTAAAAAAAACGATTTTTATAGATACATTTTCTTAGGAAATAATTTAGCAACAGAAAATTCTCAAGAAGTTCAAAATATAAGTTTAAATAAAAATAAAAAATTATTAACAGCCTATAAAACAGGAAAATATTCCATTTATACAGTGGGAGTATATAAAATTCCTTATGAAAATGAAAAAAGATATATTGTCCGTTTATTTTATAAAGAAAAACGAGAACAAGACTATTTTGAAAACATAATTCAAGATATTTTTCAAAATATTGAATTAATGGAATTAGACCAAATTTATCCTTTAGAAACGCTAATAAATATGTATAAAAAAGAAGCACTAAGAATAATAAACTTAAAATATAAATTCTCTATAGATATAAAAAAAAAAATAGCTTTTATAACAACAATAAGAAAGTTAAATTTAGATAAGCTTTTTCCATTATTAATTGATGATTTTGTTGAGGAAATATTCTTAGATTCACCCAAAGATGAAATTTACATAAATCACCAAAATTTTGGTCGTTGTAGAACAGATATAAAATTAAATTCCAAACAGATTGAACGTGTAAAAACTTTATTTAGACTATATAGCGGAAAACGACTTGATTTTACAAATCCAACTATTAAATTTGTGATAAAAAATAAATTTTTTTATTGTAGATTTGCTATCGATATTGAACCTGTTCAAATAAACAATTTTGCTTTAGATATAAGAAAATTGAATAAAAACGTTCTGACTATTCAAGATCTATTAAAAAAAAGAACGATAGATCCTTTAATCGCTGCATTTTTATATTTTAGTATTCTTCGAAAAAAAAATATAACAGTTACCGGTGAAACGGATACAGGAAAAACAACTTTAATTAACGCTTTAGATTTATTAACCCCAAAAGAATTTAGAAAGATTTATGTTGAAGATGTAACCGAATCATTAAATCAATATGAATATTGTAAACATCAACTAAAATATATGGTAGATCCTTCTGAGGAATCTTTAATTGACGGATATTCAAAAAGTAATCAAATTAAAACTCTTTTGCATAGAACACCTGATCTTATTTATTTGGGAGAAATTCTAACTAAAGAAGAAGCAGAAGCTTTATTTCATTGCTTAGCTGCAGGATTACGTGGATTCCAAACAATTCATTCTAAAAACATTGAATCATTAATTAATCGCTTTATTTATCACTTTGGGATTAATCATTCGTGTCTTAATGATTTAGATCTTATTATTTTGATGAAAAAAATATTTAATGAAAGAAAAGTAGTTGGAATATTTGAAATTTCCAAAGCTCAAAATACGAAAAATAAACAATTTAATTCAATATTTGAATTTAATCCAGAAACCCAAAAATGGCTATTAACTCAACCTCTTAGTGAAACAAATATAATCTTTGATTTAAAAAAATATGAAGATTTAACAGATGAAAATTTTTTGAGATTTATTGAAATATATAAAGAAATATTTGAATTTCATTTAAAGATTAAAGAGATACATAATCATGAACTAATTGATTTCTTTCATAAAGTATCCTATTATTCTTTAAGATCTGTTGATAAATTAACACAATTCTGGAATAAATGGAAAAAGAATCGAAGTTTAAATTTTTAAATTTATATTCAATTTTATGACAAATCTAATAGAAAAATCATTATTAATTGGATTTGGCATTTTTACATTAACTATATTCTCTACTATTTTAGTTCCATTTTTAGGAACAATATCAGAATTTAATAAAAATGAGAAAAATAAATTGCAATCCTATATTATATTTATTGAACAGGTTGATCAAGGTATTCATTATATTATACAAAACCCAAATGATGTATATCTTAAGTCAATAGAATATCCAGACAATTTAAATATCACCATTAACCAATATTATATTAAATATGAATTTTTAATCGAAAAAGAAATTTGTGTAAAAATTGTTGAATATAATGTATCTTTATTAAGTTCTAATTTTCATAGAATTCTACCACAAATATACATTCTTAATATCTCTTACTTTTCAACGTCAATTAAGGTTAATCTATCTAAAATAAACTAAAATCATAATTATATGAAACCCATTGAAAAATATATAAATTTTTGCATAAAATTTCATGAAAAAAATTTACCTAAATTAAAATTTAAGCGGTTAAATGAAAGATATTTTTATTTATATAGAAATATATATAAGATTGATGAGGCTGATATAAATAAAGCTAGTTTTTTTCT
>JBHLOG010000089.1:0-14240 GCA_048940765.1 Promethearchaeota archaeon | reverse complement strand
GTAAAAGCACCTTCATTTGGTAAGGTATTCCATATTGAAGAATCAAGCAATTGCTCTGTATTGTTTGATAAGGGAATATTAATTGTACCTACTCTGTACCACAATGTATCTAAGTACGGATCATACACGGTTATATTGATAGGTGGGATTGTGTTCCAATATGTATTAGTAGCTGGTGAATTAATGAACAATGAGGGAATTGTAATATCTTTATATAAAGTAAATGTAATTGTATCTGTGATATGTCCAGCTGAGTCGTTAGCATAAAAGTTAATAGTAAAAGGAGTTTCATCAGGTAAATTCTGCCATATTAAAGTATTTAAAGGTTCTGCTACTCCATTACTTAGAAATACCCTAGATCCCCCTATTTCATACCAGACTGAATCGAGATAGGGATCAAATACAGTCACATTAATATATGGAGGGCTACCCCAGTAGGTATTATTTTCAGGAGAAACTATTGTAATTCTTGGAATTAAAATGTCTTTATAAAGAGTTAAAGAATAGGAATCGTTTAAATTGCCTGAAGAATCATTGGCAAAAAAATTGATTATAAAAGAACTTTCATCCGGTATATTTTCCCATATTGAAGATTCGAGAAATTGCTCTGTATTATTTGTCAGAAGTATGCCAATGGTTCCAATTCTATACCACAATGTATCAATAAAAAGATCAAACACAGTTACATTGATGGGTGGAGGAGTATTCCAATAAGATTGGTTATTAGGTGAATTTATAATTAAGGTTGGTATTATTACATCCTTATAAATCAAGATTGACTCTGTAAAATTGAGATTTCCCACAGAGTCATTTGCAAAAAATGTGATAGTTACTTCTCCATCAATTAAATTATCCCAAGCACTTTTTTCAATGGAAGTATTGGTTTCGAAGAAATATTTTATTGGATTTGAATTTAATGTGTACCACATTTTATCTAAACTATTATCTATAACTCTCACATTAAAATTTGGAGGAGTAGCACCAAAAAATTGACCTTCTGAAGGAGCATTAATAATAATACTAGGTTTTATTGTATCTACAACTAAGATTTCATCAACAATATAGTTCCAATTATTATTGTTATCTTCAAAATATATTGTATAAGATTTGAGACCAATACTATTAGGAAGCCAAGAATTGTATTGCCATTGATCGCCAATTATATGGGTCATTGAGTAGTTTATTTGTTCAATTTCAATTAATACTTGATTTATTCCAGAAAAATCTGTAACGTTGATATTAATTATTTCAATATTACCCAATTCTAAAGGATCTGAACTTTCATTTAAATCCAAATATGATGGTAAAGTAGTATCTATTACTCGGATAGAATCATTAAGAGAATTCCAGTGACCGTGTAAATTTTCGCTACTTATAATGTATGTGTAATTACCTATACTCAAGGGTCTCCATTGATCATATAGCCATCGATTTTCTCCAATATAAGTCATAGGGTGAATGATACCCTCAAATTCAATAAAAGTTCGGTTTATTCCTGATAAATCTGTAATATCCACAGAGATAATTTCTATATCTCCCAGCTCTAAAGGATCAGCACTTTCGGTTAAATTATTGAAAGAAGGTTTAAATGTCTCTTCATCTCCAAGAATTAATATTGGTTCATTAGATACCAATAATCTAACTAATAAATCATCAAAATAAGATATCGCACTGGTAGTCCAAGTCATAAATCCAATTTGACTTGCATTTAAATGATCAGCATCCATTAAGCTATTTTTCAAAATATCATTTAAATAAACTAAATATTGAGATCCTAAAGCTTCTATTCTTAAATTATACCATTGGTTATTAAACAAGACGATTTCATTATTTAATGTATAGTTGAGTACTTGTGGATTATTATTTGTCCACTTTCCAATTGCACACTCATATTCCCAAAATCCTATTCCCGCGGTATAAAAGTTATCATTATCTGCATGTCGGAACATTACACCAGCTCCAAAATTTCCCCCATTACTTTTTACACGTACTTCTATTGATGCATTCTCTATCGTATACGAATTTAATAAACTTCTACCATCAACTACGTATTCATTTTCTATATATTCACTGTTATTTATAGACCACGTTCCATTAATCACAGTCCAACCCATTGCAGGACCATCAGATTGATTAAAATCATCAAAAAAATCATAAATTCTACTTTTGTTTGTAGGTGGATTATTTGAATCTTTCGAACCATAATAAAGGTAGTAGTGTCCATCATACATGTTAGGGCTAATTGAAGTTTGAGTTTTGAACCAAACTCGTGTATCAATTGAATTAAAACTAGTTTTATTAACCCGATCAAGCTCCATCCAACTATTATTACTTCCATTATACCATACAATTCGAAGATCTTTTCCATCAGTTCGCAATTTTCCTTCTGAAATTAATTTAGCTGTATTTATTGATATATTTACTGAATAACCTTTTGGAAGTTCAGTTTTATGCTTATTAACTAATTTAATGGGTGTTCTAAATGAATATGAAACATTCCACCAATTTTCTATTGAGGGTATTATTACCTTTATTAGTACATCTGTTTTCCCCAAAATTCCTTGTGAATCATTTGTATAAAATCTAATATTATGGAGTCCATTAGATAGATTACTCCATAAATTCTGATCAAAAACATCAATTATTTCTTCATCCATTAAGCCTGATAATGATACATATGTAGAATTCTTACCTGCTAATTCGTACCAAAATGTATCCCCTTTTCCCTCATCGATAATTACTTTAAAATCGGGAGCGAATTTACTATAAATAGAATAATTTAAAGGATAAATTACAGAGACAAATGGAGCATCCCACCAAATGGGATAATTATCTATGGCTCCTGCAGCTCCAAAAATATTAGTATAAGGGATATCTCCAATATGATCATCATTAGCATCTTTGCCTGTGTAATTATCCCAATAATTACCTATTGATGAATTATACCATGAATTAAAATTAGCCTTACTATCATCTAACGCATGTTTGCCATTTTCAATAAACATATTTCTATAGAAATTATTACTTTTACTATTAGGACCATTTAACAATACACCATATTGAGAATTGTTTTGAATAATGTTTCCAATAACATTATTTCTTTTGCAATTGTGAATAAATATCCCTGTTTCATTATTATTTGAAATAGTATTATTTATTATTGACCCATCATCAGTAGTATCAAATCTGATGCCAATATTTGCATTAGAGATCAGACTATTCTTGATAATAAAATATATTCCTTTAGAATTACTTATAGAAATTCCTACCTCATAATTAAAAGCATTAATAGACACATTTTCAATTATATATGGATCATCAATAGTTCCATTCCCACTACACCATGGATATGTTTGATTAATAACTTCCCAAGTCTTTAAAACATCATTTTGATTGATTTCTATATGATCTACAACCCAAAATCCCGATTCTCTAAGATTTATAGGAGTATCTACAATGGGAGTCTCAATATTATCATTTTGTTCGATTTCTATATAGGTAGGGTAACTAATGCATAAAAAAAAACTAAAAAAAATTAAAAGTGAATAACAAATTAATTTCCTTCCTTTTTTATTCTTAAAAAAAAATATACCAAAAAATCCAAAAGATATTATTAATGATTCAAATGCAACAATCATCGAACTAATTATTAAATTGTTTAATCCAAGTCTGATTAATCTTGAATTGCCATCTTGGATTCAAGAAATCTTGGAATCTAGAAATCTTAATTATAGCAAAATATAAAAAGTTTTATTTTTTTTTTCCAAAAATGAAAAAATTTTTTACAGCATTAATTTTGGATTTGAAATATAATTAATCTTCTTAAATATCCCTTTAAAAAGAATTATTAAAATTCTTTAATAACTAATATATAATTATTAAGATTTTTAACAAAATCTTAACGAATCTAAAAATTAGATTTATTCTATTAATTCTTCTAATTCTTTTAATAGGGAAAATACACGTTTACCTTTAGATGTTAGTTCAAAATAAGTTGTTTTATTATTGTTGTTAATAACAAGTATATTTTTTTCTAATAGCTCATTTTTTAATCGAAGAAATGAGTTATAATGACTAAATTCAGTGAGTTTTTGATAAAATGAATGCTTCTCTGCTCTATAGTTATCAAATAGAGAGAACACCTTAAATGTATTATATAATCCTCTCTTATTTAGTAACTTTATCAAATCTTCCATGGTCAAAAGCCATTTTAGTTATTTATTTAAAAAAATATTCTTATCCCAATTATTCCATAAAAATACATATTAAAAATTTTATGCTAAAATTTCATAATCATAAACAAAATTTCATAATCATAAAAAAAAATATAAAATTTTATTAGTCTTTTTATGCTCAAAGTTTGAAAGTATTAAGAGGAAAATCTAAATTGCATTAAAATTAGAATTTAAATCTTTATTTAGAAAGATGTGAATATTTTTACAACTATTTTTAGCTAGAAATTTTATCGCTTCTTAACATCTATTAATGAATAGGAAATTATATCACAATATTTTTGAAATCCTAACTTTCTATATATTTTTTCTCCCAAAGATGAAGCTTGGAGTACTCCCACTTTATACCCCTTTTTGAAAGCATCTAATAAAGCTTTTCTACTGATAGTAAGACCAAAACCCTTATTTCTATAATTAGATAATGTTGCTACAGCATGAAGTCCTACTACTCCCGAGGACATGTATAAAAGTAATGCTGAGACAAACTCCTCCTTGAATTTTCCTAAATAAAAGAAAAAGCGTTCTAATCGAAATAAAAATTTGAGAAATTCAAAATCCATCCTTAAACTAAAGACATTAGATGCAATATTTGACCACTGGGCTAAAGAGTCTTCATTATTTACTAATTCAACAATTAATTCATTTTCTGTTATATCAATATTTTCAATATTTTTTAATTCAACAGCCATCCCCGCTTGTTGATAAACATTAGAAAATCCATATTTCTCAAGTAGATTACCCAAATCTTTAGGTCTTGTTAATGGTCCTACTGTCCAACCATTAGGTATTTTTCCTTTTCGAATTAATTTTTCAATATTAGTTATTTCTTTTTTAATATCTAAATTTTCAAAATTTGCTCTAAATATACAATCGGGCCAATTTGCTTTCTTAGATAGAACCCAACTTATTTTATCCTCCCTACTTGAAATAAAATTGGGATGTTCAGAAGATTTAGTATATAAATCATCTAAATTCTTTTCGATATAATAATTAATTTCCTCTGGGTTGATCTTATTTAAAATGATTGTCATTGTCTCTCGTCATGGATTATTACTTTATAAGTGGAATTCTGTTCCAATAACTCCCATTACATGAGAAGGATGACGATGCATGATTCTATTAAATTCAAAACCAGTACAATGCATGCCACAGGTTATTTCTGGATTTAAATCCTCAATAAAAGAAACAATCTTTTCAATATCTTCAGTAGTTTCTCGTTCTTTATGAAATCCCCCGATAAGAGCATAAATTTTATCTATTCCAGTTAATTTTTGACCATGTTTTATTATATTTATAAGACCAGTATGACTGCATCCGGTGATAACAACTAAACCTCCATCTTTAATGTTAATATAAAGTGCTATCTCCTCTCTATAAGTATGTTTTTCATATTCTGTTTTACTTGTCCCTAAGTATAATCCTTTCGGAAGCTCTGTTTCATCAAAAATTTCAATTTCTCCACTTGTGATTATTCCATTATAGAGATATTCTGGTTTAGATGTTTCAATAATTTTTACACCAGATTCAATTGCTCGATTATATAGTATGTTCCTATTAACCATTACTCTCCGGTTATATTTAATTTTGCCTTCCTTTTTTAATTTCCTTAATGGCAAACTAAAATCTTCAGGAGCTAGATCATCTCCAGATTCCGTTCTGGCGTAATAACTTTTTTTAAGACAGATTGGACTTATATATATCTCAGATCCTTCTTTCAAATCAGAGATTATTGGTATTAATGCCCCGTAGTGATCCAAATGCCCATGACTTAATATTATTTTATCAATTTCATTTACTTTTATTTTAAATTGTATTAGATTATTAATTACAGTTTGCATATACCCGGCTGTGTCAAATAAAATACTATGAGTTAAATTTTCTTCAAATATTTTAATACTTAATGAGATTCCGTGTTCACCAATGGTCGCAAAAGAATCATGCCCTGGTTGGATTACTTTCCCTTGGAATTTCTTATCGCTTGGCAAAGTCATACTTGTTCTATTAGATGCTATTACTTTTACCACTATTTTTCCACTTTCTATACTTCCAATATTCATTTTCATTTCATTTTGATTCTTATATTTTAATAGTTATGTTAATCTCTTTTAGTTAATAAATTATTAAACTATAAATACTGAAAAGAATAACTTTTTAATTATTATGAACGCAATTTAGGAGATTTTTTAAATGAATATAGATAAGATTTTGACAAATCTGGAAGAAATCGTGGGTAAAGATTTTGCTTCAAATAAACCAGAAGATCTTTACATATATTCCCAAGATCCTGGAGCTTCTGAACCACGACCGGTTAATTTTGTGGTAATGCCTAAAAGTGTCGAAGAAGTTCAAGAAATTGTAAAATTAGCAATTAAAGAGAAAATTCCTCTTGTTCCTATGGGTGGTGGATTAACCTTGAGTGGTTTAGTAATTCCAATTAAAGGTGGAATAGTTATAGACATGAAACGAATGGATAAAATTATAGAAATAAACGAAATAAGTCGTTATGCTCTTATTGAACCTGGAGTTACTACAGGACAATTACTTGCACATCTAAAGGAATACTATCCAGATTTACAACCACCAATACCTGATGCACCTCCTTCAGCTACGGTAACAGGAAATGCCTTAATCCATGGATCAGGTTACCTATCTCAGAAATATGGTAATCATGGAAATATGATTAATGGATTAGAAGTAGTGTTACCAAATGGAGAAATCTGTAAATTGGGGTCTTGTGCCATATCAGATTATTGGTTTACGAGAGGACCCATTCCTGATTTAATTGGTTTATTTATTAGTTCTTTTGGAACAATGGGAATCATTACGAAATTATCATATAGATTATTTCCAAAACCTAAAATACGAAATATGGTTTTTGGGATAATTAGAGATCCAAACATTATTCCAAGCCTGATTTCTAAGATAACGTATACTGAAGTAGCAGAAGATATTCTTCTTGGCAAAGTAGATAAACCAGATTATTTAAAAGGATATGTCACTATCATGGTTTATGTTACAGGAGATTCAAAAGAAGAATTAGACTCTAAAATAAAGTATGTCAAACGATTATATAGTAAAGATGGCGCTCAATTTATGAAGTTACCTGAAAGGATAATGAATATATTTCTTGAGAAACCTCAATTTGCTGCTGTCGCTGCTGATTATAGAAAAGGAGGCGGTTTTGAATATGTTGGTTCATTTTTACCCTTAGAAAAAACCCCTGAAGCAATTGAAAAAGCTACTGCGATTTCAAATAAATATAATATTGTTCCCACCATAACTTTAAGAATTATTGGAAAAGGTCATTGTGTAATGTTCGCCCCCACATTTGCGTTTAATCGTGCAGATCCTGCTGATATACAAAATGCTCGCAATGCATTAGATGAGGCTAATAAACTTGTTTTAGAGTTGGGAGGTATCCCTTGGAAAGCTGAATTAGCAGGACAAAAACTCATCATTGAGAAAATGCATCCTAGTTACAAAAAACTATTTAAAACAATTCGAAACACTATAGATCCAAATGGTATAATGAATCCTGGAAATTGGGAGGTGAACTAAATATGGTTATAGAAATAAGACAAGATTGGAAAGATATTGTTCATAGATGTTTCCGCTGTGGTTATTGTAAATTCACCCATGACTATTCTGATTTCAATTGTCCAAGTTATAAAAAATATAGATTTGAAACATATAGTACAGGGGGACGATTATGGCTGATTTACGGTCTGATAAACGGTGAGATTCAATGGAGTAAAAGCTTAGCTAATGTACTCTACGCTTGTCCTACATGCGGAAATTGTACAGAAAATTGTCGATTTGAAAAATTTAATGATTTCCTTGTTGATATAATTGAAGCAGGTAGAGCTGAAGCTGTTAAGAGTGGGTTTTGTCCTGAAAAACAAAAAGCTTTATTAGAAAGAACTGAAAATTCGAAATTTTATAATCCATATGGTGAACCTAATTCTGATAATACCGATCTAAAAGAGAAATATAATTTACCAAATGAAGCCGAATGGGTTTATTTTATAGGATGTACTTCTAATTATCGCCAAAAGAACCTAAGAGATGCTACTATAAAATTTCTTAAAAAAGCTCAGATTGATTTCACATTGATAGATGAACATTGTTGCTGCAGTCCAATATTACGAACAGGTCAGATTAATCCCGTAAATGATTTTATAGATTATAATACTACCCAGATTAATAAAACTGGGGCTAAAAAAGTAATCACTTCTTGTGCTGGTTGTTATAGGACAATGAAAAAAGATTGGTTAAAATTGGGAGCTGATTATGATTTTGAGGTATACCATACTGTTGATTTAATTAAACAACTTTTAGATGAGGGGAGTTTACAAATTAAATCTGAATTTAATAAAACACTAACTTATCATGATCCATGTCATTTAGGACGCCATATAGGAATGTATGATGTACCAAGAGAGGTATATAGTAAAATTCCGGGAATACAATTTGTTGAGATGCTAAGAAATAGAGAAAACGCTTGGTGCTGTGGAGCTGGAGGAGGTGTGAAAATAGGATATCCAGAATGGTCTGTAGAAATCTCTAAAGAAAGATTAGAGGAAGCTAAAGAAACTGGTGCTTCTGTAATATCCTCAATATGCCCATTTTGTAGAACCAACTTATCAGATGCAAATGAAAAATATAATATGGGGTTAGAAGTGATTGATCTCGTGGAGATTTTAGATCAATTAGAAATTGAATATAATAAAAAAAAATAAAAAATATTTTTATTCTATTTTTTCTCCTAAAGCCATACGAGCTAAATCACTTAATAGATAGTTTTTTAATCCTTTTCTTTCTACCTTCGATCCTAACACTTCTTTACACATTGGACAATTATATACACATGCTTCAGCTCCATGGTCAATCATATCTTTAACATTTTTATTTTGAGTTGGTCTCATCAAATCTGCTTTACCTATCCATGAAAATGCTCCCGCACAACATAAGGCATTCTCTCTATCATATTCTCTTGCAACTCGCTCCAGACCGATTAAATTACAAATTTTATCAACCCATTTATCTGTTTCAGGTATAAATCTATTCGAGCAATTTCTTTGATAGGCTATTTTCAAATTAAGTTTAGTTAATTCTGACTCGTGTTCTTTTAAATAGTTATAGACATATTCAAAGAGATGAATTGGTTTAAAAGGCACTTCAATATTATTTCTCTGGCAATATGAGGTCCATAACCCATAGCATTCGTCATGCCAACAAATTAATTCTTTTATCCCATGTCTCATAATATTATCCATTATAATTGGAAGTCTCTCTCTAATTACAGAATCCCTAGCCATATGATGATATTGTAAGTTGCAGAAAAAAGCACGACCACTTATATATTGTAAATTTTCAAACATTTGTCCTTTCATTTCTTCAGGATTTAGGGTTGAAAACGTACATTTGTGAAAAACAGGTTTATTAGGATCAATTTCCTTTATTCGTAATTCATCAGGAGGCTTAAACCGATTAATTGTAGTTTCTAGGGTAGTAGGATCAATATCAAAACTATTAAATTTTTCTTGTAATTCTGTAAACATATCGAATGGATGTGAATTATATGGACAATATTCATCGCAAGCATAACATGTAACGCATTCCTTTAGGACAAAAGAATCCTTTCCCTTAATCATTTTATCCATCTCAATTCTAGCTGTTTCCTTATCAATATTAATCCATTGACATCGCGTTAAGCAATCAATATTTTCACATTCAGAACAATGAGATTTATCAAACATATTTTTATCACTTTTAGGCTTTAATTCTTAAATTCTTTAAATTTAAATACTTATTATTGAGAAATTTAGAAAATCTATTTAATTTTTTTAAAACTGATTTTTTAAAATTTTAAATTGCTCTTTAAACCATTCAATAACATATTTTGAAAAAAAAGAAAAAATAAATTATTTTTATGATGAGTTAGAATACTAAAAGACCTGCTCCATTGCCAAAAAGCATCAGAAAACCAAGAAAGATTGAAGCTGTTAATGACATAACAACCAATAAGGTATTAATGCTTGGGCCAGCAGTGTCTTTAAAGGGATCTCCAACTGTATCTCCTGTAATAGAAGCTTTATGCACGTCAGTTCCTTTTCCTCCAAGGTTACCATCCTCAATCCATTTTTTCGCATTATCCCATGACCCTCCTGCATTTGACATAAAGATTGCAAACACAAAACCTGATAAAATCGCACCAGCTAAAAATGCACCTAGTCCTGCTACGCCAAATAAGATTCCAACTGCAATAGGTATAGCGATTGCAATTATACTTGGTATTACAAGCTCTTTTAAAGCACCTGTGGTCGCAATTGCGATACATTTATTAAAGTCTGCTGCTACTTCCCCTGTTAGAATCTTAGGGTCTTCTTCAAATTGTCTTCTAATTTCATCAACCATTTTAGCGGCATTTCTTTGAACTGCGAGAACTAATAGCGCTGAATACAATGCAGGTACAACTACTCCAATAAATGCACCTATTAAGACATTTACATCAAGTAAATTCATTACATCTATTGTCCCTGCTTTAATATCATTTGCTTCAGTAGTAAATGAGAACATTAAAGCAAGTACGGTTAGGTTTGCAGCACCAATAGCAAAACCCTTTGTTATAGCTTTTGCTGTATTTCCTGCTGAGTCTAATTTATCTGCAGTTCGAATAATATCTTCACCTAAATCACCCTGTTCAGCAATACCTCTAGCATTGTCTACAATTGGTCCATATGCATCATTAGAGACAATAGTTCCTACAATTGCGAGCATGCCCACTGCGGCCATTGCTACACCAAATACTCCGCCTAGGAAGTAAGCTGCAGCCATGGCAATTACAATACCAATAGCAGGGGGAACCACACTTAATAAACCATAAGAAAATCCACTAAGAATGACTACTGCATCACCTTCTTGTGCCGCTTCTGCGATAGATCTAGTTGGTTTCCTATTATCACTAGTAAAGTAATCACTTGTAAATCCTATAACAAGACCACTAAGTAATCCAATAACTACAGATAAATAAAGCTTCCATAAGAGTATCATCTCTTCATTATTTAAACCCAATGCCATTATTGCGGTAATTATTGCAGCTAAACCTCCAAAAACGATTGTAGCTAAATAGGTTCCAAGATTTAATAATTTACCAGGATCTTCTCCTTTTTTAATTTTAATTAAGTAAATGCAAATCAAAGAAGCTATTAAACCAACACCACTCAAAACAACAGGGAATACTACAAAATAATATCTAATGGTTTCAGACATGGTTTGCCATACCGTACCCACTATCGATAAGGTTGCGGCTAACATCATAGCTGCTATAATAGATGCTACATATGAGTCAAATAAATCACTTCCCATACCAGCAATATCCCCTACATTATCACCGACGTTATCTGCGATAGTAGCTGGATTACGAGGATCATCTTCAGGAAGGTTATATTCTGCCTTTCCAACAAGATCGGCACCTACATCAGCAGTTTTGGTATAAATACCTCCTCCTGCTTTCATAAAAAGAGCTACACTACTAGCTCCGAAACTGAAACCTAAAACAATCATAGGATCTGGGATAATCCAATACAAAACAGAAATGCCGATTAGAGCTACGCCGACTACTGCAAGACCCATTACTGAACCACCAAAAAAGGCAATATCAAAACCTTTCTTAGTACTAATTGTACAACCTTGAGCTGAACGGGTATTTGTCTTTACACCAGTCATCATTCCTAAATAGCCAGCCATCATTGAGCCAATAGATCCTATAACATAAGCTATCATTTGCTCCCAATTTAACGCTCCTTCAACTAACCTTGTATATGTATCACTCTCTTCAAATGGAGAAGGTAAAAAAAGTAATGCTACTGCTAGCACAGCAACAAAAATGCCTAATACTTTATATTGAACTTTAAGGAATGTTTTTGCTCCCTTTTCAATATATTCAGATACTTCAACCATTCGTTCGTTTCCTGGATCTTCTTTCAGGACTAATTTTGCAAAATATAAAGCCATTCCAATTGAAATTATACCTGCAATTAATGCTACAATTAATATTATCGGTACAGCCATAATTTTTCACTTAATTTCGATTTTTTTGTTAAATTTTTTATAAAACCAAATTACAATAATATCAAACAAAATGTCTTAAATCATTAAAAGATTTTGAATTTAAGAGAAATTAATCTTCTCAGAAAAAGTAAAACATTATAAATTGAACTGAATGTTTATTAATCATTCTAAGTAATTAAAATTAGACAGTTAGGTCGAAATATAACAAAAATTATCACATATTTGAGATTAAATGCAACTCTCGGAACGTGAAGAGGAATTATTAGAAAAGGCTCGTGAAGAAGAGAAAGCCTGCAATTGGGTGAATGCTTTAAAACTATATGATCAAGCTGCGAAATCTTACCTAGATAAAAAAAAAATAGTAAAAGCAATGGAGATTTTTAAGGATTTAACGAAAAAATATCTAGTTTTTGGATTCTCTGCCAATACAGCAGTAGAATATTTAGAAATATCTAAAGCCTATTGTGAAATGTTTAAAGAAGGAGCAGCTCTCTTTAAACAGAATGGAAATGAACTTGAAAGTTTGGAATTAGATGGTAATTCGTTATTTTATGGCTCTATTGTAACAAATTCTATTGAAGAGGCGGAGAGAATGGTCAATAAAGCATTAGAGTTAAATTCTAAATTATTTGAAACATATTCAAAAAAAAAAGATGAGGAAATTCCATTAAGAATCATAACTAATTTAAGTTATTCTTTATCTCTTTATGTAAGTTTATGCAAGGAGTCAGAAGAAGTTAAGAGAATATCAAAAAGAATTATTGAACTAAGTAGAAAAGTTTGGAAACTTTCAATGGAGAAGAAAGATATATATTATATCACTAACTCTTTATCTACTGAGTTTATTTTCACAGAAGCATTAACTCACATTGATTCCGAATGGCTTAATAAGTCTAAAGAAGACTATAAAGATGTTATTCATAAGTGTGAAGAAAGCCTAAAGATCCTTAAACCATATAATAATCCCTTCCTTCTTACTTTTTTGTACTATACATATGGTTGTGTGAACTGTGAATATGGACATAAACATACTGAGGATGAGATAGAGCAGAGAACGTATTTTGATAAAGGATTAAATTATCTTGAAATGAGTTTAGATTTAGCAAGAGAGGTTAAAAGCAAGTATCATATTGTTATGGCTCTCTTTTTTCTAAATCAATATGCATTTCTTAGTGGTAAATACATGTATCTCCAAAAGAGAATTATGAATGACATTAAGGAGATTAGTGAAGCAGGAAAAATATTTGCAAAATCAACTGCAGGTGCATTTGAGAGTGCATATTTTTACATGGATTGTTTACCAGCATTTTACTATTCCAATTTTTCCCAGTCAAGCCTTTTCACACCAACTCAGAGGAAATCTTACGCAAAAAAAGGGATTGAATATGGATTGAGGACTTTGGATTGGAATACCTTTGAATTGTCAAAATCATATTCATTTATATCCCTCACTTTAAGCTATGCAGTTTTAGTTCGCTTTTCTGAATCAAACGAAGAACAGGATATACATATTAAATGTATGCTTGATTATGCGAATAAAGCTAAAGAACTTGGTGAAAAATATGGAGGAGGTATAATTCAAGCCTTTGCATACAATTCCCAAAATAGGGCCTATAAAACTCTAGCTGATATTACAAAGAACAAACAAGAAAGAATTAAAATGTTATCATTTGCTGCTGATGCATCTAAAAATTATCTTAAGTATGCTAAAGAGTCTCGTACTGGCATTATAGCCGCACAAATGAGATTAGCCCTTCTCTATGAAGAGATCGGAATTTTGACTAAAGTTGAAGAAACACTAAATAAGACAAAAGAACTACTACAAGATGCTCTTAAAAGCAGTCTTGAGAAAGGTTACTTTTCTTATGCAGCTACGACATATGAATACATTGCACGTATAGAGGATCGGCTAGGTAATCATACTGCTTCTGCCGA
>JBHLOG010000256.1:0-3433 GCA_048940765.1 Promethearchaeota archaeon | reverse complement strand
AAATATATTATTGAAATGTTTTTAAATACTTAAAGAGATATTTTTAAGAGAAAGTCAAATTAAACCTATCAAGTAATCCTTCATGAGCGAAGAAGAAAAGTTCACGTCCAATATTCAAGAGATTAAGACTATTTATTTATACTTGATACAAGGAGAACCAACTCCTGACGATGAAATTACAGCTCGAGAGAAATTAATGAAATTGATTCGAACTTTAAAGACTTTGAACACCTCCAAAGCAGAAACTTATATAGATCTTTTTGAAGATACTCTGAACAAGTTGGAGAGCTGGGATACTTTAGAACTTTGGTTTGTGGAGTCCAATTTACTTGAAAATATAGAAAAAATCATTAATATCACGGATAAGATCCCTGAAATTCAACCCAGAGAAGATATCAAGGAATCAAAGTCTACTCAAATTCATGAAGATTTAGAAAGAGCTAGTATTGATATAAACGAGATTGTTGATAAGGTTTCCGAACAATTTAAAGGAGAAATCGAAGATTTAAAACAAAAAATTGAATTCTTGAAATTAGAATTAGAAGCCAAAGATGAGAAGCTTGCGAAAGCTTCTAGAATGAAAATTATTAAAAAAATTACACCTAAAAAGGATGTGAAATTACCTCCTCCAAAAATTAAATTACCAGCGATTAAAACTCAAAATAAATCTCAAGAAAAGATTGGAATAAAATCTATAGAGCAAGTTCAAGCTAAGATTGAAAAAGAAATTGCTAGGTTAACAAAACCTTTAGATAGTGAAACTACCTCTAAATCAGAATCTTTAAAACCAAGAACCATTAAAGAACCTTCTGCAAAAAAAGAATCAATTTTGGATATTCTCGAAGAATCAGGAAAGCCAAAGGATATACCTATACCACATGAAATTTCAAAATTACCTAAAAAACCTCCTTCTATGGAAAAAGTACTTGAGAAATCTAAAATGAATTCTCAAATTCCTGAACCAACAGAACTTACTGAACTACCAAAAAAGCCAAGGAAAAGCACATTAATTTCAGAAATTATAGAGATTGAAGACTCAAAAGAAGATGAGAGTGTTCCATTCGCAGTTAAAGCGCCCAAGATTGAGGAACAAGCCGTTAATAAACATACTCCTAAAATTGTTCAAAAACCTAAGATTACTGCTGTACGAATAGAAGAAATTGAAGCTGAGTCAGTAAAGCCAACTGGAACAGAATTATTTAACGTATTTTCATCAGTTGGTGAAAAAACTACTGAAAAAGTACCCACTTTAGATGAAACAATTAAAAAAGTAGAACTTAAAGAAAAGAAAATAGAGGAGAAAATAGAAATAAAAAAGAGTGATGCATTACCTTTTGTTGATTTTGGGGTTAAATCGTCGAAAAATCTTATTGATGATTTAGATGTGTCTATAGAGAAACAATTGCCTTCAGATAAAGATTCTTTATATCAAGAATTAATTGCGCTTGAAGGTAAACGATATTCATTAGAGAAAGGCTTTAAAGAAATAGAAAAGAGTTATAATCTTGGTGCTATTGATGATTTTGAATATAAAAAGCAAAGTGAGGATCTTAAAAGAAAATTAGAAGGTATAACTTCAAGAATAAATAAATTAAGAAGAGTCATTTCAAGTTTATAACAATTTAATGGTTTATAAGTTACTAATTTTGAAATACGGTGGCATAACAAGTTTTTGATGAGCTGATTTCATCATTTTTTTCACTTTATGTACATCATCTCTATTTAAATCATCCAATTCTAAATTATTATCAATTCTGAAGATAATTTCATCTAAAACGTCATAGGTTAAACCAATTTCACCTTCATCGGTTTGACCTTCCCATAATCCGGCACTTGGAGGTTTTTTGATGATTTCTTCTGGTATATTTAAAATTTTAGCTATTTTTCGTACCTCACATTTGTATAATCCCCCAATCGGTTCGAAATCTACGCCTCCATCCCCATATTTAGTAAAATAGCCAACTGCTAATTCTGTTCTATTACTTGTGCCCACTACTAAATTTTTTCCTAGAGATTGACTAGCAAAATAAGTTGCTACCATTCTTAATCTAGGTTTTAAATTTGCTATTGCTATCTTATTGGATTTAAATAGCGGTGAAGTTATTCTTATTATTTCATTATAGATATTTGATAATTCTATTTTGATAAACTTAATTCCCAAGATTTTAACAACTTTTTTCGCATCATCTAAATCTTGTGGAACTGATGAACATGGTAAACCCAATCCAATAACATTTTGCTTATTAAGAGCATTTACACATAATGCTGCCGTTACAGCACTATCTATCCCCCCACTAATCCCTAAAACAACACCTTCAACATTTGCAGAAGTTACATAATCTTTAATCCAATTTTGAATTTCAGAAATTACTTTTTTATAATTAAGGTTTCGCATAATTTTAACTATAATACATTTATTTTATATTCTTTTTTAGCATAAACTTAAAAGATAAAATTATAATAGAAGTTTTATAATTATAAAATTAAAAATATAAACTTAATTTATCTACTAGAATACAGTTCAATTATAAATGTAAATATTGATGTAGAATGAGTGAAGAATTTAAAGCAATTGTGGATTCATCTTATAATAAAGGAACACCATTTTGGCTTTACACCAAAGATTATATCTTTGGAATGGTTCCCGGAGATAATGAACGTTGGACAGAAATCTCGTACACTTTTGATGATCCTGATGATCCTCTTCTCAAAACTGAAAGAAATGCTGATTTATCCTTCCAATTTCTTCTTGAAGAGGTTGAAAAAGGGGTATCTTTTTATGTTACTGATTTAAACGTGAATTTATTAAAGGAATTTGCTAAATCTCTTGAAGGAAAATCAGGTCAAGAAAAACTTAACGCTATTATATCAGAATTAATTAACAATACAGCTACTTATTCCGCTAATTTGCCGATAATTAAAAGAAAGGATGAACTTAGTAATTTAAAAGAAAAAGTATAAAGATCATATTTATCTAAATATATAAACCACGTCTTTGTGGATACCTTTTTGAAAATTCACTATCAATCCGCCTTCCCAATGCCTTTCCTATGTTTGGATCTTTTTCTTCTATAATTTTCTTTAAATAATCTCCATGTTGTTGAGAATACTTTTCAATTCCCGAAGCTATAATATTTTGATTCTTTTTCACAGGTATTATCATCCCAAAAAGGCGAAGCATATCGTTAGGAGACATCTTTTCTCCCACTTTTTCATCAATATCCTTATCTATATTCCTTATCACGGTACCCATGGATAAAGCTGAATATGGACTTAATTGTTTTGATTTTAACCAATAAGAGTTAGGTTTCTTTGTTATAAATGTATCTAAATTACCATCCTTATCACTTGATCCTATAAGTCTCCAATCTTTAGGATCTCTGTCGTACTCTTTTTTCATTTTTTTTGCAATTGAACTAATTGGAGCAACTCC
>JBHLOG010000088.1:0-14341 GCA_048940765.1 Promethearchaeota archaeon | reverse complement strand
ATTCAGCAATATTGAATCTAAATGGCTTAAAGATTTAAATGAATATGGAGAAAAAGAATTAGCATACATTTTGATTGACAATAAAATTGATTTACAAGATTCTAGAACCTTACCCAATGAGGAGGGTAGAGTATTTGCTGAAAAAATAAATGATAGTGACTTTATTGAGACAAGTGCTAAGTATGGTGACATTGTAGAAAAGGCTTTTGAGAATTTAGTTTTTTAAATACTAAAAAGTTAAGGAATTAAGATTTAATAAAAGTTAAATAAAAATGAAAAGTATTGAATCTAAAATTAAACGTATTATTGTCGGGAAAATTGAACCGGGTGAGGATTTAATTGACACTATTATTAAAATAGTGAAGAAACACAATATAACTGCCGGATTGATTAATTGTATCGGGGCTTTAAAAAAATTTACAATTGGATATTTTGACATCGAATCTAAAAAATATCTTACAAAAACTATTGATGAATATGTTGAATTAATATCTTGTATGGGAAATATAACTTTCAAGAACGGAGAACCAATTATTCACTTGCATATTTCTATAGGAACAAGGGATTATAATGTAATTGGAGGACATTTACTCCAACCCAGTATAGTCTCAGTAACAGGAGAGGTTTACATTTTAGAAATTGAAAAAAAAATAGAAAGATTAAACGATCCTCAATTTAATTTATCTCTATTAGATTTAGAGTAAGGCTAATATGTT
This sequence comes from Promethearchaeota archaeon, assembly GCA_048940765.1. Taxonomy (GTDB): domain Archaea; phylum Asgardarchaeota; class Lokiarchaeia; order Sigyniarchaeales; family SOKP01; genus Loki-b32. The sequence continues at coordinate 13,625 of JBHLOG010000088.1, read as the reverse complement.
AGAAGAAAATAAAAGGAACTGGGCTCTAAAACTTACGGTATTAGGTGATGCTGCTGTTGGTAAAACATCCTTAATTAGAAAATATGTTACAGGCACTTTTACCCAGGATTATCAACCAACGTTAGGAGTGGATATTACAATTAAAGATATTATTCTCGAAGAGATTAATTCTGAAGTAAGACTAATTTTTTGGGACATAGCCGGGCAAAGTAAGTATGAATTAACCAGAAAAATGTTTTTCCAAGGATGTGCTGGTACTTTATTAGTATATGATGTGACACGGTCTTCTACTTTTGAAAGTATTACTTCAAAATGGTTTGATGATTTTAAAAAGTATGGGCGAGCTGATGGAGTATGCCTTTTAATTGGTAATAAGATTGACATGAATGATTCTAGAAAAGTTCAATCTGAAAATGGAAAAAAACTTTCGAGTGAGTTAAATGCTGCAGATTTTATTGAAACTAGTGCTAAGTACGGTGAAAATGTTGAGAAAGCATTTAAAAAACTAGTTTTTTCCGTTTTAAAAAATTATGGAGTAAAGATTATTTAACCAAATAATAAGAAAACCGAAATGATTGGAGACTATAAAGGATTTGTAAAAAATAAGGTTGTGGTTGCACTTCTTCAGGCTTATCAAGAAATACTTGATTATGATGGAATGAAATCTATTTTAAGAGAAGCAGAGATGATGCATATAAAAAACCTTAAAGATAAAGACCCTAATGAAGAATTAGATTTCTTCTCTTTTAAAAAAATCATTTCAGCTCAAAATTGCTTACTATATGATTCTTCTGACCTTCTCTTTGAGATAGGAAAAAAATTCTCGTTCTATTTATTTCCATTTGGTAAAAATTTTGAAGAAATAATTCATGAAATTAACTCTTCAATCAATACAGATTGGAACGTAGAAATTTTAGATAATAATAAAGACGAAATAACTCTTAAAATACATAAATGTATCTTTTGTTCTGAGATTGGAGTTCCTTGTGATTTATTTAAAGGATTCTTAATTCACTCTTTAGAAAAATCATTACCATCAGAACATATAATTCTTAATGAAATGGAGAAAAAAGATGTAAAAGATCCAGATCATAACACCTTTGTTATGAAATTGAGAATAGGAAAAAGGCTTAAATAATTCTTTGACAATAATTATATTACCATAATAGATCATTGAAATCCCTAAATTTAAATTCAAAAAAATTTCATAAAAAGATTTAAAATAAAGTATTAAATAGACCTATAACAAAATATAAAATTGCATAATGACAACAGAAGAAGTCAAAGTTGAACGAGAATTCGTTTTTAAAGTTGTTATTCTGGGGGATGCAGCAGTTGGTAAAACGTCCTTGATAAATCGTTTTGTTGAAGATAAGTTCTCCGAAGATTATCGCGCTACGTTGGGCGCAAATATTGTCAGAAAAGATGTAAATTTAAATAATTTAAGAGTTAGACTTATAATGTGGGATTTAGCCGGGCAAGAAAAATACCGTGTAGTCCGCAGCATGTATTTTCAAGGTTGCGAAGGAGCATTACTAGTTTATGATGTTACTCGATATAATACTTTAGATAATATTAATTCTAGATGGTTGAGAGACTTTAAAAAATATGTTAAAAAGAAAGGAGTTTATCTATTAATTGGTAATAAAGTTGATTTAAAGGATCAGATAGTTATACCAACAGAAAGAGGAAAAGAATTAGCTATAAAAATCAATGCTAGTTCTTTTATTGAAACAAGTGCGAAACTTGGAAAAAACATTGAGGATGCTTTTTCTCTTTTAGTGCATCAAATTTTAAGTAACCATGGTGTACATATTTAAAAAATTTTAATAACCTCAAAAAACTCTTTTTTGTATTAATATTTTTAAAGGCTGAGTTTTAAAAGCTTTAAATAGAGAGAATAAATCATGAAAGAACTGTCTCATAAAGTATCCAGAGCTCCAAAATCTGCTATAAGAGAATTGTTTGATTTGGCATTGGGACGCTCAGATATTATCAGTCTTGGAATCGGACAGCCAGATTTTAATACACCTGAACCTGCAATACAAGGAAATATAGATGCATTAAAAAAAAATATGACAATGTACGCTCCTACTAGGGGAATTCCGGAATTGTTAGAGCTGATAGAAAACAAAGTACGTAAAATTAATAAGATTAATACTAATTGGAGAGATAATATAATTGTTACTAATGGAGCAAGCCAAGCAGTTACTTTAGCATTTGCTTCAATTTTTAATCCTGGGGATGAATTGATTATATCATCTCCGAATTTTGTCTCTTACTTTTACTGTGCTTCATTTTTTGATGTTAAAGTGAGAGAGATAGAACGAAATAAAGATTTTAGCCCTAACATTGAAAAGATGAGAAATGCCATTACAAATAAAACAAAGGCAATGTTAATTAATACTCCAAATAATCCCACTGGCCATGCTTTAAATCAAAAAGAGTTGAAAGAAATTGTTGACCTTGTAATAGAAAATGATTTATATTTAATTACTGATGAAGTTTATGAAAACTATATTTACGATGGACTAAAACATGTAAGTCCAGCTTCTTTAAATGGCATGTTTAAACGAACTATTACTGTGAATGCCATGTCAAAATTTTATTCTGCAACTGGATTTAGACTAGGTTATGCTATTGCTTCAAAAGAAATAATAGACTTTATGGAAAAATATCATCAGTATACAGTTGCAGGTACTAATCATGCAGCTCAGTATGGCTTTATTGAAGCATTAAAGATGGATTATAGTTTCTTTAAAGAGATATGGGATAGCTTTAACAAGCGGCGTAATTTAGTATATAATCGATTAAACGAGATTGGTTTTAATATAATAAAACCACGTGGAGCATTTTATATAATGCCCTCAACAAAAAAATTTAACTTAAGCGGGAAGGATTTTTCAAAGAATATTATGAAAGAAGAAGCGGTGGCAATAGTACCAGGGGATATTTTCGGTTCATTTTCTGACCATATGATAAGAATATCATATGCAACTGAATTAGAAAAACTTGAAGAAGCTATGAATAGAATTGAGAATTTTGTTAACCGATTAAAATAATTTTTATTTATGCTATATAAGTCTTTATTAATTTAGTAACCACTAATTCCTTGGTTTGAAATACGTGTCTTAAGGAGATCTATTGAAACTGGTTTTGAAATATTTTGTGAATACCATTTAGATTTTCAGAACTAAATATTTTGAATTACAAATTCTTTATAAATTCTATCTACATTTAAAATTATTAATTTCTCATCATGATTTTAAATATTCCTATTATTAAAGGAACTATAAGTAAGATAGCTGCAATACCAGGATCTGGAAAACTCGTTAATATGAGAAAAGCAAAAATGGCAAAAGTTGCAAGGATGGTAAAAAGAACTGTACGAATGTCTTGATTAAGTCTTACATTATTGTTAATTTTGTCTTCTATTCTTTTTAATACTTCAATAACTTCCTCATTATTCATAATAAATACAATTACATTATTAATTTGGATCTAAGCTATATAGGTTTAAATAATTTAAAAATATAGCCTTTCACCAGGCTGATAGAGACTCTTAGATATATTATATATTTAGATATTTAACTTAGATTTTTTTAAACATGACCCAAAATAAAAATTTGAATTATTATCTAAATTCCATAAAAAAATGAAAATATTTATATATCAAAATTAGTTATGCCTAAATAGTTACAAAAAAATCTTAGCTGAGATAAAAAGTGAAGGTGGTAAAAATGAAAAACCAAGAGAGTTCCAAATTTTATAAGCATATAACTCCAGAACATTACCAGCGCTTAGTAGATTATAGAAAAAATCACCCCATAAAAACTATTGTATTCAGAAATAAGGAGTTAGAATATATCAGCTGTGGAACTGGTGAAAAAACAGTTCTTACATTTCATGGAGCACTTGGAAATGCCGAGGGTAATTTTCAAGCTATACGATTTTTTGAAAAAAATTATAGGGTTATCGCCCCATCAATTACTAATTTTAAAAGTTTGGATGAATTTAGCGAAGGGGTAAATGAAATTCTAAAAAAAGAAAATGTGAAGAAATATATATTAATAGGTCAGAGTTTTGGAAGTTTCATGGCTCAACCGTATTTCCATAGAAATTATAAAAATATAGAGGCGCTTATTCTTATCAATAGTTATCCTCCAAAAAATGAATGGGTAAAAGATTTTAAAAAGATGCAAAAGTTGTTTAAATTCATACCTGGTTTTCTATTAAAGAATTTGATGTCAAAAAAACTTTTGAAATTAGCTGATGAAGCTAAAGATATGAGTACTGAAATCCGGGATGAATTTAATTTTACAATAGCATTTTTAAAAGAAAGATTTAGTAAAATCGAGAAAAGTATTATATTATGCCAATCAATTCTCACAGGTGAATTTAACAGTGAAAAATATGATATTGAAGATTATCATGGATGGGATGGTAAAGTGCTTATTTTTACTGCAGATGATGACAATGGATTTCCTTATCATGAGGAATTAAAAAATCAATATCCCAATGTAGAAGAAATAATTTTTGAGAATGTTGGGCATATGGGGACTTTACTCAAAAGGGATGAATATCATGCTATTTTAAACAGATTTTTAGATTTATTAAATTAAGAAAAGGTTTCTTTATGAGATTTCGATATTTCCATAATAAAAGAAATAATTTTATTAAAATAAATTATATTTTATTACTCTAAAGCTGAACTATACATAATCTACTTCAAATGGGGTTTTTGGTAGGACTTCAGCTCCCTTACTTGTGATAAGTGTTGGAGACTCCAGCCGAAGACCTCCAAGTCCTGGACGATTAAACACAATAGCTGCAATTTCAACCATATTTTCTTCAAAAATCATTGATCCCCACCCTTTTTGAGGTAATACTACTGGCCAAGATTCATTTCCAATACAACCGATTCCATGTCCTATTCCAAAGAATAAATCATTTTCATAACCTGCTTTTTCAGCGACTTTTCGTACTTCTTGATAACAATTCTCAAATGTATTTCCTGGGTACATGTTATCTATAAGAGCATAGCAAAGTTGTTCATATACATCATTAAAATTTTTAAGTTCTGGAGGGCATTCCCCAAGAATATAATTATGACTAAGATCCCCCAAATAACATCCATATTCACTGTGAAGATCTACAAGCAGAGATTCTCCTTCTTTTACTTTTTTATTTGTTGCAGGTGTACATCCATTAAATGTCCAACTTGCGCGATAACCTGAACCAATTTCCTGGCTACCGGTAAAGGTCCATTCATAATTACTCCCTGCCTTTCTCATTGCTAATGTTCCTATTCCAGCAATTTCATTTTCAGTAAAAATTTTCCCTACAGGACGTTCACTTAATTCTTTTTTAACAACTTTTTGTCCAATATCAGTAATTTCAGATGCTTTACGGAGCATAGCAATCTCCTCTGGTTCTTTAATAAATTGAATTCTTTCGGTTTTATCATTAAAGTCAACAAGTTCACAACCAGGAAACACGTGTTTTAATAATTCTGCTTCGGTATAAGAGAGCATTTGACCAGTCACACAAATATCAACTCCTAATTCTACACCGATTCTTGGTGAAGGATCTTTAGGATTAAATACACCTGATTTTTTTGCGGCTTTTTGGATTTTTTTTTCCCAATAAAATCCTTTGATTGGACCCCAACCCTCAGTTTTTAATTGGCCTTCTGTTTTAACACGCTCAACATCTAAAAGAACGGTATATAATATTGGTTCTCCAGCACCTTCTTTAGGTAGAAATATAAAACTCTTCCAAGGTACAAAACACCCAGAAAGATAGGTTATTGATTTAACTCGAGTTAAAACACAGAAATCAAGATTCATCTCTTCCATTGCTGCTTGATACTTCTTCACATGCCCTCTCCAATCTATTTTAATTTCACTCATTTTAAGCTTTTCCTTATTAGTTTAATAATGATAATTAAATAATGTTTTTAATAAAATTTTATAAAATCAATTTTTAGAACTCTTTTAAAACAAAGTTAAAAATAAACTATGAGTTATCTATACAAATCGGTTTGAGATTCTTTTATATTTCTAGATTCAGTAATTTGTTTAGCGAGATTTGCATATCTTTCAATTATTTCTTTAGGTAATGTAGATTTGATTTTACTTAAGGCAAACTCAAAATGTTTGTTTTCTATTTTTTCTAATTTTGTCATCTTCTCTCTGATTGCTTGCATACCTGCTTCACGGCATACATTTTCTAAATCAGCCCCACTATAACCCTCTGTATTTTGTGCAATTCTTTTTAAGGATATATCTTCAGCTAATGGCATATTTTTTGAGTGTACTTCCAAAATCTTTAATCTTTCTTCATAATCTGGTGCTTCTACAAATATTAAACGATCAAATCTACCAGGTCTTAAAAAGGCAGGATCAACAATATCAGGACGATTTGTACTTGCAATTATTACTATTCCTTTCCTATTTTCAACACCATCCATTTCGACTAATATTTGATTTACAATTGAAGCAAAGGTATGAGTACCTTCATAATCGCCTCTTCCTGAAGAGATGGCATCAATTTCATCAAAATAAATAATTGAAGGAGCTGCTTGTCGAGCTTTCCGAAAAATTTCTCTAATTGCTCTCTCACTCTCGCCCACCCACTTTGAATAAATTTCTGGACCTTTTATAGCTATGAAATTTGATTGGCTTTCGCTGGCAATAGCTTTTGCTAGCAGAGTTTTTCCGCATCCTGGAGGTCCAAAAAGAAGTATACCATTTAGAGGTCTTATTCCTGCTTTTTCGAATAATTTTGGATACTTCAATGGCCATTCCACAGCTTCTCGTAATTCCTGTTTAATATCTTCAAGACCTCCTATATCGTCCCATGAAACATCTGGAATCTCAACCATAACTTCTCGCATAGCTGAAGGTTCAATTAAATTGATTGCTTTAACAAAATCTTCATCCTTAATTTTCAATTCTTGAATTACTTCACTTGGAATAGGCTCATCTAAATTAATTTTTGGTAATATTCTTCTTAGTGAGAACATTGCTGCTTCTCTAGAAACAGCCATAATATCTGCACCTACAAAACCATGAGTTATTTCAGCATAATTATCAAGATAAACATCATCTTCTAACGGCATCCCTCTTGTATGTATTTGAAAAATTTCTTTTCTTCCTTTAACATTTGGAACTCCAAATTCAATCTCTCTGTCAAAACGTCCTGGTCTTCTTAAGGCTTCATCAATAGCGTTAACTCTATTTGTAGCACCCACACATATTATTTCACCTCTACCACGTAGACCGTCCATTAAAGAAAGCAGTTGAGAAACAACACGCCTCTCGACTTCTCCTGAAGTATCAACTCTCTTAGGTGCAATAGAATCAATTTCATCAATAAAAATTATAGAAGGAGCATTATCTTCTGCTTCTCTAAAAATATCACGAAGTCTTCCCTCGCTCGCTCCATAAAATTTACTCATTATTTCAGGTCCATTTATTGTTATAAAATTAGCATTTGATTCTTGAGATACCGCTTTTGCCATAAGTGTCTTACCTGTACCAGAGGGTCCATGAAATAATACTCCTTTTGGAGGATCTATATTTAAACGATGGAACAATTCTGGATGTTTTAAAGGTAATTCAACCATCTCTCTAATTCTTTGAATTTCATCAGTTAATCCTCCTACATCATCATATGTAACAACTCCTCCTGAAACATTTAGAACTGCAACTCTTTTATTAACCCTAATTACTGTATCTCTTGTGATTTTAACGACCTTATCTGAAGGTTTCAAATTTTCAACGATTAATCTTAATGTCCCTAAAGTTGGCCTTTTTTTACTTCCAAATTGGAACATTTTCATAAATTCAGACATTGGATTTTCTGATAAATCTTGCTGGACAAACGTTCCCAGAACATCTACAATATCACCAATAACTACAGGTTTATCAATCAACTTACCCTTAATAGCTTCTGCTTGCCTTTTCAGATCGATGTTTGGACGTGTAGGAGTTAATTCTATTTCAATAGCATGATATACTTCTGCTAATTCAACACTGACATATTCTCCAATTGTAGCTCCAGCATTAAGTCTTTGAAGACCATCAAGTCTGATTACTCCACTTTCTCTATCTTGCACAGAAGAAACAGCAATACCAGTAGTTTTTTTCTTCCCCTTAATCTCTATAATATCTCCAGTGTTTAATCCTAAATCAAGCATTACATTTTGATCTATATAGCAAAGAGAACGACCACTTCGACTCTTTTCTAGTCTCTCAATTCTGAGTTTTGCTCTTTTTTTTATAATTTTTTCTTGTGACATTTTCAAAAAGCATAATAAAATTTTAAAAATAAATTAAATCAAGCACAATTGAATAAAGTAACAATGGTTTAATTTCTTTTTCTTTAATTTTTATAAAAGTTGATTATAATAAATCCTCAGAAATTTTTATGTTTAGATTTTTTTCTAAAAAATTTTTAAAAGATCTTGAGATTTCTGTTTCAGTAAGTGCTTTATTTTTGTTTTTTTTCACAAAAATTTTTCTTAATTTTATTATTCTTCTCTTTAAAGGGAAAAATTTATCTTTATCTAAAAGGATTCCTACATAATTTCTTGTAACTTTATCTAGATTCTCATTATCTCTATTCGAAAGTGTCTGAATCTTACTCATTTTTACTTCCTTTTTTAAAATCTCTATCTTACGATTTATTATATTTAAAAACTCTTCAGTTTTAAGATTTAAATCAGATAACTTTGAAAGATCGTATGTTGCTATAGGAATATCCCAACTATATCGATTAAATTCATCAAATCTTTCATTAATTTTATTAATAATTTCGTTTGGGATTGGCTTACCTCTATTTTCATTCCATTTCAAGCAAATTTCAAGAGGTGTAGCTATATGGACAATAAAAAAGTTCAAATTGAGAGAATCAGCTATGTCTTTTAAATCATGTCTCATACTAGAATAATAGTTTAAATCATCGCTTATTACTATATTTCCTTTCTCTAGTTCACTTTTAATTAATTTTAAATTTTCTTTTCTAACAGTGTGTTCTTTCTCTGGATCAAATTTATCTGAAGTCAATTTTTTTCTAATAAGATCAGGATCAATAATCTTCACTTTTAAAGTAATAAAATTTTTCTCGAGGGCATTCTTTAACCTATTAGCAAATGTAGTTTTGCCTGAAGCAGGTAATCCTGTTAAGCAGATTAAAAAATTATTTTTATCCAAGAAAAAATCATCTAATTTACTTTATTATCTAAACTTTTTATCAAATCTAATTTTTGTTGTTTAGAAAAAGATTTAATTTGCAATTCCCTTCTCATGGCTTTCTTTCTACTTAAGTAAGTTTCAAAATATTTTAACTCAATACGCTTTTTACCCCGACAAAACTTAGCCCCCGTTCCACTTCGATGTTCGTGCCATCTCCTATAAAGGTCGCTGGTATATCCAGTATAATAGTTCTTTTTTCCATTATTAGCCACAACCTCTAAAATATATACGTAATATACAACCATATCAAATCCTATATATGATAAATCAATCTTGTATTATTTATTTTTTTAGGTGCCCTCTGTAAGTATGGCTACATTTTACTAGCTTGCATTTAAATATATATATTACGATATCATATTTGATTAATTAAGTAAACAAAAATTAAATTTTTAATAATAAACGATTATTTTAATAATAAGATTCAAATTAGATGATAATATCAAACTAATGCCAAACGGTATATTTCTTATTCGATGGGATGAGGTAGAAGGTGGGATAATTTATTTAAAATACCCAGAAAATTTAGAAATCCCAAATCCAGTAGTTCAACAAATAACAATTTCACATAATTTCACTGAATCTTATATTATAACGGAAGAGAAAAATTGGAATTCAGTTTCTTATTATAATGAAAATAAAGAGATTATAATCGTTTTAGTATTAAGTAAGTACGATGATGGCAATGATTACTTAGAGATACTTGAAAAATTTAATCAAGAAATTGATTTAGAATTAGATGAACAAAAGTTAAAAAAACATTTGGAAACCATGTTTCATATTAGTTTAGATGCATTTAGAACTACAGATGAAGTAATAACGAAGCTTAGCAATGAAGTGGCCTATTTAAAGACCAGAGAATACGATTTTGAAATAAAATTCAACGCTATTACAAACTCAAACCATTTATCAGTAAAAGGTAAAATTCTATTTTTATTAGCAATAAAAGATACCCAAAGCATAGAGGATTTCAAAAAAGTGATAAACACTAGTAACCGTTGGCTCTTTAATGTTCTTGAGACACTTGTAAAAAATGAAACTGTTGGATACAATCCTGAGAAAAACTCTTATTTTTTAAAGGTATGAATGATTTTAACATAAAAATTAAAGTATTTGGGTATGTTCAAGGCGTATTCTTTCGTTATACTACACGTAAGGTTGCTCGAAAGTTAGGTTTAACGGGATTTGTTAAAAATATGCCAGATGGAACTGTTTATATAGAAGCACAAGGACCTGAGGATAAACTACTCGAACTTCTAGAATTTTCTAGAAAGGGTCCTCCACATGCTCAAGTAGAAAAGGTTGTTCATGAATTTTCTAAACCTACGAACGAATTTAAAGGATTTGATTATGCATTTTAAATTTAGCTTCTAAAGCCTATTAAGACTAAATTATCTAAGATAATATCCCAGTATCACTTTCTTTAAAATAAGGATTATGCCCTTTTCATATTTATGTCGGTCTCTTTAAAAAGAAATAAATATCTAAAAATGTTTCAATCATTGCAAACTACTAATATTAAATTTCGAACACCTTTAATTCTTAGAATGTTCGGGGCATTAAATAAAATAAATATGAGAAATGAAAATAGGTATATCTTATGTAACTTTATTGACCAAAATAGTGATAAAATTGGAATTAATGATGATATTTATGAAATTGGTAATAATATATCACTAAATCAACTATTTCTACTTGCATATAATAAAGCTAAAGAATTTAAATTAATTGAAGAATTGTACAATGAATATCTTAATTCTATTAATGCTATTAATCAAAAGAAAACAATTTAAATGAGAGAATAATTTAAATCTAATCTTCAACAGAGATTATTTCATTTTTTTTTAATGCTAAAAATGAGAAAAAAAAGTAAAAAATAATACTAAATAAATTAGATAAAAGTTATATCTTGATATTCTGAATCTCCAATATCTTTTTTAGCTACTCCTAATTCTCTAACTTGTTGGTTTAATTTTAAAACAGCCTCTCTTACGATTTCTTTTTGTTTTGCTCCGGTACAGACTATACGTCCCGTGCTGAATATTAGAAAAACTGTTTTCGGATCTTGCATTCGATAAATCAATCCGGGAAATACCTCAGGTTCATACATAGCATATTCCATTACGATTGCAGCCATATTGAGGTCAATATTGGTATGCAAATCACCAGAAGCTACAATATTTTGTATAGTAATTTCGGGATTAGATAACTTTACACCTGCTTTTCTAATATTTTTAACAACTTTATCAACAACTCTTTCTGCTTCTGCTGCTTGTCTTAAACCTGTAACAACCATTTTTCCAGTAGAAAAGATCAAAATTGTAGCGCGTGGCTTTTCAATTCGCATTACAAGACCTGGAAAACGTTCTGGGTTATATTCAACATCTGCATGGCGTCTTGCTATTTGATTAAGGTCGATTTTCTCTGTAATTTCTACTGTAACTGTTGCTACCACGTTTTCAATTTTATAATCTAATTCTGTTTCATAATCATATTCTCCTTCTTCCTCTGTTTCTAACTCTTCCTCTTCTTCCTCCTCATCATCGAATTCATCATCGAATTCATCATCAAATTTTTGTTCTGGCATAATAATAGTGAATGATAATTGTGATTTAAAATATGAAAAATAATTATATTCTTTATTTCTAGGTTTTTTTATTATTTTTATTTAAATAAATCTTCCTTTATAAAGGTGGTAGATTTAAAAAAGATCATAGCTATAATCACCAAATTTTGGGAGTAATTAAATTATTTATAAAAAATTATGAATTAAAAATAAAGGAAGGATATGAATTAATTAAACAGCTTACGATCATTATTTAAGAATTTGAAATCTGATCCAAGATTATTTTAGTTAATTTTATAAACGCATCCTCTACATTTTGACCAGTTTTAGCAGATGTGATAACTAAGTCCATTTTATTCATTTTTGCATAATTAACTGCTTCACTTTCCGATATTTTAACTTGCTGTTCTAAATCAGATTTATTTCCAATTAAAATGATAGGAGCTTCATCACGTGCATCTCTAAAACTTTGAACCCATTCGTCAAGTTTTTCGAAAGTGATCTTACTGGTCATATCATAGACTAATAAAGAACCATTAGCACCTTCCAGATAAAGCTTTCTGAGAGATTTAAATGATTCTTGCCCTCCTAAGTCCCAGATTTGAGCAGAAACAACACCATAACCAGGAATATTCATATCTTTCTTTAAAAGGTTAACTCCTAAAGTTGACTTGTAATTTTCTCTAAATTTATTTTCAATAAACCTATATACTAATGATGTTTTACCTACATTTGCTTCCCCAAGCAAGCAAATCTTAATAATGTATTTAGGCTCGGACATAAAGGATCACACTATAATAAACATAGAATTTTATTTATATTCAAAATATAGTTTATACTTATTAATAATTTTCTAATTCCACTTTAAGACTATAAATTCAACTTTAGTTACTTAAAAAATTATTCAAAAAAAAAAGAAATAACAAAAAAATAAACGATATAAAATTTAATCTTTTTGGAAAACTATCATAAACTCACAGAAATTCTCACCGGTTTGCAAACTACAAGCTAACTCTTGAGCAAAACAATGACGATTACTTAATTTTTCTACAACTCCCGCTAATAATCCAGCTTCAAATGAACAAAAACTTCCTGATGATTTAATGCCTTTCTTAATTAAATCTCTTATAGATGAATGGTCTTTTAATTTTAATTGTACGATTTCTTCTGTACTTTCAGTTATCTCAACTTTACCAAGATTGAATTCAGAAATAATTCGCTTTAATTCATCGGGAATTTCATTTAAATCCTTGACAGTTTTAACTTTTAAAATAGTTCCTAATTCATGTCCTAAATAATAAAAGATCGCTTCTAATTGGTGTCCTAGAGCTAGCAAAGCACCCACTTTCATATCTCCAATGTCTTTGCCTTCTTTTAAATTCTTTTTCATTTGGGCGAGAATTTTGGAGAGTAATTGCCTATCCATTAATTTTCACTTTATTTTTAATTTTTATTAATTTTTTTTTATTTTTGTTTTATAATTATAATTTAACTGAAGATATAAACGCATAAAGTATCGCATCAACAATTTCTTCTTCTTGTATATTTATTGAGAGTCTTTTTTCTGCAATAATTAATGTAGGAACTGAACTAATACGATACTCCTGAGTAAATCGTCGATTATCTTCCAAATCAATTGATATTTTTTCTATTCTTAATTTTTTTCCGAATAGAGAAATATTTATCCTCTTTAACATCTCTTCTACTGGTTTGCATGGTGCACAATGATTTGACGAGAAAAATAAAATTTTTGGATATCCTTGATTGATATCATCATACATTTTCTATTCTTCTTTATA
>JBHLOG010000087.1:0-14360 GCA_048940765.1 Promethearchaeota archaeon | reverse complement strand
TTTTTTGCTACACCTCTGGCGTTCCACAAACATCCACATCCTTTCCTTTCGTTCAATATAATTGCTTGTGTGGGACAGTTTCTTTTACACGCACTGCATTCTGTACATAAATCAGGTCTATTTATTTCATATTTTCCAGAACTATGGGCTTGTGGAAGTCCAAATGGGCAAACTTCAGCACAAAGACCACAACCATTGCATACCTCTTTATCAATAAAGATTAAAATATCTTTAACAAACTCTTTAAAATCAAACGTTTGTACATTTGACTCAGTCATTTTTCCTACCTCTTATTTTTTTATACATTCTATTAATATTTTTAAATTTTTTTTAATAAAAAATAATTCCTAAAGCTAAAAGAATGAAGCTTATAGCCATTAAAATTTTACTTATTAAATTAAAAGTTGGATATTCCTCTTGAATTTCTCTTGGACTTGTAGCCATGGTATAACCGCTAAATGACATTGTTGAAAAAAACGTAATCCAGAAATAAAAACAAATCTGCCATAGGAGATAATAAATTGAGCTATGTATTAAATAAGATAGACCTCCCAAGAGAATAATATTGATTATACCAAAAAAAATCCCTTTAAATATAAATCTCCTGGTGAATTCTGAAATTGGAAATAGTAAAGCTATTATGAAATTTGATAAGAATATTAAAAGCGCTAACTCGCCAACCCACCACAATCTATCAAATAAATTCAATGATAAGAATAGAAAAACTAATCCAATTAAAGGTAAAGCAAATATTTTTCGAAATAAAAATGTGGTATGAGTTATTACTGCGCGAATTCGATGGAATAATGTAAATTTAGCTAACCTCATTTTTTCAGGCTTTTTAGCTGGTTTATCTTCAAGAAACTTAGGAATATGTTTTGACCAAACAGGTCCATATTTAACCCTAAATGGGAACTTTTCCGAATTAATAGGAAGTTCAGGTATTGCTACACCTCCAGCTGAGAGTTGTGGTAGAAGTAATGTCTTTTTTTTAGTTATATTTCTAATTTCTGTAGCTTCTACTACTTCAAGAAGTTGTTTATTTCCAAAATCATCACCACGAGCAGCACACCATACGTTTATACCATTTGAATCGACACATAATACCCAAGCGTCGATTCCTTTAAGATTCCGCATAACTTTAATATATGTAAAATCATAATTGGCAGTTACAATAATTTGGGATTTTTCATTCGGATTACCAGATTGATAAATTCCTGGTTCAATTGGAACTCTATCGATTTGTCCAGTGAAAATGCAGCGATAAATTCTTAATTGAGATCGAAAACCCTTAAATTTCTTTATTTTTGGTCTATAATAGCCGGGTTCATTATTTCCATTATCATTAATTTTTTGTAGCTCTATTGTTTGGATGGAACCATGTTTCCATTTCTTCTGGTTAGAGATTTTGAACCCTATAGGATCTAAAAAGTTAAAAAACCATTTTACTAAATGGGTACTCCTTAAGCGTAAACGTCTTAACTTCTTTCTATATCGCCATCTCTTAATCATAAAGGGCAATTTCCAAAATCCAGAAGGTATAAATTCAGCTGCCAAAATTACGCGTCCATTAGGTTTTAATACTTTCCATACATTTCTAAGAAAAATTTGTTGCTCTAAAGGGCGAAGTTCAGATAACATAAATGTACTTACTATAACATCTTGAGAATGAGCAGGTGCTGGTAAAGGTGTAAATGATCCTATTTGATATAGTAGTTTTCCCTTAGATAAAGTGGATGGAAAATTTTTCATAGCATAATTAATCATTTGAAAGTTTTTATCGACAGCTATGACATTATTTCCTTTTAATGCCATTTTTGAAGCAAGAGCCCCAGTACCACATCCAATTTCTAATATAGATTCCGAAGTATTAATTTTATCAATAACCCAATTCTGAACCTCAATGTTTACTCCTTTCGTTAAAGCAGTGAATTTTGAATCATACGATTCTGGTTCTTCCTCCAATTTTCGCATATAACTGACTGCCATAAACCCACGAAATTCTTTTAAATAAATCTTTTATAATTAAATTTTTAATATCTTATAATACCTCTAAAATTCACTTATTAATCTTCTTTTCTGTTTTGTTTTTATTATCAGGTTGATTTTTAGTACCTCCACAACATCCAGAACCACGAAATTCTGGATTGATCTGAAGTGAACTCTCCCTTTTAGCGTCTTTAACATTTGACTTTTTCATTTAATCTCCCTCATGAAATATTATTTTAATTTTTTAAATTTAATATTTTCAAATTTTAATAGGTTGAAGTATTAATAGAATAGCTTATATAAAAATATTTCGATATGAATCTAGATTTATAAATATGAATAAAATTTTTATAATTTAATGGATTCTATTTTAATAACAACAGGAAAATACAATGATATTTAAATGAAGTTAGAAAGAAAGAAAAAGATAAAGGAGACATTATGTGGATGTGATGGCTGCAATAATGGTGATAAGTACTTCGAAGATTTACAACAAATAGGAAAAGAATTAAAATCAGATCAAAATTTAGATTCTCTCACATCATTTATTAGTGCTTTAGGTAATAAAGAACGTTTGGCTATACTAACTGCATTAAAAGATAACGATCGTTGTGTGTGTGAGTTCGAAGCAATGTTCGATAAATCTCAATCTTCAATTTCTCATCATCTTCGCGAATTAGAAAAAGTAGGTTTAATTCGTGGATGGAAAAAGGGGAAATATACATATTATACTTTATTAAAAGAAGAATTTGAGAGGCAATTAGCTAGTTTAAATCAAGAATTTAATTTTAAATAAATAACTTGATTTAAATATAAAATATCGAAAATTTCTGTATCTATTAATTGATTAAGATTAAAATAATTTTTCAAGTTTATAAAGGAAAAAAAATAAATAAAGATCATATAGATTCTGCATGTCTTTTCAACAGATCTTCGTTAGTTTTTCCCATTCTCACGGCTAACTCTGCTATTATCGAATCAAGATATACAAATGCGGCTATTTCAAATTGTGTTCCTTCTGTTGTTAATATCGCCTGATCATCTTGAGGATCTGGTCTATCTCTTTTTGTTCTTCCCTTTAACTTAATTGTTATTTCAGATATTCGACCAATAATAGATTCTGGGTGGGAAGTAATTGATACTATTCCATATGGTTTTACTGTATTTACATAATTTTTCAAAAGGGATACAACAATTTCAGTTGTTCCTGATCCTGATAGAATTATCAATATATCTTCATCTGTTAATGCTGGTATCGAACCTAAATTAGTTACTACATAAACTTCAGCATTAAAATGAACAAGTCGAGTAGCAAAGCATTGAAGAATAAATGCACTTCTTCCAGAAGCGAGTAAAAAAAACTTTCGCTTATTAATTATACCATCATGGACTAATTCAATAAATTTTTGAGTGTATTTGAAGTATTTATCTTTTTTAAGATGATCAACATTATCCCTAAGATTATTCATGATGATATCCATTGCACGAAAAATATTTTCTTTTGCTCTCCCATTTACTTCAATTTGTTTTTCAGTTTCTTGAACCATTTTAAATCATAATCTCCCTATTATGTACCATGTATAAAAAAGGATGCATTTAAAAAATATGTTTTGGTAAAAAAATATTTTTCTAAGATAGTAAATATCTATATTTTTCTGATAAAACTTTAAGTTTTTAAATTCTTAAATTAACATGCGCCGGTTTATAGTGTTTTTATTAGAATTTCGATTCAATGAATAAAAATCTCCAAATCGGCGCACATTTAAATAACTAGAGCCCCAATTGCCGCACAAAATTCAGAATTTTTTAGAAAAATTGCCTTTTTACTGTTTAATTTGCATAATAAGGATAAAACTTTCTTTAACGTTTTATTTTCTTTTAAAAATCCCCCGCAAAAAACAATTTCTTTTACGTTATGAATATCTGCGAAAGCATTAGCAATAGTGCCTAAGTTCTCACCAATTATACATATTATAGAGTTAATGAAATCTACTTCTTTTAAAGTTTTAATCTCATATTGATTATCAATTTTCCCTAACGAGGCTGCTGTGAATTCTCTAAAAAGTCTATCAATTCTTTTATCATTTGGATCATAAATATCTGATACTTTTAAATCTAAATTATATCTATTTCCCTTATTAGCTAGGTTTATTGCTCTTTCGAAATCATAAGTATTGAAAAGGACCTTGATAATTCCCATAAAAAAGCCTCCTCCTAGTGCAGAACCTCCCAAATGCAAGAAATTATCATTTTTCAAAATTATTGATGTACCCGTCCCTATTGTTACTATTAATGAACGCGATAGTTCTTTTCTTTTTTCTAAATAGTGGAGAAATTCTATACCTTTTAGATTTGCTTTGAATTCATTTATAAGATTTGATCTAACCTCTTTTGAGTATTCTATATATAGTTTATAACTTCTTCCACCAGTGAAATTAAATAGTTTATATCTTTCTTTCTTTGAATTTAAGAAATTTTTAACATCTGAAATACAAGTCTGAGTGGGAAAAATTGATAATTCTAATTCATTATCATCTCTATAAGCAATTTTTGAAAGACTTTGCCCCATATCAATTCCAATACAATCTGACGAAATTTTTCTAATAGAATTGTTTATAACAATTTTTAACATTATATTTATCACTTAACTTAAAATTCAATTCTTTCATTATTTTATATTATTAATTTAATATATCAGTTATGTAATTGCTGTTTTTATGTTAAGCCAGTCAAAATCAAAGAAACCAGAAGTCGCAATAAGTAAAGCTGATACTCCAAAAGAAAGTTTAAAAAAAGGGATTGAAATACTTGGCGGGATTTCTAAATTTATAGATGAAGGGGATCAAGTATTTATTAAATTTAATCTAAATTTACCTGCAGGTTTTCCTAATAATACCAATTTTGACGTGCTAGAAGAACTTATTAATCTATGTAAACAAGCAGGAGCAAAGAAAATTTATTTAGGCAGTTTTCCTTTGAAAGGAATTCCTATTAAAATTATTTCAGATCTATTTAATCTAAAAGCATATTTTAAGAATCTTGGTGCAGAACTAGCATTTTTAGATAATAGTGATAATTTTGATAGTAAGGATATTAAGCAAGCTCTATTAAAGAAAATTAAATATGATTCATTAACAAGAGTAGAAATAAATGGTATTAATTTTTTTGTCCCAAATGTAGTTTTTAATTCAAATAAGTTGCTATCTGTTAATCAGGTTAATGTAAATCCTTTATTCAAGTTAGACTTATCTATATTAAATTCTTACTCTATTGTTCCTACAAAATATCGAAAAATTGGTAAAAAAAGAAATAAAGATAACCATTATATTAATAGAGATATTTATAAAACCGATTTAATTTCTAATATTTTTGATATCTATAAAATCAAACACCCTAATTTAGTAATTAATGATTTATTTTATATATTAGAAGGTGCCGGGCCCTATACATATGAAGATTCGAATTTAAAAAAAAGTGGCTTAATGATAATGGGAGACGATGCTTTTAATGTTGATTTCATTACACTAAATGTACTAAATCTTGCAGAAAGTAGCCATGATTTATTAAAAGAGGCAGAAAGTAAAAATTTAACAAGTCTAGAACTTTCAAATATAAGAGTTCTGGGAGAAAAACTCGAAGATGTAACTTTTGATATTGAATTGTGTTCTTTGAAACTTGAAGATATAAAAGTGAAAAATTTCGCTATTCATGGGGGCAAATATTGTTCAGGATGTTTTAAACAGGCATACCATTTACTCAATTTTATGAAAACATATATGGTAAAGGATCTAAAATATAATCCTAAAAACTCTTTTTTAATAGGTAAAAATCCGTCAGAACCAAAAAATACAGGAAATATCTTGTTATTTGGAGATTGTGCTATAAATAGTACAAAAACTTCTAATTTTAGAAAAATAATAATTGAACCAAAAAAGAATTTAATCTCAGGAACAAAAAACAAAATTTTAAAACAATCTAAATCTAAAAAAGAAAAAAAGATCAAGGAAAAACCAAATAAAAAAATTTTAGAGTTACTTGGTTGTCCTCCTGGAATCATCGGTTGTTTGAAATCAATTTTAAATTATTTTGGTAAAAAAAATTTACCTAATTTAACTTTACATGCAAATATAAACAATGAATGGGTTGAAGGGGAACTTAATAATAAATTAAAAATCTGGGAGGCACTTTAATAGATTGATTAATCAAGAATTTAAACAGAATTGGTTGAAAATATTAAATTTCAATAAAAACCGTGATATATTAGAAGATCCCGAAAAAACCACAGAAATTGTTAGAATACCGTTAAGTCCAATAAATTTAAATGTTAACATCTTATACCATTTTTTTGAAATTTTATATCCTAAGTTTATAAACGATCAACAGAATATCCTTGATATTGTCATAACAGAAACAGACAAAAAAAACAAAATCCTGAAATCATATCTATATAAAACTAAAAAAGCTGGAATTCATGAGACTATTGAATCTCTGCCTGAAGGAATGGTTCGAATTAAAAGTTTTAATGGTGATGAATTAGATGTTATATTTAATAAAGTACAAAATGTACTGATAAAAGAAATGGGCATTCAAATATCATCAATTCGTATTTTTAAGAAAGAAGCTATTGATTTAATTAATACATATTGGGAGAAAATTACATTCCTTACCCTTAATAAGTTTATAGAACAAATTATAGATTTGGTTCAAGAATTATTGGAAAAAAGCCTAATATTTATTTATCCTGAGCCCATTATTTTAAAATTTTTTAAAAAGAGCCTAAAAATATTTGAAAACATAAAATTTCAAAAATTATTTAAATTTATAGAACAAACATTACCTGAATTCAAGATTTCTCTATTTTTGGATAGTAATTATTTTAAATTAGTAATTCTTTTACAGAAAGTATTATCAAAATCGAGGAAATCAGAGTTAAGCTTACAATTTTTTACGCTAGATGATTTAGGTTTTAAGCAAGATGAATTAAATGTAAACGCAATTTTAAATTACATTCAAAATAAATTAAAAACCGAGAAAGTGTATTATTTAAAGCAGAATGACATAATTTCATATATCTCTGAATTTTTCGAGTTATCAATATTATTAAATAAAGAAAATTTAAAATTTTTACTTCAAAAGGCTCTATATGGGTATCGTACTTTTGAGAAGCACTGGAATATGGTTCCACGCCCTAGAATTTATAATTCATTCATAAGATTCTTGATTCGATTAATTGGGTTTAATCTAAATCTAAAAAAAACCTCGCACTGGGCTATACCAGACTTAATTTTTAATTATCTTGATTTTTCTTTTGGATTAAATTCTAAAGTTTTATTTTTAATAACAGATCAAAACCGATATAAAAAAGGAAAATCGTCACAAGAGAATTTTTTAAAAAATACGTGTGTATTTTCATTTCTTTTGGAAATTGAAAACAGTAAATTAAAAAAATTAAGGTTTGTAAATAAAAAATCCCTTTTTTCAAGTAATAATAGTTCATTATATTCAATTAAAGAAACAATAAAATCAAATTTCGGTTCTATAACAGGAATTATAGTTTTTGATAAATTTCTAATTCAAAAAATAGTAAAAATTTTCATTTTAAGACGTTCGAAATTATCATTTCTACCTAGATTTAAAGTATTGAAATTATTGAAGAATGAGCGATATTTTAGGATGTTCCCTGAATTTCCCTTCTATAAAATAATTAGAAAGAAACGGACAATATCCTTATTGAAGCTTATATTACCTATACTAATTGATAAGCATGAGTTTTAATTGTATTGATTAAAATTAAATCAAGAAAACCTATAAGTAAAAGATTTTTTTACTTATTCAATGAATCCTTTAGCGATTAATAATTCTGCTATCAAAATCGCACCTCCAGCAGCACCTCTTATGGTATTATGACTCAAAGACACAAATTTATAATCAAAAACATTGTCTTCTCGAAGTCTACCAACTGTCACAGCCATTCCTTTATCATTATCTCTATCTTTCTTTGGTTGGGGTCTGTCTAAATTATGTAAGTAAATGATTGGGTGTTTCGGAGCAAAAGGTAAATCTAATTCTTGTGGCAAAGACTTAAAATCATTCCAAATTTCAATTATCTCCTCTCTTTGGGGTATTTTATTTTTAAATTTCATATTTACTGATGCCGTATGACCATCATTAACAGGAATTCTCGTACATGTGGCGCTTATTTCTATTGTATTATCGTTCAAAATTCCATGCTCTCCAATTTTTCCTAATATCTTTAAAGATTCTTTTTCTGTCTTTTCTTCTTCTCCCTCAATATAAGGAACGATATTATCAATAATATCTAAAGAAGCAACACCCGGATATCCAGCCCCAGAAACAGCTTGTAGTGTAGTTATGATTAATTTATCAACTTTATAACCTGTTTTTTCTAGAGCATAAATGGGAGTGAGATAACTTTGAAGTGAGCAATTTGGTTTCACAATTACGAAACCTTTTTCAAAACCTTGACTTTTTTGTTGAATTGGAATAATATTCAAATGTTCATGGTTAATTTCACCAATAATCATAGGAACATCTGGAGTCCAACGATGAGCAGAATTATTACTTATTAAGGGAAAGCCGTTTTTAGCATATTCAAACTCTACCATCCTTATTTGTTCTTTTGTTGGCATATTAACAGCAGAAAAAAAAAAGTCAAGTTCATTTGGGATATTAGAGAAATCTTGAACATCTCTTACTTTTAAATCTTTAATCTCCTTAGGAATTGAAATTGACATCTGCCATCTTTTATTAACAGCTTCTTCAAAAGTTTTCCCAGCAGACATAGGAGATGCTGCTATATCTATAACATCAAACCAGGGATGTCCTTGTAATAGCTTAACATAATTTTGTCCAACAATCCCTGTGCCACCAAGGATCCCAACTTTAAACTTTCTCATTAATAAACCTCTAACAATTAATCTTGTTTTAGTTTAAAAAATAGTATTTAATTCTTACAATATTATCCATTTCTATTTAATTTTAACCTTTAAAACCTAATATTGTTAAATTTTTATTTTTTAAAATCTTTAAGTTTATAGAGACCATGAAATAATTTGACAGGATATCTTCTTATAAATTATTTGCATTATGTGATATTTATTATGCCAGGTCCTTTTGATGAATTAGAAAAAGAAGCAGAAAACCTAGAAAAACAATCGAAAGAAGAATTTAACCAGAAAAATTTCGTTTTAGCGATTTCAAAGTTGGAAGAAGCAAAAGATATTTATTCAAAATTAGGATATCAAGGAAAAATTGGAATGATTATAAAACGTATAGCACAGTTAAAAAATCTAGTTAAATTTGAGAAACAAGATGCATTTGTTAAAACTAAAGGTGAAGAACAATTCCAAAAACGTGTTGATAAAATTTTAGAAGAAAAGCAACAATATATTGATAATAAGTTAAAAGAACAGAAAACTTTAACTCCAGAAATGAAAAGAAAGCTTGAAAAGATCAATTTAATAATAGAAAAAGCAGAAAAAGAAGAGAGATTAGGTAAATTTCAAAGAGCTGGAGGGAGATATGAAATTCTTTTAGAAATATATAAATCATTCCCGAGAGAAATAATCAATTTCTCAAAACAAATCTATGAAATAGAGCAAAAATTAGTAAGTATTAGAAAAAAATTGTAATATTCTTCTTTAATCACAAAATATAGTCTGTATTGAATCTTTATGAAAAATCCATTTAATGAATTTTATCATGTTCCAAATTCAAAAGAATTATTAGACATTGCCTTTAAAAAGAGTATGAAGAGTTCTACTCAAGTTTCAAAAAATGCTCCTATCCTTATTAAGGCAAAGAAAAAAGAATCGAAACGAATTAAAGTAGCTATTGAAGAACTCGTAAATAGAATTCTTAGCATTATAAAAATGGTTCCGATTATCGATGAACTTCCTGATTTTTACAGAGAATTAGCATCTGTTTTAGTTAATATTGATAAATTGAAATTATCATTAGGTAAGTTAAATGGTATTTTACCTCTTCTTAGTCAATTACAAAGAGAATATCTCCGTAAACTAAAAAGAATTGAAATTCCAAAGGAGGGAGATCAATTAAGAAGAGCTGCATTTGGACGACTATCATCAATTATCAACAAGCAAAATAATACTCTTCAATATTTAAATGAGATTAGAGGACGTCTGAGAGAAATTCCTTCAATTGATTATATAATACCATGTGTGGTTGTTGCGGGATACCCAAATGTGGGAAAAAGTAGTATTGTAAAAAATATTTCCACTAACAAGAAAATCGAAATTAAAGAATATCCCTTTACTACTAAAAAATTAAATATGGGGCATTTAGAGATTGAAAGAAGATTTGATAAAATTAAAATACAAATATTAGACACTCCAGGAATTTTAGACCGTCCTATGGTCAAAAGGAATCAGATTGAATTACAAGCAATATTAGCTTTAAGATTAATATCTGATTTAATTATTTTTGTTTTTGATCCAACACTTGCTTCAGGATACAATATTGACTCACAAATTGAATTATATAATGAAATAAGACAAAATTTTTCTAAAGATCGAGAAATAGATCTTATTATTGTAATTAACAAAATGGATCTTGCTAAAGACTCAGAAATTGAATATTTGAGTAAAAAATTAAACCTTAAGGATAATGATTTCTTTTTAACCAATGCACTGACGGGTGAGAATTTGGATCAACTCATTATTGAATTAAAAAAAAGGTATAGTAATAAATAGTATCTTCAAATCATCTAGTATAATTTCTAAATTTTATAAAGAATAATTTTAAAAACAAAAATTAGCAAAAAAGCATGGATGATTTTAAAATTGATTTTGGAAATTTGAAGGTTGATCAGCTCGGATTTGTCTATAAAGACATAGCGTCGCAAGCAAATATAATGGAAAATGTTTTTGGATTTTCCAAATTTATATTTGGCAATCCAAGGTCCAGTATTATTCAATATCGGGGAAATCCATCACAAGTAACTAGACAATTAGCCTTTAGTCGATTGAACGGTACACAGATTGAATTGATTAAATGGATTAGTGGAGAATGTTTATTCAAAGAATTTTTAGATCAAAGAAAAGAAGGTCTTCATCATATGGCTTTTTATATCGAAAATACTGATTCTTATATTAAAGAATTTGAAAAAAGTGGAATTGGAGTATTACAAACTGGAGAAATTTAGAACACTAGAGTTACTTATATGGATACTGAAAAAGAGTTTGGATTTTTTGTAGAATTATTGGAAAAAATTAGACGAAAGAAGAAAAAAGAATAAGAGAATGATAATTTTAGGTTTAGACATTGGAGGAGCAAATACTAAAGCAGCAATAATAGAATTTAGTGATCAAGAAATACAAAAATGTTATTCTTACATTGAGTATTTTCCTTTTTGGGAGCAATCAATTAGTAGCATACCCTTATTGTTTAAACGAATCATTTCAAATATTATAAACAAGAATGACTTAAAGTTAATTGATATTGACTATATTACAATTGCCATTACAGCTGAACTTTCAGACGCATTCCAGACAAAAAAGGAAGGTATTAATAAAATTTTAAGTGCTCTAAAAAAATTATTCAATAAAGAAAAAATGTATTTTATTAGTATTGATAATGAATTTATTAAATTTAACGAAGCTAAACATAACTATCTATTAATTTCTGCTGCGAATTGGGTTTCTACAGCATTATTTTTAGGAAATTATCTCCAAAAATGCATTTTAATAGATGCAGGTTCTACAACAATAGACATAATCCCGATTCTAAATTCTATTCCTGTTTCAAAAGGAAAATCTGACATTCAAAGACTAATAAATCATGAATTAATTTACACTGGAGGATTGAGAGCAACCATTCCTTCAATTACTCATTTTGTCCCATATAAAGAAAAAATGGTAAGAATTTCATTTGAAAAATTTGCATTAATTTCAGATGTTCATAGAATTTTAAACAATATTTCAGAAGAGGAATACATAAATGACACTGCAGATAATCGCTCTAAATCTTTAGAAGATTGCTATGCCCGAATTTCACGGATACTCTGTATGGATATAGAATCAATCTCGAGAGAAGATTTAAACAAAATTGCTGAGTATATTTATGAAAAACAAACAGATATGATAATAACTGAAATAAAAGAATTCATGAATATGTTAGTTATCAGAATTCCTGAATTTCAAAAAAATCCAAAATTTGTAATAACTGGTTTATCAGCTGAATTTTTAATAAGGAGATCCTTAGAAAAATTAGGTTATATAAATATTTCTTCTTATGAAGAAATAACCAAAATACCGGATAAAATAAGTTCTTCTGCTTTTGCCGTAGCAGGAGCTTTTTATTATCAAATAAAGGATGTTGTTAAATATGTCAATTAATTCAGCAATATTTAAGATTGGTGGAACAATTTTAGGTAATAGTAAGAATCTAATAAATACAATAGCTCAACTTACTCAATTATATGAAGATAAGATTATTCGAAAAATGGTTTTAATTCCTGGTGGTGGGTTATTAGTAGATTTTATAAGACATTTATATGAAAAATTCCATTTCAATGATGATATTGCGCATTGGATGGCTATTTATGCAATGGATTATAATGGAAAAGAATTAAAACGGAAATTTCCTCATTTACAAATTAATAATAATCATAAAAACCTTGAAAAAGAGAATAGATTTATCTCTATATTTCTATCGTATAAGTTTCTAAAAGAGAAGGATGAATTACCACATTCTTGGGAGGTTACCTCGGATTCAATCACCTATTATATCGCTAAAACATTGAGTATGGATGAATGTTTTTTAATTAAAGATATTCAGGGTATTTATGATTCTAATCAAAATATAATAAAGGAAATTTCTACGAAAGATTTTAAACAGTTTAAACGTGAGGGAAAGTTAAGAGAAATTCATTCAGCAGACTCAGAATTAAAACTTAAGACAGAACCGATTGATCCTTATCTAATAACACTTATAGATCGTTATAAAATTCCATGTATAATATTAAATGGTGTATCTCCAAGCTCTGATATTTTTAATTACTTTATATCAACTAACTTTAAAGATAAAATTTTTACAAAACTTATTTCTGGTTAATTATAGATTAAAGTTTTAATTAAATTGAACTTAAATAATAATTAAAGTAATTTTTAAATGCAAATTAGTCATTTTTAATTGTGAAATGAAAATGGATAAGAATGAAATGAAAAAAAATGCTGAATTCTTAATAAAAAACCTTCCTGGAAAAGAAGTACCTGGTAGTACTAGTCTTAATGTTCGTTATAGGAAATTAGTAGATTTTGCTAAAATTTTTGGTTTCACTGATCCAAAATATGTTGGACCGGAAGAAGAAGGAGTTATCGCATGCCACGCTTTTGCTAATACTTATACAATAAAAGGACTTTATACATTGGTACCTGGAATGAAATTAATTCAAGATGGGACAGAACGTCTTCTTGTTAAGAACCCTAGGCTGATACTTCATGCAGGAAATAAATATAATTGGGAGGGTTGTGTAGAAGTTAAACCAAAAGATAAGTTAACAATTACTGCAAAATGCGGAAAAGTATGGTTAGTGGAGGAAAATATGATGTTATTTGCTGAATTCCTAACTACGATTAAAAATCAAAATAATGAACTTGTATGTAATGTGGTAGTAACAGCAGGAATAAGACCAGGAGGTTATTAAAAAATGGTTAAAATCTCAGAATTGAAGATAGGACAAGTTTTAAAGAGTGAGTTTGATGGGATTACTAGAGAATTATTGCGAGAATATGCTAAAGCTTCTGGTGATACTAATCCTATTCATACAAATGATGAGGTCGCAATTAAAGCGGGTCTTAAAGGGGTAATCGCACATGGGTTATTTTCGTTAGGATTTATAACTAAACTATTGGATGAATTTCTTGGATATGGAACATATGGAAAAATAATTGAACTAGAAGTTGAAATGAGAGGAATGGTAAGATGTGGGGACCTTTTGATTACAGAAGCAACAATTAATAAAATTGAAGGTAAAAGAGTATATTTAGATGTGAAGCAAACGACAATAACTAAAGTTGATATTAAAGATACAAATGGTGCCATCAAAAAGCAGTTTGAAGCTGGTGAAAGAGGTTATATTTCTGAAAAAGATGTTGAGAGAGGTTTAGTAAAAAAAAAAGAAGTATCTGAAGGGATCTTAACTTATCGCGAACGAGTAGCTACTCCAGGTACAGCAATTATTGAACTTTTTGAGTGAATTATAAATTTATATCACCATTTCTTAAATCTACTAATTTTCTTTATTTTTTTCAGTATTTTTTATTTGCCATAATTATATTAAAACATATTTATATTAGTTTAACAGAACAAATTATTGAAGGATTATTTTT
>JBHLOG010000086.1:0-14520 GCA_048940765.1 Promethearchaeota archaeon | reverse complement strand
TTAGGTGGAGGTCCCATTGGTTTAGCAGCAACGAAAATTTTAAAAACTGCTGGAGCTGCAGTATGTATTGTTTCAGAGCCCGAAGAAAGCCGAGCTTCTTTAGCTAAAAAAATGGGCGCTGACTATATAGTTAATCCTCTCCGTGAAAATTTTGTTGAAAAAGTAAAAGAATACACTGATAATGAAGGAGCTGCAATATATCTTGAAGCAACAGGATTACCGCATATCGTCACAGACGATATACAAAATGCTATATGGGAATGTAAAGCTGTAAATAGTACTGTTGTCATCGTAGCAAGAGCAGAACAAAAAATGCCTGTGTGCGGAGAATATTTTCAAGTTAAACGCGCACGTATAGTCGGAGCTCAAGGTCACTCGGGTCATGGCAACTTTCCAAATGTTATCAGCTGTATGGCAGCAGGAATGGATTTAACTCCTATGATAACTAAAGAAATATCTCTTGATGAAGTTCCAGAAAATCTTAAATTATTACAGACAGATAAAGAACATTGTAAAATCTCTGTTGAAATAAATTAAAAAGGAATAGTTGAAATTCTTCTATTTTATCAAAACTTTTTTATATTATTCTCATCTATTTTTGTTAATCAAATAAAATAAAATGTAAGAGATCTATTACCATGAATGAAAATTCAGATTTCAAACCCTCGGAAGAAGAAGATATTGAATTAGAGGAAGAAACTGCGAAAGTTGAAAAAGCTCTGGAAATGCAAAAAAAGCAAGAGGAATTATCTTCAAAAAAGAAGCAATCATTCCATTTATTACAATCTAAAGATTCACCTTCAATTGATTCAAGTTGGGGAACTTTTAAAATTAGACCTTCAGCTTCTTTGGATATAGAAGAAAGTGAACCCTTTTATAGAACTCCATTGGTAAATATTATTGAAAGTGAAGAAACATATCATCTTTTCATAGAATTACCGGGTTTAGATAAAAGAAATGTTAAAATTAGTTTACAGGAAGGAATTTTAGAAATATTAGGAGAAAAAGGAGTAGAACATAAAGAAAAAAAGGAAGATAAGAAAGATAAAGACAAAAAGGATAAAGAGAAGAAGGAAAAAGATAAGGATAAAAAAGATAAAAAAAAGGATAAGGAGAAAGAAATGAAAGGCGAATACATAAGAAGAGAATTTCGATCAGCAAGCTTTTATAGGAGCTTCTATTTACCTGAAGAAATTGATCTCGAAAATATTGATGCAAGTTTTAAAAATGGAATTTTAAGGCTTAAAATACCTAAGAAAACTATAGACTCTTCTGAAAAGCGCGTTATAGAAATAAAATAAATAGAAATAATATATATATTTTACTTAATTTTTTCTCATCTTTATTTGTAAGATTAAACTTTTTTTAAACGTAAGATTTATAAAGACATTTTTATTAAAGTAACTTAAATATGTCAATAATAAGTTGACAACCAAATATTGCAAATTTCAAATAAATAAAATAATAGAAAAGAGGTGTATTTTATGTCTGAAGATAAAAAAATTGATATTAAAAAAGGAAAAGAAAATAAAAAAGAGTCAAATGAAAAAAAGACTCGCGAGCTTGCCGTAAGGAGAGAGAGCCCCTTTTCATTATTTCAAGAAATGGATAGGATGTTTGACAATTTATGGAGAAATTTCGATGAGACTTTCTGGCCATTTAGACGTAGAAGATATCAACCAGTAAAATGGGAAGAAGCTCCATTCTACAGAACACCATTATCGAATATTATAGAAGATGAGAAGAATTATAATATTTCTGCTGAATTACCGGGTTTAAACAAAGGAGACATTGAAATAACATTGCATGATGGTATTTTAGAAATTAAAGGAGAGCAAAAGAAAGAAGTTAAAGAAGAAAAAGAGGGTTTTATTAGAAGAGAATTTAGTTCTGCTAGCTACTATAGAGCTTTTAACTTACCAGAAAATATTGATGAGAACAATATTGATGCTAATTTAGATAAGGGAATTTTAAAGGTAAAGATCGCTAAAAAAGAACCAGAGAAGAGAGAAAAGAAAAAAATCGAAATTAAATAAAGATTAGAACGATATTCATAAATTAAATATCTAATTTCTTTTTTTTAACTATTTTTTACTTCTTCTTATTTTTATTAAAGTATAATTATAGGGAGTATTTGATAATTTCATAGAATTGTTCTTAAATATTCGGAAGATTGTCTTGCTACCTCCTCAAATGATGGTTTCATAATTGTTTCAATTGAGGCAAAACTATTATACCCGGATCTTTTAAAAATTTTTAAAAAGGTTCTAAAATCGAAATGACCTGAACCAGGAGCTCTACGTGTACAATCAGCTAAATGAATATGAGATACATAATGGGTTATTTCTTCTAAATAATCCCAAACATAACCAGGATCTTCTTCTAAATAAATATGGTAAGAATCTACTAATAATCTTAAGCTCTCAGAATTTATCTCATTAATCAATTCAATTGATTCTGAGATAGTATTATAAGAATCTATTTCAAATCTATTAATTGGTTCAAATAATAATATAACTCCATTATTTTCTGCAACACGGCAACATTCCTTTAAGGAAAGCTTAATGTATAGTTTTTCTTTTTTAGCAGTGCTTTCGATATTATAACGTCCACGAATCAATCCAATTATTACTTTTGACTCCGTTTCTGTGGCAAAATCTATATATTTCTCAATTCTTTGAATTGCTTTTGCCCTTATTTGGTCATTTTGATGTCCTAATGAATAACCATAACGCAAATATGTACTTCCCGTGCCAAGTGCAGGAATTTTAAAATCATATGAATTTTTAATTTCATTTATCTTTTTACTGTTAATTTTTTCAGGTTCGAGAAGAGAAAGTTCAATTCCGTCATAGCTTAACGGTTTTAGAAGTTTACATAACCTTGAGAAGTTTTGTATAACCTCATCTTGAGTACTATTAGTCTCATTCAATCCAGAAACAATACTTAGTTTCAAGCTTTTTTCCTCAATTATTCTTGGATGATATGGATAAAATTTTATTAATATAATTATATTAAGCAATCATTCTTTAAAATTGTAAAAAAAGATTGATTATTTTTTTTATAATTATATTTAACAAAATAAATAAAAGATACTAAAAATGCAAGATAAAACAATTACAAAATCCTCCATGTTATCTTTTTTTTTCGAGGATCCAAAATATGAAGCTGTAGAAAGAGAAATTGAAAACGCGAAGATAAAATACCATTATTTTGATTCAGAAATCACATTAAAAACTGAAAAAAAGCAAGTCCTCAATGGAAGTTTACTACTGGGAAGTGGAATTTTGATTTATGATAATAATGAATATGAATTAAATCAATTTGATATCTTTTTTATTCCACCTGAAAAAGAATTAATAATGAGAGGGAATTCAGCTTCAAAAAATAAGATTGTTTTAATTTTAAGCTCTGTAGATGAAAGAGTAGATGTTAATTTTAAGATACAAAGATATAATTTAAAAAATTTTGTTGAACGAGGTGAGAGTTGTTCTGCTGAAAAAATGTCAACTTATAGAAAAGTATGGACTGCTTTCAAAAATGGTTTTTTCATGTCAGGTATAACATATATTCCCAATAGTTCATTGAAGACTGGAGTTGTTACAAGTGTTAATTTAGAAAAAGATGAAAAAGCAGGAAATATTGAAATCTATTCTCATATTCATCCACAATTTCCTGAATTATATATCTTTCTCATTGATGATAATAATTATGCTATTACCCAATATTTGATAAATTCTAGAGGACAATCCGTTTGTAAGGATTTATCTAACGGAGATGGTTTATTTTTCCCGGGAAATTTGGGTCATATCAATTTTGCTAAGCCTTTTTACAAGAATTTAAAATATTGTTCATACATTTGGTTTATTCCAACATTTGGTAAAAAAAAGCAAATTGAACCTATAACATTAAAGATTTAAAAAATTTAATCATTCTATTAATTATAAATAAATTATAGTGAAATTTTATGTCTGAAAAATGGAATTTGCCCCCTAAGGAAGGAAACATGGATAAACCCAGTGGGATTTATCTTCAAAATATGTCCATAGCAGAAATAAAAGAAAGAGTGAATAAAAATGATCTTATTATCATTCCTTGCGGATCTACTGAAAATCATGGACCAGCTGCTTGTATTGGCGAAGATACATTCTTAGTCACAAGAATGGCAGAATTAATTGCACAGAAAACGGGATGTACTGTTGCTCAACCAACATGGTATGGTTCTCATCCCTATCATCATTTAGGAATGCCTGGAACTATTGTTGTTCCCGAAGAGACTTTTAAATCGTTACTAAGATCAGTAATGGCAGGATGTTGGAATATGGGCTTTAGAAAAATGATATTGCTAAATGGACATGGTCATGAATATGTAATACCCTCTGCAATTCATGAATTTGCTAAAAACTATCAATTGCCTATGGTTGTGTGTAATGTCAATTGGTATCACGCAATTCCTAAGCATTGTATGGATCAAGAGCACGGTGGTCCATTTGAAACACCTTTCATTCATGCAGATGAAGCTGAGACCTCTTTTTCAATGACTTTATTTCCGGAAATGGTAAAGAAGATAGATCAATGTGAGGATAATACTCCAATGAGTTGGATGCCAGATGGTCATGTTGATAAAGCTGGAAATATATATCAAAAGCCTATTAAGTGGTATGGACAAGTAGGATTTGGTCCTATTGAAGTTTCTGCTTACCCAGAAGGACATGTTGGATGCCCCAGTAAAGCAAGTTTCGAAAAAGGAAAACCAGGTATTGAAGCATTTTTGGACTACTTAGAAAAACTTGTTAATGATATATTAATGACTTTCCCCCCAGGAAAACTTCCTCCAATAGAAGGAATAACTCAAAGAGATCCAAAGGAAGTTGAACCTTACATAAAAGGGCCACTAAATGGGGGAAAAAGCATCTATGAGCTTAGATATCCTCCCTAATTACTTTATTAATTTTACTTAAATTAAAATTACTCAGGATAGAATTATCCTAATTCTTTTATACTAATTCATAAAGAGAAAAAAAGAGAAAAAAAGATTAATATTTATATTTTTGCACCACAATACGCACAGAATTGTGCTGCTTCTTTAGATATTGGAGTTCCGCAGTTAGCACAAAATTTTGCAACATTTCCTACAACTACTTCTTTTTCTGGGATTGATAAATGTTTAATTTGACCTGTTGCAGTATTAAATTTTGCACGTAACTGACCTGAAGCCTTTAAATCTAAAATAATAGCATTAACGTCTTTTCCTGTTATTCCTGTACTTCTAACAATATCTTCTATAGTTGCTTCTGGATTTGCTTGCATTTCACCTAATACAACATTCCTTAATTTACTTCTATTAGTAATTGCGAATATTTGACTAATTAAAATAGCTAAACCGATCCCAGTTGATATGAAACCCCACCAAGACCATTCATCCCATGGAATAAATGAGGTGATCCCCCAGTATAAGAAAGCTCCTGCAATGATCAAAGCACATATAGAAAATCCTTCTGAATATTGATTTTTTTCATATTTCACGTTAACTATCACTTTTTTTATGTATAACTAGATCAATATTCGAATTGTTTAATTAGTTGATGTTTATTTTTTATGTATTTATTTTGATTTTATTAAGAATAGTTTTCTGAAAGCTTTTTTGAATTAAAATAAAAATAAGTTAATCTAAAAAATAATTTAATTTGTTATTATACACTTATTTATTATCTCAAAAATTAATTTAAAATCAATCTGATCTTCAATTAGTACTATAACAATTTTTTGTAGAATTTTTATAGATATTATATAAAAATTATCTGAATGAATTACATTGAAATCAGGAGTATGAACTCCTATTTCTGAGGCTATTTCCTCAGCTAACTCATATAATTGCGACATATTTAGCCCAATTGACGCTTTATTAAATTCTTGATTAATATATGATTTAATTACAACACCATTTTCAGAAGTAATTAAAATAAAATATAATCCTGATTCTGCGAATTCCTTAATTAAGCGATCCATTACTAGATCTACTTCTAAAATGGGAGATGTAGTCATTGTGATATTATTTAATGATTTGTTTATATATAATTTTGGTTAAAATTTAATATTTCTATAAAAATTCTCATAGTAATTATGTATTACTATAGGTGAATAATTTAAAGGAAAATTCAAAAAGAATCTAGATATTAAAATTTGTAGATAAAAACACTATAAATAAAGCATAATAACCTAGAAACCATTTTAAGATATCTCTTCTCTTTTTTAATAAATAAGGCGAAAAAACTATTGGAATGGATAATATGATAAGAACCATCAATTCATTTATTTCTAAACTTGGCATTTTACTCTCTTTTTCTTGTAATTTTCGTATTTAAAGTATAATCCCTTCTTTTTTCATTAATTTTCCTTTAAAGAACTTTTTATAACCAATACTAATTTTTGTATATAAAGTCTTTCTTTTGCACATTTTTATGTTTTTAAACATACAAATAATCAAGAATTTTCCTTTTATGTAAAAAGATTATTAATTGATAATTTTTATAAATATTTACAAAACGAGGGAAAAAATATTTGGAAAAATTTTTAAATGGGCCTGGCAGGATTCGCGAATCTTAATTAAAAGCGAATAGCTTAGATTTTTCGAACCTGCGACATCCCAGTCCGAAGCCGGGCACCCTATCCAGACTAGATTACAGGCCCTAAAATGAAACGTAAAAAAGTTTTAAGTTAAATTACTTTCATTCATAATTTCTAAAAAATCTTTTTATTTATCTAAAATGAATATACTAACTCTTTCTTATATCTATTAATAAAAGCAGTTAAAATAAAATTATTTCATTTTTTTAAAACCATTGTTTAGATATAGCAAGAACATCCTGAATAATTTCATAAATCTTAAGCCTTGAGAGAGATCTCCATTTACTTTTATTATTCCTTTCATATAAGCATCCGTTCCATTCATCTCACGCTTTAGAATTTTAATTAATATATCTCTTGGATAAGTAACTCTAAATGACGCGTTTCTATTAATTCCTTTTTTATAAATAATAGAACCATCATATATTTTTAACCAAAAATCAAAATTCACATCTTTAATAATGATTTGATAGATATCATTATAATCAGCAATTTCTTCTCGTAATTCCTCAGTAGTTTTGAATTTAAACACTATAAAATTTATGATCTTATCTAAAAGCGTAATAAATTCATCATCTTGATGTTCCAATTGGTATATTACCGTATTGAAATTCTTTGAATTAAGCATATTAATTACACTTGATACTAATTCAAATATATAATATTGTTATACCTAAAAATTCCTTATAATCTACATCGACTTCAATCAATATAAATGTTTCTATTAACTGTATTAACTCTCTATTCAGAATAAAACTTTTATATTTTGGTTGATTTCAATGTTTATATTACTAGTTCTTTAAAACCGCGTAAAAAAATGATTTAGCCCACATAGTGTAGCCCGGTCTAGCATTCAGAAAGTAAATTTTCAAAAAACCAAAAAAATTTACTCTTGTGTAAGGGACTGTCACTCCTGCGACGCGGGTTCAAATCCCGCTGTGGGCGCCATTTCAAAATATAACTATAATCTATTTAATCTAAATTTTATTTTAATCAAGTTATAATGATAAAATTAAAAATAAGACTAGAACTGGAGAAAAAAAATTATAGCTTCATTTTAAATTCTTGTAAATTATCGGGTGGCCATGCTCTTGGAGTTTTCCCATTTCTCAAAAATTTATGATCACATATAGGATCTCCATTTCCGAGAGTTTGAGTTCGAGTAAATCCGAATCCATATACATTACCCAGAGCGAAGTCGGTTAAACATAAGAAAGGAGTATATTTTTCAGCCTCTAATCTCTTGAATACTTTATGTATTCCGCATTCGGTGATTTTAAAACCGTAATCAAATGTTTCTCCATCACCTTCTATAAACTCCATAACCCAATCGTCTGGATATCTTCTCTGTTGCAAAGATTTTGCGAAA
Source organism: Promethearchaeota archaeon (assembly GCA_048940765.1). GTDB lineage: Archaea > Asgardarchaeota > Lokiarchaeia > Sigyniarchaeales > SOKP01 > Loki-b32. Next base: position 6,524 of record JBHLOG010000086.1, on the reverse strand, counting down.
TTTCTAATAAAATTGAGATATGCCTCATTAAAATATTGGTCAATAGGATTTTGGCCCGATTTTTCTAATTTATGAACTCTTATATGGTTTACCTTTTCCCAAAATTCGTAATTAAATTCACCAATTTCAGGATAAGACAAACCTACTTCTTCAAGCGTAAGAAAAATTGCTAACATTGAAACACAATCAACAAGCTGGAGTGTAAACGGATTTTTTCTGCCTCCAATATATGGGATTTTTGGGATTAAATTCTCATATTCTTTTCTCATTTTCTTGAATATATCTTCAATCTGCTCTTCATTAAATTTTTTTAATAATATACCTTCTGAAATGTGAAGGAATTTATTGAATTGATTCATTAATTTTGGTTTATTTTTCAAATAATAGTCTTTTACTTCTTTTACAGGCATGATTAGATCTTCCTTTAATTTTGATTTTAATTTTAAAAATCAGCATTTCTTTAACTAAATAATGCTCACTACTATATTTAAATCATTTAAATCTCCCCTCTTCATAACTTTTAAATTTAGTGCTTTTTCTTAAATTCAACACATAAAAGAAATAAAACCTTTTTATATCATTATATCCTTTTAATATTGTTATTTATAGAATATTTTTTTAAATAATTTTCAAATTAAAAGAGGAAAATTATACTAAAAGGTTGAAAATTAAAATGGTTGACGAATCATTATTGAAAGAAATAAAAGCTGCCCAAGATAAAGGCGCAGTAAGTGCTACCACTGAAGATATGATGAAGGTCTTCGAATTTATCAAGCAAATCTCTACTGAAAATGAAGATCTTAAAGAGGAATTAGAGGATATGGACATAGCCATTCAGATGATCATTACAGATGCAGATAAGAAACATTGGCTTACAGTTAAAGAAGGAGATTTAGATTTTGGAGAGGGAGAAGTAGATAATCCTTCATTCACGATGTCCTCAACTTTAGAAGTAGGGGCAGGTATCTTAATGGGTGAGGTTGATGCAACTAGCGCTTATATGGCAGGCGATATTACCGTAGAAGGTAATCTACAGGATGCAATGGCCTTCCAAGAAATAATTGAACTTGCTCTCGAAGCTTACGAAGATTTAGTAGAAGATCTATAGTATTAGAGACAACCTCTTAAATTTCAAAGAATCTTTTCTTTTTTTTTATTATCTTTTCATTCACAATTTCAATTTTGAGTTTAAATATATTAATTTTTTTGAGAAACTATAAAATAAGATCGAGTACATAAGACAAATAAAATCATATTACTTGAAATATATTATACTTGTAATATTAAGCCTTAAAACCATATTTTCAAAAGTAAGATTAAATAAAGCAAAAAATTAAATCGATATGTTTTTATTACTTTTTAAAAAGAATATATTGAAAAAATTAGGTGCTCTGCCAAAAAAATGATTGAGAATCAATTGCTTGAAGCTACAAGCAATCTTATAGAACAACAGTTCTATAAATCAGGAGAAGATATTATAGTTGGTAGAACACCTGAGATTTCACTAAAAATTAGCAATTCTGGACAAGTAATTAGAAAATTTAAAGATCTTTTTAATGATAATCTTGATTTGTTCCTGGAAGGTGATTATCTAAAATTCCTTAACTTATTTAAGAAAATTAAAGGAATAGATGAAAATTATATCCATGAAATTTATCAAGATCTTCAACTTAAATTTGAAACGATTGAAGGAGTTGATACTATAAATATAGTTGTATTATACACGATGGTGCTGAACTCTCTTATTTCAATTATTAGAGATCTTAATTTCGGAGAAACCATTAAAGAAATTAAAAAAAGAATTAAAAAAAAAATAAATTTAAATAATAGTACAATTCAAGCTGAACTTGATAAGTTATTCATGAAAAATGACAAAAATGTTTCAATATTGTATAATATCTCATATTTAGATACTTTAGCAGAATCCTTTAATTATAAAAAGGTCGCACACATTTGTAAGATACAAAAAGGAAAATATATTAATCGTATTGTTAAATTGATAATTGAAATTAATAAGCAGGAATAAGACTTTACGCTTTCGCTAGTTCCTCAAAAATTGCATCTGTTAGAATTGATAAGACTCTTTTTTTTAACTCAATATCGTAAATTCTTATCTTTTCAGAAAATTCAATTTGAATAGCTTGACTTCTTGATATATTAGAAGCACCGTATTGGGTGGTGATATATCCTCCAGATAGAACATATTCTCTCCTTCTAGGATGTCCTGGAGCAATTGGAATATTAGATTGAAGGAATTTCCTTATAATATTACCGCGAAGATTTTTCCCCCAATCTCTCTTTGGAATTGTCATAGAGAAAAATGATTTTAAATTATCAGTACCTAAAATCATATCTACATCACGAAAACCTTGGGGACGAGCTTTCCTTTCAAAACCATGAATATCAATAAGTAAGGAACGATTATATACATTTAGATTTTCAAATATCCAACTCTTAATTTTATTATGGTAAAATTCATAAATTTCTCTCCCAAAAAATGAATCTCGGTTATAAGCTTCATCTTTTTTCCTATTTAAGTCGATCTTATTCCTACGGATCTTCGAAACAATATAGGAAGGTGTATTAAATCCTAGGCCTTCATTTTTAAATTTAATTCTGATACATTCACATAATTCTTTGGATAATTCTATCGTTCCTTTATCAATGCCGAAAATTCCTGTAGATCTTTGAGGTATAGAATCGCAATCTAAAGTTCCACCATGAGACACCGAAATAATAAGTGGAATATTGCCTATTTCATATTCTATGTAAGTATTTACATCAGACATACATCAATGAGGGCATGTTTTTCGTTTTTTAAAAATAATATTAAATTAAATTAATTAAATCTCATTTAATTTTGCAAAATTCTTTAGTAATTATTGTTATAAAAATCAAAATTACAAATTTAATTTAAAAGCATTGTATTATATATTATCAGATTATAGATTATACCATAAATTAGGTCAATTTTCCTTGAAAAACATTGCATTCGTAATTTATTACCATAAGGACAATTTTTATAGTCTAAACGCTATAATAGGTGCACTTGAAACAGATAAGGTCTTTGAGGCGATTGACTTTTATTTTGCTAAGTCTAATGATGAAATTCATAAAATTCTTGAAAAGATTGTTAAATTATACAATAAAATAATAGTTGGAATTTCATTTTACACAACTCAATATTTTGAAATCCGTGAGCTTATTCATATTTTGAAAAATAAATTTAAGGAAAAATGCATTCTTATTGCTGGTGGTCCCCATCCAACAGGAGATCCTTCTGGGACTCTTAAAATGGGCTTTGATGTGGTTGTAGTTGGTGAAGGCGAGGAAACAATAATAGAGTTCATGCAAAAAATAAATTCTAATGAGAATTATAATACAGTTAAAGGAATTGCTTACATCGATGATGATCAAAAATATTATTATACTGGAAAGCAGAATTTAATTAATTTGGATAAATATCCTCCCTTCCCCTCTAAAATTACCAGATTTGGAGCTATAGAAATAACTAGGGGTTGTCCTTATGTGTGTTATTTCTGCCAGACTCCATATATTTCAGGTACTTCTCCACGTCATAGAAGTATAGAAACAATCTGTAAATATGTTAAAGAAATTAAAGCTTATTTTGGAGATCTTACTTTTATAAGGTTTATTTCACCGAATGCTTTTTCTTATGGCTCAAATGATGGAAAACAATTAAATTTAGAAAAATTCGAAAATTTACTTATCGATATTAGAAAAATAATAGGAGCAAAAGGAAACATATTCGTAGGTACGTTTCCATCAGAAGTAAGACCGGAGCATGTAAATGAAGAGACATTAAATTTAATATTAAAATACGCTGATAATGATAATATTACTATAGGAGCTCAATCTGGCAGTCAAAAAGTTTTAAATTTATGTAATAGAAGTCATACTGTAGAGGATATTTATAATGCTGTTGAATTAACATTAGAAGTCAATCTTAATGTGAACTTAGATTTCATTTTTGGGTTGCCAGGAGAAGAACAGGAAGATATTGAACTTACAATAGAAATGATGAGAAAGTTAAGTAATAAAGGAGTAAGAATTCATGCTCATAGTTTTATCCCATTTCCCCAAACTCCTTTTGCTAAGAAACCAGTACGACCTATAAATAAAATTTATAAAAGGGAACTCCAAAAATTGATATCTAAAGGATTGATTTTCGGAGAATGGAGAAAACAAGAAAAATTAGCGATTAAAATAAGCAAAATTTTAAACGGCTAGACATTTTTATTTAGCAATTCTTACATTATCTTTATCTATCAATATAAATCCTTCTTTTGCTAGTTGAGCAAGAATAGAATTTATTCTCTCATTACTAAAATCTTTAAACTTTTCAATGATCTTAGATTTTTTGATAATTTGATTTTCTATCATCATTTTTAATATCTTTCCTCGGATTTGTCTTCTAGATCCTTCAAAGGATGATTGCTTCTTATAATGAATACTTTTTCTACCTAAATAAGGAAATTTTTTTTTAAGCATGACACCATAATCCATTAAAGCATAATACCATTCTCGTGGATTGATTTTATCAATAGTTTTTTCTACAATAGGTAAAATTTCTTTGTCATTGACTCTTTTTTTATTTGGGAAAAAAAAATAAATATAAACTCTTCTTATATTAGTCTCTATAAAAACTGTTGGTTTATTGAAAGCAAATGTTAAAATTGAAGATGCTGTATTATGGCCTATTTGTGGAAAGGATTTCAAAGTTTCTATTGAATAGGGTAATTCCCCATTAAAATCATTAATAACAACTTGTGCAATCTGTTTTAAAGCTATTGCTCTTCTATTATAACCCAATCCTTTCCAATACTTAAGAACTTCTTCAGTTGAAGCATTAGATAATGATAAAAAATCCGGAAACTTTTGTATAAATTTTAAAAATTTTTCTGATACTCTACTTGTTTGGGTTTGTTGTAGCATAACTTCTGAAATAAGGACGTTATAGGGAGTGATTTTTTCTCTAAAAGGAAACTTTCTCTTGTGATTTTTGTAGTAATCGTAAATTAGTTTCTGGAATAATTCAATTACTTTTTTAGTTAAACCATTTTCTTTGTAATGTTTATGGAAATCAGTAATGAATAGTTCTTCTCTCTTATTACTCATAGAAACATGCACGATTAATTAGTAAATAAGTATAAAAGAATATTAAAAATGAATTTATGGGTTTTAGAATATAATCATATTTCGATATAGAGAAATTAAGTAATGTCAAAAGCAAATGTGGTAACTCCACCTTCTATTCTTTTAAGCTTAAGTAAATATCCTGAACTATTAATAATATGAAGCATTGGTTTATTTTCAAGCAGAATTGACCCTGTAAATGTCCTATAATTAAGTTCTTTCGCAATTTGTACTAAGTAATTTAATAAAAACTTAGTTATTCCTAATCCTCTCCAATTTTTATGAACCACGAATGCTATCTCCGCAACGGAGGGTTGAATTGTTTTGAAAAATGCTCCTAAAGCTATAATTTGATCTTCTCCATTTTCACTATCTTCTCCTATTAAAATCATATCATTTGTGTAATCTATATTTACCATTGGTTGGATTTTTTTATGACGAAAATCTCTAACAGGAGTAAAAAATCTTAAATATCTATCTTTTTCATCCAAAGAGTAATGAAGCTCTTGAATCATTCTTTCATCTGTGGGTTTTACAGGGCGAATTTTCATCTTTTTTCCATTTTTAAGGTTTAAAAAAGTCTCATATTTTTCAGGATAAATACTTATTCTTCCATCAATAGAAATAGGCAACTTCTGGTCTGAATATACATATTTCCACTTCTTTGCTTGTTCTAATAATTTTTCTCGAAAATCAGGGTGTGCAATATTTATCATTTCAAGAACTCTTTCCCTTATGCTTTTACCATAAAGATAGGCAATTCCCCATTCAGTTACAACATAATGAATATCTCCTCTTGTTATAACTACTCCTGAACCTTTCTGAAGATGAGGGACAATTCGTGAAACTACCGTTCCATCTTTTAATGTTGCGGTGGAAGGGAGAGCCATAATTGGTTTTCCATCTTTAGATCTACCTGCTCCCCTAACGAAATCTACTTGACCTCCAATTCCGCTATACAAACGATAACCTAAAGAATCTGAATTTACTTGCCCCGTTAAATCAACACTCAATGCTGCATTTATAGCCACTTGCTTATCATTCTGACTAATTATATATGGGTCATTTGTATAATCACAAGGATGAAATTCAACCATAGGATTATCATCTACAAAATCATATAATCTTTTAGAGCCCATTACAAAGGAACAAATGATTTTATCTTTATGTAAAGTCTTTTTTCTACAAGTAACAACACCACTTTCTACAAGATCTACTATTCCATCTGAGAATACCTCACTATGAACACCTAGATTTTTTTTATCTTGTAATTCCTGAGTCACTGCATTAGGAATCTGTCCAATTCCCATCTGAATTGTAGATTCATCTTCAATTAAAGATGCAACAAATTTAGCAATTCTAGTAGA
>JBHLOG010000255.1:0-3492 GCA_048940765.1 Promethearchaeota archaeon | reverse complement strand
CTTTTCATAATCAGGTATTTCTTTCATAATATTTCCTCCTAATAAAAATAATTATCACTAAAATAATTCTAGTGATTTTCACATCACTATATTTTGCTAATATATTGTCTTTTAAATTACTTTTTATTTATAGTGCGATTTTAATACCTCCTAATCTATATTTATTAAATTTTATATTAAAATTAAGTAACTTTTTGAAACTTAATGATTTATTGTAAAAAATAAAAGGATGAAAAATGGATAAATTAAATAATTTAAGTGAAAGTGAGTTATTTCCAAAAGGAGTAAAACTCCCAAAGGATCATTTCACAGGAATGGCATGGCTTAGTATGCTAGTTGAAGATGATCGTATATTTAATTGCCCAATAGGTAATGTTAGTTTTGAACCTAGCGCAAGAACTAATTGGCATATACATCAAGGGGGTCAAATTTTGCTTGTTACTGCTGGAAAGGGATATTATCAAGAAAAAGGTAAAAAAGTTCAAGTGATTCATAAAGGTGATGTGGTAAAGATTCCTTCTGGTGTAAATCATTGGCATGGAGCTTCGCCAGATGAATGGCTTGTACATATTGCAGTAATGCCTAATTCTCAAAAAGGACCTGTTGAATGGTTAGAACCTGTAACAAATGAAGAATATAACGTCATTAGTGAGTAAAAAAGTATTTATGGTATCGCTTGAGTTATCTCCAACGCTATTTAGAAGCTGCAAATAGAACGCTGAATGAGGGTGTAAACTTAAAAGGCTGTTTTGTGTGGTCGTTATTAGACAATTTTGAATGGACAGAAGGATACTCTAAACGTTTTGGATTAATTAGAGTTGATTATGAAACACAAGAAAGAATGTGGAAAAAAAGTGCTTTTTGGTACCGAGATCTAATAGCAAAAAATGGTTTTGATTTTCCAAGTGTAACTTAAAATAATAGGGGGTTGCCTTTCCCATAATACTTTCGATAACTATTTGTACAAATCCCAAATTAAATAATAATATAACCTAAATGATACGATAAAAAAAGGTTTATATCAATGAAGAGAAAGAAAGTTATTATTGTAGGGGCCTTAGGGATGGATTTCCATACCTACATCACTGTATTTAGAGATAACGAGGAATATGATGTGGTAGCATTTACTATTGCTGGAGAGCAAAACATAGGTACTACTGATGAAACTGAAAGAATATTTCCGACAGAATTAGCTGGCAAATTATATCCAAATGGAATTCCAATGGTATCCGAAGATTTACTTGAAGATTATATAAAAAAGTATGAGGTAGATGAGGTAGTATTTGCGTATTCGGATGTTTCTCATGAAGAAGTCATGCATAAAGCCTCAAGAGCTCTTGCTGCCGGTGCGAATTATCGATTAATTTCTGGAAGATTTACCCAACTTAAAGCTAATAAACCTATAATTGCTATATGTGCAGTTAGAACGGGATGTGGAAAAAGTCAAGTATCACGAGCTACATATCGATATTTAAAGAGTAAAGGATATAAAGTGGTAGCTATTCGTGAACCCATGCCTTATGGTGATTTAGTCCAACAAAATGTTATGAGATTTGAAAAATACGAAGATTTAGATACTTACGACTGCAGCATTGAGGAACGTGAAGAATATGAACCATATATTAGACAAGGACTAGTGATTTATTCTGGAGTTGATTACAAGAAAATAATTAGAGAAGCTGAGAAAGAAGCAGATGTAATTATTTTTGATGGTGGCAATAATGAAATTTCTTTTTATATTCCCGATTTGCTTTTTGTTGTTGTAGATCCTTTAAGACCGGGCCATGAAAATAAGTATCATCCTGGAGAAGTGAATGCTAAATATGCTAATGCTTTTGTAATAAATAAAATGAATAGTGCTAAACCAGAAGATGTAAAAATTGTTGAAAAAAATCTTAATGAACTGAATCCAAATGCAATAAAAATTTATACAAATTCGGTTGTAAAAGCAGAAGAACCTTTAAAATTGAAAGGAAAGAAAGTAGTATGTGTAGAAGATGGACCGACATTAACTCATGGAGGCATGTCAATTGGTGCTGCGTATGTTGCTGCTAAAAACGCAGAAGCAAAATGTGTTGATCCTAGAAAATATTTAGTAGGTTCTATAAAAGAAGTTTTCGAAGATTTTCCTCAAATTACACAGATAGTACCTGCTATGGGTTACACAGACCAACAAATAGATGATTTAGAAAAAACTCTTAATAATGTGAAAGCAGATATAATCTTGAATGGAAGTCCTATAGACTTAACCAAATTGATCAAAACGAATAAACCAATTGTGAAAGTATCATATGATATTGAACCAATCGGAAGTCCTACGATTGAAGAAGTCCTTGATAATTTTATTCATAAGTTTTTAAAAAAATAGCTATTTTTTAGAGATTATCCCGTACTTAAAAATTATTTTGTGGGTGAAATTTCATTACTATATTTTTTCTTCTTAATCTTTTTTAGGTAATGGACGTAAATCACCAGTCCAACGACAAATACCCCTATATCCATTAATAGCGCTCCAAGCCATGTACTATACACACCAAGTCCTATGTATACAGCATCATCAAAGAGCAATGGAACTCCAGACGCATTAGGGTCTAGGGCACTCATTGGCCATCCGATGAAATCTAAAACCCAGTGACTAAAAACGAATAGTCCGATAATTATGCTAGGTTGCCAGATATCCATTCTCCATATTGATAAGTTCCTTCCTTTATCTTGATCATCCTTTGAAGTAAGGCGAATTCTAATGAATGCTGTGATTAATATGCTAACAATTGACCAGAGAATTACCATAAAGAGTCCGTGCGAAATCCATGTGGCGAATAGAAAAATAAAGGATAAGATATCAATGGCCATTACACATATTAGTAAAGCCCAAAGAGGTATTTGAGGTGCAATTCGCTTAGCTACCAATCCAATCCCAATATGAGCTAAAGCAGGCATAATATTTGAATAATTAAAGTTAATAATAAAAATTTATTAGTCCAATTTTTAAAAGTAGTAACCTTGATTTTCTTAATAGAAAATTTCATAAAAAAAGTGATTAAAAATGGAAAAACTGAAAGTATTAATAGCCTACGGTACTCGTTACGGAGCGACAGCTGGTACTGCAGATGAAATCTCTAAAATATTTCAAGGTGAAGGATTTGAAGCAAAAGTTGTAAACCTTAAAGAAGAAAAGGTCAAGGATATCTCAGAATTTGAACTTGTTATTATTGGGAGTGGAATGAGAATTAATATGTGGACAAGTAAAGCGAAAGCCTTTTTAAAGAAATTTAGCAGTGAACTCAAGAAAAAGAAAGTTGCAATTTTTGTGTCTTCAGGAGGGCGTGCTCTCCTGGAATATAAAGGAGAACATGAGGAAATTGGTAGAATGACTAAAAAATATCTTGAAGATAAAGCTTCTAAGTATGATTTGAATCCAATCTCGATGACCATGTTTGGAGGTATCTGGGATTATAATCAAATGGGTAAATTTTCTAAAAAAGCCATGGA
>JBHLOG010000085.1:0-14578 GCA_048940765.1 Promethearchaeota archaeon | reverse complement strand
TTTTTTTTGCTAAACCAAAATTTCAAGGAAAACATCACCATGTCTTCAATGAAAATGAAGATTTATCTAATACATTTGGTACAAATCTTCCATCTTCTATGATAATCAAATCTGGAGAATGGGAGTTTTACTCTGAGAAAAAATTCAAATCAGAATCTAAATTTACGAGAACCTTTGGACCTGGAATGTATGATTTTGAAGATGAAGGAATTAATGTAGATTTCCTCTCTGTTAAGAAAATAGCAGATGCATTACCAACTGAAGAGATTAACGAATTAATTCTATTTGAAAAGGGCTTCTTTAGGGGATCACATCATCATATTTTTGGACTAGAAAGAGGCGATGGAGATCGTAATCTAGCTGGGAGTAATTTTGATAATATTACACGTTCTATTATCGTCATTTCGGGAATTTGGGGTTTTTTTGAAAATCCAGATTTTGAATATACTGAATTTAATAGATTAGGACCAGGAATGTATGCCACAATTTCCTATGTTGCCCCAAATCCTGCTGATAATTTTACTCTTATCGAGGCTGATAAACTTACCTCAGTAATGCTATATAAATCGACAGAAAAACTAAGTTTGAATGAAATTCTCTTGTTTTCTGACTTAAATATACAAGGTCAACATCATCATGTCTATTGTAATGATCCCAATTTGAACCCATCTCGTATACAAAATATGACCTCTTCGATTGTTGTAGTTCATGGGAATTGGAAATTTTTTGGCGCACCTGACTTTAAAGGCGCTGAATATTGGGAAGATCAAACACTTGGTCCAGGAATTTATCCTGATGTGACTGAGTATAATATCCCAGATGATGTTATAACCTCCGTTAGAATAGGTGTTGATCCACCATTAATTATAGCAGAACCTAAACCCGCTTAATTTCAGAGGTCGTATTCTAAATAAAACTTTTTTTTCTTATTTTTTTTATTTACAGCTTTATTCATTCCTAAAATTCATTTTAAGATATAGTTACTTGTTAAGAAAAGGCTATATCACACTTCAGTTTATCAAGGCGATTTATAAGAAATGAAACTTCAAAAATTTCGAAGTGAGGCTTATAAGACATATCAGAATATAAAATTTATAGATGCCTTAAAATTGATAAATATTTTAAAGAAGGATATATATTTTCTCTCTCAATCATCTTCCTCCTCCATATTCGTCTCTCTTAAAAAGGTAAGCCAATAAAGATTTATTAAAGAACCTCTTTTTAATTATTAACAGAGATTAAAAGTGATATTATAATAAGTAGACGCCTATAAGGTTTAGCTCCTAAAATTCCAATTAAACATAAAAATATACCTGTTCCACTTGGAGACCAGTATAAATTCTACGGTATTTAATGCACTTAAGATATTTTGAATTTCATTTTGAGTAATTTCGTTCTTATTATTATCACTCATTATAATCAAAACTCATTAATTTGCTTAGTAAATTACATTCATTTAGATTTCTTTTCCTTGAAAAGACAAAATAAGAGATTATTCCCTTGTATTTAACATTTATGTCTAGAATGATAGATCGATTTTATTTCGAATTTTTTTATGAAATATTGATATTAATTGTCTTTATAGTTGAGCTTCCGATCCTTCCATAGAAGTCTTCTAAAATAATGGATTTTAAAATCTTTTATATAAAGGATAAAAGGGTTCACAATTTAATTCTTTTTTATTTAAATATACTCGGCAATTTTGATGTAAAATCGGAGTAACCCTCCCATTTAATACACAATGAAACTTGTAATGATTAAGCTTGATGTTTAAAAACTTATATTAAAACCTTCTAATAATGATTACAGAATCAGACATGGGAATTAAGAAGCCTCCGACAAAACAAATAGGACATTCACAATTGTGTCCTCGTATTTCAAATCTTTTAGTCTCATTTGTATTTAATGTGATTTTTTTTTACGAATTATTTGACATAACCCTTATATCGCCATTAGAAAAAGTAATACTATTTGGACCAGAGGCTCCTAGTGGAGGTTAGATTAGTTAGTTGATTCAAGAAAGAGTAATGATATTTATCGATCACGCAAATGTCTATATGAATCTGCTTAATTTAAATTGTCGGATGGATTATGTGAAATTTATCAATGTGTTAGCACAGTATTCACATTTAGTTGGAGCACTTATTTATGTAGGGCTTCCAAAAAAAATACCGAAGGAAAAAAAGAAATTTCTGTCGTATTTAAAGAAGGCAGGGTTCATTATTCAGCCACGACCATTACAGGAAACCCCTAATGGCAAGAAAAAGCAGAAGGGCGTTGATGTATTTATGTATAAGGAAATTGTGGAATTGGCTGAAGAAGATTCATATGATAGAGCCATTATTGTTAGTGGTGATGCTGATTTTGTCGATGCTGTGCGAAAGTTAAAAGAATTAGCCAAGGAATTTACCATCTGGAGCTTTAAGGTATCATTAGCACAGGCGTTAATCGATGAAGCAGGCAAAGAAAATGTCCAGTATATCGATACCATCTTAGAATATATTGCATTACCAGAGAATTAGGATTATGGAATTTACACTACCAAAAGACAAATAATTTTACCACTTAGTAAATATAATTACACCAATTAGATATATATTTCCTCGGAAAAAATTACGAAACCAACAACAAAAGCCGAGAATACAGTAACCTTATATATAGATAGATAATTATAGTCCAAGAATTCGGTAAGACGTGCTAAAAATGATAAAAAATAATATTTCCTCTCCCCTAAATCCACTGACCTTTAATATCTTCTATTGTTGGTATTTTACAAATTAGTAAAAATGTTTTTATTAATATCTTGATTAGTAATTATTAACTATAAATTTCGGGCGAAAATTTATGAAAACAAGAAGATCGACTATTTTTTTGATATTAGTAATTATAATAACTGCTCCTTTTATTTTCAATAATATTATTAAAAAGAAAATTAACCATAAAGAATTTAACTTACAGATTAGTAGTCCTCTCACACCTATACCTTTCAAAGTTGGAGTACAATCTGGCCCAATTGATCTAGATCCACAATTAGCTTGGGACCAGGCTTCATATGATGTAATTGATCAAGTTTGTGAGGGACTATTTACATATAATTTATCTCATCCAGAACTCAAAATTATACCTCATCTAGCCTCTGATTATGGTGAATGGAATCCAAGTGGTACAGAATTTACAGTTCCACTCAGACAAGGAATCATATTCCACGATAGAACTCCTTTTAATGCTGATACTGTTAATTTTACATGGCAAAGAATGGCCTGGGCTTTAAACTCAACTGGAACTAATTTTGATAAGGTAACTCAATTATCACCTTTATATACCTTCTTAAATGGAACTCCAATTGTACAAAGAGTTAGAAAAAATAATGATTATAATGTAACATTCATATTAAACGCTCCATATGTTCCACTTGAAGCTTTATTGTGTTTCAGTGGCTCATATATTTTATCGCCTAATTCTACTCCTGTTGCATCATATATAGATACTACTGTCGGAAATTTAGTAGGAACCGGACCATTTGTTTATGATTATTATATAGTTAATTCTGAGATAAATTTCCATGCATTCAATAGTTATTGGAGAGGAAAAACAACTATAGATAAGATGGTTTTTTCTATTATTCCAAGTTATAATTTATTAAAAGAAGCATTACTCTATGAAAACATTCATTTCGTGTCTGGAATTCCATTATCTATGTTAAGTACTTTTACCGCCCATCCCCATATAACAGTATTAGATTCTGGGAAAACATCTAAAGAAACTTTCTTTGTTGGTATGAATACAATTTTAATAAATAGGACTTTTAGAGAAGCGATTTCCTATGCAATTAATTATTCATATATTAATGATGAAATTAATATCCAAAGCTCTGTAAGATTGAGATCACCATTACCCTCTGGAATTAGGTATGCTAACGATACTTTTGATGTAGCTGTCTTTAACCTCACACGAGCAAGAATAATTATGCAATCAATGGGATTTGGTGAAGGATGGGATCCAACCTATCCTGGAACTAACGAAATTCAATGGTTAAATGCTACATTTGCTACATTTAATTACACATATACAACCAATGAGAATATACTAGTTTTATTACAGAATAATCTTGCTAAAATAGGTATTCAAATAACAAATGCCAGTACAACTTATTTAGAATTCCTTAATATCATGAGAGAGATAGATGGCCATCACAGAAATGAGTTACAGCTCTATTTTTTTGCTTATAGTGCTGATTTTAATGATCCAAGCAATCTTATTAACTTTTTGTTTTCTAATCGTACTATTTTAGGAAATGGAGCCCAATATAATGGCTATACAGAAGCTCAAATGGCGGGTAGAGATCCTTTTTATCTTTGGGATAATGTTCAGCTCTTAATGGAAGAAGCGCTTAAAGAAACTAATCCAATTATAAGAGAAAGTATGTATGATAGGATTCAAGAACTCTTGATTGAAGATAAACCATGTGTATGGTGTTGGGTTCCAAAATTATACCATGTTCATCATATTAATTTAACTGGATATCAGCAAAATGCTTTTAACAAGTTAGATTTATATTCATGTAATTGGGTTGCTTATACACCTTTACCTCCGATAATTGTTCATGAATTTTTTATCCCATTCATAGTTACTTTGCTATTTCTTGTCTCTAGTATTGGATTAAGTATTATTCTAATTTCTACACGCAGAATACGCAATCTTGAGTTTCTGAAAGAGAAAAAGAGGATGTTTAAAAGCCTACCTAGAAAAAAAGAACAAAGAGAAAAGTTATTTGAAAAATTTTTCAATGAATATAGAGAAAAAACATTGAAAGTTAGTGATTTATCTAGAAATTTTGAATATGCAAGTGATCTTTTAAAAGAAGATGTCAATGAATTAGCATCTATAAAAATAACCCCATTAGAATATAGAAATGATTTAAAGAATGTTAATAATAAAACTTACGAAGGTTTTAATAATTCTAGAGTTTATTCAGATGAATATAAGGAGTTGAGAGAATATATTATATCAAAGAAGAATATAAAGAATCCAGTCTATTGTCAATTAGAGACATGGAAAAGAGATAATGATACGTTAATATTTGACCATAAAGGAATAAAATTATTATTAATTGAACATCAAACAGGATTAGAAATATATTTTAAGGCTGAAGTTCTTAGGAATTACCTTCAAAAGTTAATAGAAGAATTTTTAAAAGAACTTACTGAAGATATTTTAAAGAAGGTTATAGAGGATTTCTTGGAAGAAGTAATAGATAAATTAATAGATATTATCGATGACCACATTAAAAAAAAGAAAAAAGGTAAATGTGTAAATAGAGTAAGTAAACCAGATAAATTTAGCATTGAATTAAGGCATTTGAAACGAGTAATTAAAATTCTCAAAATTAAAGGAAAAAAAATTTATGATCAATTCAAGCAAGAACTTATCTCATTAAAAGAAAAAGGAAAAGAGTTACATCAATAAATTCCCATAGAGATTTTAAAAAATAAAAAAGATTACTTTTTTCTTATATTTTTAAAGACAACTCGCTATGGCAGATTATTACTTAGCCTAGAGAAAAATTCAATTAAAATTTCTCTATTCAAAATTTTGGTGATATCAATTTGGCACCAAAATCTTATTTTGTTATCGGTTCAATAGGTTTTTGATCATTTGGAATGATTATATACTTGTGGATAAGAATAAAGACAGCAGTAATTATAATAAAGCTAATAGATGCAATCAATATATAAAAATTTAGGACAATTGAATCAAAACTTTCAATGGAAAGCCCAATATATATACCGACTAGTAATAATCCAACATAGAGAGGAAAGACATTTCGAACAAATAAGCAACGCCAAATACTGGTTTTTCTTTTCAAAATATTTTTAAAGATTTTATCATATTGAGATCCCATTCTACTATTTACATCAAATAAAAGAATTTTTGAAATCTCTCCATTATCCAATTGAGTTTTAAGATTAATATTAACAAATCTATTCTTATTATTGATGAAATCTTGAATCCATTCAAGCCGTACAACATGGTATCTTTGATATATTTTAAATAGTGTATCAAGAAACCAAAAAATCATAGTTTCTATTCCTAAAATGATAGAAATAATTGTACCTGAAAGAACTGCATAAATTCCCCCAAGTATTATACCTGACCATAAAGTAATGGTCCATCCTTTTATTCGGAAGGATAATTTGTCATATTCTGTTATTTTATATTAAATTATTTCCACTTCTTTTAATAAGAGATCAATTTGGACATCTATATAATCTTTCCCAGACATTATAACATTTCACCAAGAAGTAGTATGAGAAATAAATTAAAAAAATTTCTAATTTGAAATTCTAAGGCTTGAATCTCTCTACGACAAATTCAAGAACTCTGAATTTACCTTTCATGAAATGTACAAATTTCTAATTTTTCAAACTTGTGTACTTTAAATACGTTACTATATACATATTAAAATAAAATCGGAATTATTTAGGGTCTATATTTTGTATCAACTTCAAATCAGGGAAGGAAGTGGGGATTCCCAAATTCTTTAAGACATTAAGAGTCAAGGATACTAGGTCTTAAATAAAAAAAAAGGAATTTTTATTGATATTTAACTCTTATACTAATTATTTATCTAAAAACATTTCTTAAACTTAGCGTAAACTACTGCAGCAAAGATTAATATTATACTTAATACTAGAGTAATAATTAGCTGTAGAGTGATAGCATATACGAATAGGAGAATTATCAGTATAATACACCCTAAACTTATTCCAGCAATAACTGACCAGAGTAAACGACACGTAGCAGGACTACAATACTTTATCCGGTAGAGACAGATAAATACAAGCAATGTAAAAACAGGGGCTTCGAAGATTAATAAGATATTATTAAAAATACCGAATCCTACAACAACAATTCCCACCAAAATTACTGTTATTAGGGAAAGCAAAACGCATATCTTAAATCTATTTCTCCAGTTATCAGAAGGAGAAGCCACAACATTGTTAGAGTTACCACCAAATCCATCTACACGAGCAGCAATGTGGTCTATATACTTACGAAAAACCAAGAACCATCTATTAGCCGAAGGGATAGCCCTTTGAATCCAGCGTAAATTGGATAACCGAAGTTCTTCTGTTTTAAGTAGTTCTTCCTTGTGTTTTACTGGAATAGTTAATTGATATGATGCAATAATACGTCGCCATTTAAGGGCTGGTTTGGAATCTGGCATCCATGATCCTCCCTCGCTAGTCACTTGTCGAACAATAACTTTAAAAATCTGGCCTCTTTCTATTCCTTGGGGCAGATCTACAGAAATCATACCTGGATAATTACCGTCGCTAACCGGAATTGGAACATATACAATACCTCTAGCTTCGAATCTTATTGTATCTTCGGTGATTCTGATTAATTTGTGCAACTTATACATTTCAGCAGCCTTCTGAAGAATGTCATTAGTGTTAATACCAGGAATATAGAGGGTGCCTATACTCCCAACAGGTACATCTCTGCAATCTATTAATAATTCATCGCAGACAGTTTTATATATTGTTGGTCGAACTTCAAAAGTTTGTGGAATACGGCGAGAGAACTCTATTCCAGGATTTGCAGATTCAACAATCGAAAGATTCCTCTGAGCTAATTTGTCAGAATTGGATGGAGTTGAGCCATCGGGAATTGGGGTTGGATCAAACGCTATTTCTGAAACAAGGCATTGATGCTGATTACGAATTAGTTCCTGAATTGTCTTCCTACCTGTCGTAAAAGGTCCATCTGAGGGAGATGGTTGGATTGGGAACTGTGGTTGTGTTTGATTGATATCTAACCAACAACCATAGTATCTGACAATTTCATTACCTGCGGCATCAAAAGGGATAGTCTGAACATTTGCAGGATCAGTCTGAGCGTTCATATTTGTTGTAGAAGAATCTATTCTATCTACTGCGAAACACGGAATTCCGACGACTTCTCCATTCTGAATACCTAGTAGTGGAATAACTACTCCTGCTTGACCACCACGACGATAAGTTGAAGTTTGATTATATATAAGTGATGTTGTTGCAACTGGAAAGAGTCGGAAGAATAAACGCACATTTTGTGCTGGTACTGCAGTAGCACGATAACGGACCTTTCCAACTGCAAAGTTGTATACAGATATTCCATCTACTTTTTGTGATAACTCCAATCGCGATGTTGCCTGATCTGTTGAGATATCATTTTCGAACGTCTGTCCTGCTGTATTCCCCGTGTTCAGATTATTAATGACTTGATTAATAAAATCTGAGGGATTAGTATCCATAGTCACATTAAATTTCGATTGCCCTTCTTTAATCTGAAATACACGGAGATCTGTACTAAGCCAAGCAGTCTCTCCATCAATTTCAAAAGGATTTGGTTGCTGGATAAGATATAAATAAGCACTAGACGAGACGGTACTAATCGAAGTTGTCAATGTTAATTGTAATAATTCGGTTGTTCCAGTGGGGAACCCATTTGTATTTGTAAATTTGATATTATAAATCCAGGTTAAGCGCTGGCGGCGATTAAGATGAGTGGGATATTCAAATACAAGGCTATCAGCTTCCACTGACATTCCTGACACACTTGGAGTTAGACTGATATTGGGTGTTGTACTCATTGTAGCAGAAGTGATTCCAAGCTCATAGGGAGTGAATCCATCAACAATTACATAGAATGCTGATTCAATCACGGCAGGGGATATTCCCTGTAACATAGCCTCAATCTCATGCACTGAAAACATATTTCGATCTACGATAAGAAAACAATTTTTTATGCAACTATATGGTGGTGGTCCATACTCCAAACACCTATCTTGAAGCTGATCTCGATAAATCTCTAAATAATATTCGGTGTTGCTTAAATCAGGATCTGTTGAGCCATCATAATAATCTGTCCAAGCTGTATACCTAAGACTTGCACCAGGATTCCCTTGTTCATCTTTCCACACATCTACCGATACAGGATTATCAAATAATGAGGGATCAATGACACGTCTTACATCACCTTCCGACGTGCTTACAGTTAGCGTTGGAGCAACGTGATATCGCCATGAGACACTACAATTGGGATGATTTGACGTTGTAACATGCAAAGAATCCTCAATCCATACCTTTTCAGGGTCTTCCCCATCCTGATTCATAAGGTAACACATCTTATGTGCTCTCGCCCAACACCCATCATCAGGAAATTTAAAAGGAATGCACGACGAAGAGGGTGCACATGGGCTACACGAGAGACTGTTCATATCATCGAAGAGCTCTTGTGCCCTCGCTTCTGAAACAGGAGGATCAGGTGGAGGATCAGGTGCAGGATCCGAAGGTGCTTGCGGAGGTCTTGGTGATTTTCTCACATCAATGATCTCATGCTCATCTCTTGTCTCAGTAACCAATACTTCAGAATTCTCATCCAATGCTTCTTGTAAAATAGTACGCATTTCGTTGAAATTGGGATCACTTTGCAGGAGAATATGAATTGCGGCTGACGGTATCAATTTTACTATGATATTACCCCTTTCATCAGGTGTTAATGAATGAACTTTTTGTATCAAAGGGATAAGGAGCTTTGTAATAATATTTGTTTCCTGATCAATTTCTACATAAACAGGTCTATTACCCCTTTTCAAACGGTCAATAACGTTAGCCCAATGAACCGCACGAGGGTATTTCATATCTAAAATACCAGAGCGACCCCCTGTGAAAGTTACTGTAACAATATCGGGTAATTCTTCCACTGGTTTATCTATAAAGGTTTCTCTTGAGGGTGTGAAACTACGAATGCTATCTACTAACTTGAAAAACATAAATTCATTTGGATTAGACATTATTAATACATCGTTATGAATAATTTTAGATTTCGAATTTTTTTGTTGAAAATATACATATCTGTCAAAAAATATGTTAGGATAATATAGTTTTAAGACTTTATTTATAGTTTTCTAAAATCTCGATTTAAGATTTATTCGTTATTTCATAGTAATTTTCATTGAGATCAGACTCTGAATTTACCTTTCATGAAATGTACAAATTTCTAATTTTTCAAACTTGTGTACTTTAAATATATTACTATATAGATATAGCATTAAAGTTGAATCTCTAATTCATGAAAGTGGAGTTGATCTCGAAAAAATCAGAAGAGAATTAGACTCAAACACGAAATCCAGCCCACCACCAGTATATAAAAGTCTCTTTATATACCCAAACAAATGTGGAACTCTTGATCCTCGTTTATGAAAATTCTAATCGCTTGTGGTGAGCAATTATTTCTTAAACATCAAGAGTTCCTCATCCTTTTTTCTTTTTGAATGTAATTTTTTAGGTTTTATGCTTCCTACTACTTGTTTTTAATAGTTTTAATGAACAAAATAGAAATAAATTCGTAGTTTAAATATCACCTTTAGGATTATATAGTAATTTTTACAAAAACTCACCACAGCATTAGAAATGATATTTAAGAATATACTATATTTAGATAGTTTTATTAAGATATATTTTGAAAAGTTGGAGAGGAGCAATTTCTCTCCTGACAATATCCAGACGATAACAATTAACTATAGTATTGGACGGATTGGTACGGTTGGAGATAAGATTAAAGAATCTATTAAAATCAATCTGAAAGAATGTACCTTTAGAAATGAAGAAATTATTCTTTCTTTTTCCCTTGAACAATTACATGAACCCCATAAATGTGAAATAACCTTGCATTCTCTCACTATTAGTTTCAGAGATGGAACTAAATCTACATTCAAGATTAATATAACCAGACGATTTAAGGATATTGAAAGTGATTTTCTTGAGGTTTCTAATTATCAGACGAAGGATGATATAGCAAAATCGGTTAAAGCGAAGAATGTTGAGCAAGGTAAAATACGTGAAATTAGACAGGCAAAGCCTCCTAAAAACGATGATTTTACTGATTCCTATGAACAGTTTAAGCTAAGACTGCATGAGACAGATCTCATTGGACTAATAAAACGTAAAGCAAGCACTATTGATTTCAGTTTGAAGGATTTTGGGATATCACTCCTTTGCAAACTTCTCTTATTAGTGAAATATATGAATCAACTGGTTGACAATGATTTTCAAAATGATCTCCAAGAATTTCTTAAGGTCAATCTTCTCGAAAATGCAGAAAAGGGGGTGAAAACATAGGATGAGCACCTATTTTTCCACCAAAATCAAATATATTACTGATGATATGCAATCTCATCAGTTTGACTTGAAGTCAGCGTTTAAAGAACTACAGTCAATATTGGAAGACAAAAAAAGCCCTTTCTACTATGATTCCCTCCAAACAATAAAAGTACGATTTCATATTACCACTCCTGATATTAAAAAAATAGAACAATTATATGAGCAAGATGATATAAAATCCCATGAATTCGTAGCTATCTTAGAAACCTTAACCGAGAGAGTAAAAAATGCAATCACTATTGCTGTAAATACCATGAATTACACCGTAAATCAATATATTCCCTTTAAAAATTCCATTACCATCACAAGAACAGAACGATTCCAGAAAAAACATGGGGTAAAGTCAAAACGTATAGATTCTGTCAAACTTACCTTCAATACTCGTAAAATTACAATGAAAGAAATGTTTGCCTTTCTAGAGTGGTGTACTCTTGATGAATATGCCTTTTCGAAGAAAATTCTTTTTGAAGTAGATGGGCTTAAGAAAAACGAGTCAGAAATTCAAGAAATCATACAATTACAGGTTGAAAAAAAACCATTATCTGAAGTAACACATTTTCTATCTATACACGATTTTGAAAAAACCAATGAGTTATTGGGTCATCCCCATTTTTTTCAAGCATTGAAAAATTATATGTTCCTTGAAGGATTTGAAGCTCAAGCAGAAATTACCCTAGATGTAGCAAAAGAGGAGATATTTCCTCAAAAACGACGAACTGTCTCGATTGATAACACTTCCATGAAATTTCACCAGCTCATTACTACGGAAACTCCTTTAGAGATATATCAAAAAATACTGTATGAAAATCAGATTGCCGGATTTTATTGTTCTGTCAAAAGTGCCAATGATAATCTTTTATATTTGTTAATTGATATTGATGTTCCTTCCTTATTGTATAAAATATTTCCAGCTCAAAAAGTATGGGAACTTACGATTAATATTGCGAAATCCATCAATAAAACTTGTGTTCAATTCGGACTCCCTTCCTTCAAGGTATCCTTTTCAGGAGCGAAAGGGCTTCATTTAATTTCTGTTCTTGAAAATCCGCTGGTTATAGAAGACCTTGAGCAATATGTCAATATCCCTGAACTGTATACCTTTCTCCAACTCCCTGGCATGAGGACCTTGAAGCAAGAGAAAATTAGCAGCTTAAATGATAAGTTCAAGTTTGCGAAATCCTTGCTTCAAGCACTCCTTCTCTATACCGTGTATCAAGGAGATATTGAAATACCCATGGAGATACGATATAAGCTTAAAATATCACGTCCATATCAACTTTTTCGCTTATCCCCTGATTCTAAGAACAGACTTGCTATTTTGTTGGATTGTTCTAGCATGTCAAGGGGAGTATTTCGATTATTTAGTCCCCACCCCGCTTCGAAATTAGTATCAATTCCAATCTCAAATAAAAGTAAAATATGTGAACGTTATCTTGAGTATAACAATGTGCGTGAAGATGCTAAAATCGATTCTGTTATCCAGCGATTTAATGAAAATAAGGTAGATTTATTTCTTCAAAGACCAAATACTATCACCAGGCAACACATTAAAGAATTATTGCGACCCGATCGATTGCTTCCTACCTTTGCCATCTTGCTACGATTTGGTACTATTTATTCCATCATGCGCTCACCTCAGAGTTTTGCCTTCTGGTATCGCTTTTACCAGCAGAAAATCTTCTATGGCTATGTAGAGACAATGGTAGAATATTATGATCGTGAAGACCTGAATAATTTTCTTTCCTATATTACCAATATGGCCTCTCGTTTGCACATTCATAATAAAGAAGGAGTTATTATAGCGATTCAATTATATTTACTTTACAAAAAGATAAGCTTGCCACTATTCAAGTATAAACTAAGCACCTTATATTATATTGAATTCTTCTTTACCCTGAAACCAAATATCTTTTTAATAGAGCATGAAGAGGATTTACTTGAGTTGTTTAAAGAGCACATGTCGTTTAATAGCTTTTTACAACAAGCCCAAGAAATCTTTAATATTGCTGTTAATAACATCTTTAGTCATGTGATTTTCGAAGAAGATACAGAATTATCACAAGGACAAACTGAATATATCAACTATTTCTATAAAAAAATATTGTCCTTCATTGATATTACCCGTACTCATTTAAGTGAATTACGCCATATGCCCGAAGCACGTGATAAAGAAGGCCAACTTATTACCTCTATTTATTTTTTTAATAAGTTATTCTTTTTATCGATTGAATTCATTCGCAACTTTTACAATTTTAATGAGAAATCCAAGGTAATCGATATATGGAGGTAAATGAGATGCAAAAGTATAATATAGCTCATAAAATTCAGACTTCTTTCGATTTTACATCGCTTATTGTAAAGTTGGATAATTTGGACATCGATCCTAATATAAAGCATGTTAAATATGTACTTTCTCCAGACAATAATCCTGAATTTCTTCCCATCCTTGAGAAATTTCAAATTGCAATCATTGATTTTGAAGGATCTCCGGTATTCCTTTTTGGTATAGGGATAGACGATACCATTATGACCTATTATATTGAATCATACCACCATAAGACAAAATTTATTCTAGCGATTTTTTCCCTTCTGAACCTCATAAAGGATCTAACCCTTTTTAGCTTTAGCGACCATGAACGGTTAGAGCTTCTAAAAATGCATGCTTACCTAAAGACACAGGATTGTGATGTCTCTGCTTTTGAATTCATTTCATCATTACCGATAATAAATCTTCAAGATACACACTCTCGTTTTGAATCATTACAAGAAGCTATTTATTCTATCAACATTGCCTCGGTTAGATTAACCGGTGATGCATTATTACGAAACAATAAATTAATTGACCGATTATTTGCTGCCAAGAAATTTAAAGAGATTATAGCTCATAATAGGAATTGTTTGCTCAACGAGAGTATTCTGTTCCAAAAACGATGGTATCGAAATTACAAACTATAAGGTGAAAAAAATAAGAATATGAATATAATATCAAATGGGGTGAACATCTGAAATGTCCAGAGAGAAGAGAAAGTACACTAGTATAGCATTTCCAACAGATTTTGACGAAGTAATTCAAGAACTCATTGAAAGATCACATCTTTATCGCACTAAAACCGAATTTTACATCAATGCTGCCCGACAGCAGTACAAAAAAGATGTCAATATATTATATCGAAAGAAAAAAATCTTACGAAAAAAAGTACGGTAATCCATTCATACTCCAAAGTAGAGAATCTCTCTTAAGATATGCCAAAATTAAATAATTTAAGCCCCATACTATACCGATATAGTAATAAAGTTTATATTTCTTATTTTTTTTATTATTTCTTGATTTATATTATAAATTTGACAAAAGCGAAGGAATGAAAGCTTTA
>JBHLOG010000008.1:0-57616 GCA_048940765.1 Promethearchaeota archaeon | reverse complement strand
TATTAAATTAGTTACTGGAGTTTTTGGACCTGCCCAAGTATTGAAGAATAATTACGCTAAACAACATGAAACAGTTGAAAACAAATCAGAAAAAAGAGCTGAAGAAACAGCTATATCAGTGATAAGAGAAGGAGTACTAAGGTTGGAGAAAGCATACCATGGAGATGTTGAGAACGGTATAATTCTCTTAGGACAGAGTTGTGGACTTGTACAGGAAATTGAGAGCGTTTCAGACATTATAAATTCAATCGTAGGTACTGCTGAGAAATGTTTAACGAATGCTTATTACATGTTAAATTAGAGATTTTATTAAATATAACAGTAGATTTTAAGAAATGATAGATTCTGTATCGATTTTAACTTTTCAAATAACCAGTATCGCAGAAATAAATAGTTCTAAACTATTAGATTATGAACAATCTCTAAATTATTATTTTAGTGATAATAGTAATTCAAAATTTTACCAACGATATTTTAAATGGTTTGACCATTCTAAATTTGAAAAAATCAATAATTCTTTCTTAATGGAATTTGAACAATGGTTTTATGATTTTTTTCAATTTTATTTTTAATCTTATATCTCGAAAATTAAATTAATCTTTTTATACATACTGACGAAAAATCTGATGTAATTTAATTAAAATTATACACACTCTATATAACACAATAAAAAAAGGACTCTCCCCTTAATTATCTCTATTAGGATAATTTGTTATATAATGAAATATTATTTTTTTACACACTTTTAAAAAACATAGTAGAATAATAGTATAAAAATTCTTCTTACAATATTTTTATTTTTATAATTTCAAAACAATCTTTTGATCCACAACATTTAAATATGATCATACACACTTTTTAATAGAGAATAAAAAATTATACACACTTAAAAATAAACAAAAAAAGTGAAAAAAAATGGAAAATGATACCAATAAAGCTAAATTTGAGGAAAAAGCAAGAAAAAAAGCGGAGAAAAAAAAAAGGAAAGCTGCTAGAATAAATATATCTGTTGATCCTGAGCTGAGTGAAGAGTGGAGGGATTGGGCCGAAGGAATAGGAGCTTCAGTTTCAGAGTTGGTTCGAAAATCAATGAAATTTGTTAAAAATAATATTGGTGATATCTCAAAATTGGAAAATTTAGGAGAGAGTATAGAAAAGGCTGTAAAGGATTCTGGTATAGAAGAATTAGGGAAAAAAATTGAAAAAAAGTATGGTAAGAGAGCTGATAATAAAATTATGATGGCTATTAATGCCGAATCTAAGAAGGAAAGGATTAAAAAACGAGTAAGTGGTTTAGTAAAGCTTTATAACAGTTTACCAATTGATAAATTGGCTCAAGCATTAGGTAGAACAGATCCAGAGGCTGAAAATTTGGTTTATGAATTGGTTGCGGATGGCATTGAAGGCGTACTTGAAGAGGGTGTGTTTAAATTCACTAGTTCTTCAGAAGAAGTGATTTCGAAACTTAATAAATTAATTGATAAAATATAATAAAAAATCTCATCTTTTATGATATATTTGAAAAAATAAATAAAAGAATTAGAAATAAGGAAATTAGGGGATATTATATGGAAGAAATTGCTAATAAGGAAACTTTTAAGAGTTATTTATTTTTTTGGAGCGGACAATTATTTTCTTTGCTTGGATCGATGGTGGTGTTTTTTGTAATAATCTTTTGGATTGCGGATATTTATAGCAACCCTTTGATAAGTGGATTTGCTTCATTTCTCTATTTATTAATGATGACGATCTTTATGCCTTTCGCTGGAGTTATTGCGGATAGAGTTAATCGAAAGAAATTGATTATAGTTGTGGATTCATTACAAGCATTTACTACATTTGTATTGATATTATTATTTCAATTTGGGGTAGCTAATATTTGGATTATTTTTATATTTATCAGTTTGCGTAGTCTTTTTCAGACGTTTCATGTACCTACAGTTAATGCAATTATACCTACGATGGTTCCTAAGGATAAATTATCACGAATTAACGGAATTAACTTTCTATTCACTGGTATTGTTCAGCTTTTCGCCCCTTTTATAGGAGCAACGCTATTAATTTTTCTATCAATGTATTTGATCCTTTGGGCTGACATTATTACATTTTTTATTGCACTAATACCATTATTGCTAATAACGATACCTTCAGTTAAGCAGTTAGGTCTTACCGAAGAAAAAGTTGGAAAGAGTTCTTTTATAAAAGAATTTAGATTAGGATTTAAAACATTAAAAGTTATCCCTGGCTTAATCATTATGATCATTTTATCGATGCTTTTAAATTTCTTGATAAGACCTGTAGACTCACTAATGGCATTATTTATCTTGGACTTTCATGGAGGAAAAGCAGGTCATTTGGCATTAACTGAAATGCTGTTCACAGGAGGAATGATTTCTGGTGCTATACTTACATCAGTTAAGAAGAATTGGAATAATAAAATCAGGGTAATATTTATTAGTCTTTTAATTGCTTTAACGGGATATTTAATATTTTCAATAGCTCCTCCAGGGTCATATTTTATACTTGGTTTAGGTAGTGCTATATTGGGATTCAATTTACCAATAATAAATTCTCTTTATCAAACATTTATGCAAACAACAGTTCCACCTGATAAACTCGGACGAGTAACCTCAATTGATTATACTTTATCTTCAGTAATATCACCAATTGGTGCACTGTTATCCGGACCATTAGCAGTATTATTAGGGATCCAACCTTTGTTTTTCTACTGTAGTGTGTTAGGTTTACTATTTACAATTGGATTTTGGAGTTTTACTGGCATTCGGAAAGTAGATCTCGATAGTAAGGGGGCGCTGGAAGAAATTAATGGGCAAATAAAGAATATTTCAATATAGTTTTTATTTCTTTTTTTTTTTATAATGTAAATTAATTATATGGTGTTAAAAAATTACAGAAGAAGCAACAACTCAGCAAAATTTTCGGAGTTATTTACTTTTTTGGTCAGGACAGTTATTTTCAATACTTGGATCGTCAGTTACACAGTTTGTAATAGTTTGGTGGTTAACCATTATTACTGGAAGTCCAATTATTCTTTCAATTGCCAGTTTTCTTTATGTTTTACCTCTAACAATCACATTTCTCATTGGTGGAGTAATATCAGATAAATTCGACCGAAAACGCATAATAATAGTAGTAGATTCACTACAAGCGTTTGTTACTCTTTTATTAATTATCTTATTTAATTTTGAATTAATAAATCCGCTTTTAGTAATAATAATAAATGGTATTTTGGGGACTTTTCAGGGATTTCATATTCCTACTGTAAGTGCTATAGTTCCTACGATGGTTCCAAAAGATAAATTAAGCAGAATGAATGGAATCAACTTTTTGTTTACCAGTTTTGTTCAGATGATTGGACCAATAATAGCTGCTACATTTTTATCTTTTATTCCTATAAAGACAATACTTTGGATTGATCCTATTACCTTTCTAATTGCCATTATTCCATTGTTGCTGATTAAGATACCTTCAGTTAAAGCGGAAATTATACAAGAAAAGAAAACTTCATTCATTGAAGATTTAAAAATAGGGTTTCGTACACTTAAATTGATTCCAATCATTTTTATGATGCTTTTAGTAGCGATGTTCGTTAATTTCTTATGGAGGCCTTTTAGTATTTTATTGTCTTATTTTATTTATTTCGATCATCCTGGTACGATCTCAGATTTAGCATTTATTTTAGCTTTTTTAAATGGGGGAATGTTTTTAGGAGCGATTATTACCTCAGTTAAGAAAAAGTGGAAACATGGTATTTTCATTTACTTTATTGGAGAATCGCTTTTAATGGTGGCGTATTTAGTTATTGCAATTACACCTTATGGTTGGTTTCTATTAATAGGCTTTGCTGCGGGCATGTTTGGTTTATTCGTTCCTATTATTAATACAATCTATTTAACGATCATGCAATTAAAAGTATCCGCTGATAAAATGGGGAGAATTTCATCTATTGATTATGCGATCTCGAGCGCAATTACACCCATTGGAACTATCCTTAGTGGTCCTTTGGCTGAAATATTTGGAGTAGCTAATTTATTTTTTTATTGTTCAATAATTGGAATAATAATTACTTTAATCCTTTGGGGGATTACTCATTTAGTAACTAAAAATAATAAAGTACATAAGTCCAAAATGGATATAAATAGAGATCTATTAGAATAACCAAAACTGATGGATTTTTTTATTTTTTTTAATGTTTAAAATCTTTATTATGTTCACTGATCCAATTTATTAAATCTTTACTCTTTTTTGGAAAATTATTAGCAATTACTTGTATTACGGTTTTTCTTACTTCAGGATCATCATCTGAAAGTAGGCAATTTTCCAAAATATTAAATGCTCTATCGCTTTTCAGTTCTAATACTTTAAATGCTAGAATACTTATCTTTCTCATTTCACTATTATCACTATTTTCTATGAAATAACTTAATAATTCGATTGCCTCTGATTTAGTCATTGATTTAGTTGTAACATAATCATAAATTTTTGCTACTGTTAACTCTTTACTTAAATAGTCAAGAGTATCTTGGTAAAGTAATTGAGTTTGATTTAAATAATTAGAATATTTTCTCTTTTTTCTTAAATCAAAAGCACACTTATGATTTTCTGGTAGTCTATGTTGATTACAAAAGATCATCCCGCAGTACTTACATCGATACGGGATATCTGTTATTTTATTATTACAATAATAGCAATTTGTCAATTTTTTTTCTTAAGAATGATAAAAAATGGTCTCTATAACTCATATAAATATTGAAGAACCGTATATAAATAATCAACAGTTAAATTTTAATGATGAGCATGAATAATAAAAAAAATTTTATTAAAATTTGGTTAATATGTAGTCTCCTATTGATGATATTGCTGAATTTCTCAATTTTCTTTTGGGATTTTTTTTCTGGTACTGATACTCAAGGATTTGGTGTTTTGGAACCTTATTATGGTTTACCAATGTTTTATGTCTATATGATTTCTTATTTTAGCAGTCTGATTGTTGTTTATGCAATTTTAAGAACTAGGAGATTTGGTATGGGATTTTTCTTATGGCTACCTTATGCGGTTATTGGATTTTTTGTTGAAGCGCATTTTGAAATAGAAGTATTAATTAGTATTTGGGGTGTTATTGGATATTGTATTTTTGGTTTAATTACAGGGCTTTCTGCTGATATTTCATACAAATTCCTTAAAGAAAAGACCTCTATTAATGAAAAAATAATTTCAGGACTTACAGGAGTTATTATGAGTTTAACTTACTTTTTAACAACTATAATTGCAATTGGTTTCTTTTATAAAGCAGGATGGAGCGCAGGTACATTTACCGATCCTGGCTCCTTCCTTGGAGTTGCTTATTTTGCTTTTCCCTGGATGATAATTAATGCTTTTTTTGGTGGATTTACTGCTTATTCAATTTACAATTTCTCAATTCATAGAAATGGAAATATTACCTGAATTTATAGGGTATGCTCTAATCTATCGATAATATCATTTTGAATTGGAGTACCAAGATCTACAAAGGTAGCATTATAACCTCCAACCTTTACGATTAAGTCAGGATATTTTTCAGGGTTTTTCTGTGCGTCCTTTAATGTTTCAGTTGAAACAACATTTGGTTGTATTTGCATCCCTCCTTTTTCAAAATACCCTTTTAAAAGAAAATAAAATTTATCTATATTTTCTTCACTTGAAAGATTCTGCGGATGAATTCTGATATTTAAGGCAATGCCATTGGTTGCAGAATCATAATTTAATTTAGCAACTGAATTTAAGATTGCAGTAAGTCCTTCTTTTTCAACGTTATTTACTGGGGATAAACTATTTGATATTGGTTCTCTTGCTTTTCTCCCATCTGCTGTTGGTTGAGTAAAAAGACCTTCCATTACATGAATTCCCATTGAATAAGCACCTGCATTATATCTTCCACCTCTAATTGGTTGATGTTTAGCAACCTCAATACAAAATAAATTCCATAATTTATTTGCTAATAAATCAATCTCTTGTTTATCGTTTCCCCATTTAATATACCTATTTTTCAATTTTTGTCTAAAAGGTTCTTGTCCTTCAAAATTTGAATTTAAAATATCAATAAGGTCTGGTAACGACATTAACTTTTCATCGTAAACAACTTTTTTAATATTGTAAAATGAATCAACTAACGTAGCAAAACCATAAGCAGTAATGGAAGAGAAATTGTACGTTGCACCTCCATTTACATAATCATTTCCGGTTTCCATACATCCTTCTATAGTCGCAGAAAGAAACGGATGTTGGAAAAACTTTATTGCTTCTTCATCTCCTATTTGAGCAATTCTTAATGACTTTTCAATATTATAACTTAATTGTTGCTTGTAAGCATCATAGAAACTCTCATAGGTTGTAAATGATTCAGGATCTCCTGTTTGTAAACCATCTACCATTTTCGATAAATTACTATATCCATTATTTAAAACAAGCTCTAAAACTCCTGGTAAGTTCATAAACATACGTGCCGTAGCTGCAAAACTATTACCTTGACCGGTTGGTTCGACACATCCGATAATTACGTAATTTCTTGCATCTTCTAAAGAATAACCTGTTTTTATTAAAGTTGGGATGAGTATATCATCATTATAGAAAGCCATTCCTGATGTTGACCTAAAAACTTTTATTGCTTCTTTTACAAATTTTTTAGGACTCTTCTTATGAATTCTAATAGATAAATCCGTTGAAAATACTTTTAGATTCCTATAAGCTTTTAAAAAAAGATATGAAAGTTCATTTGTAGCATCTGTTCCTTCTTTATCTACCCCTGAAATAGTTATTGTTTGTGTATTTAGTCCAAGCGCATTTGAGATGGTAGTATAGTCTGTAGGTAATAATGTAACATTCCAAGTTAATTTCAAATTTAATTCTTCAATTAAACCTAAAGCAAAATCTCTTGTAATCTTATTTTCTTGTATATCTCTCTTATAGTATATCCATAAAATTTGATCTAATCTTCCTAAAGCAACGACGCTTCTCTGATAGATTATATTTATGATATTTTGAGTGAAATATATAAGTTGAATTGCTTCATAAAAGGAATCAGGAGTCTCTTTAGTAAATTTTTCCATCATTGCACTAATAATTTCAAGCTCCTTCTTTCTTTGCTCTCTCTTTTCATTTAAGGCTAGTTTATAAGCAATATCAGAATATCTCTTTGAAAATTGAATAGCTGCATTATAATAAATTTTTACAGCTTCATAGAAATTATATTTATTTTCATAATCAACGTCACTTATTTTCAGTTTTGATTGATAAGATTCAGCTTCTTTTATAATTCCTTGATATCCTAATTTTAGAAGCTTTTCGTATCCAGCGCATATATGACCTTCATTAGTTCCATTTGCTATAGCTATATTAGGAGCTGCTGAACTAATCCTATCTATTGCATTAATTAACTTTTCATCATAAATTTTTTGTGAAATAATATCACTATACAAAGCTTTGCCTTTCCAAAAAGGAAAAATATCGAATAGTTCATTAATTTCATTTTCTTCAATAAAAAAAGGCTGTAGCTTCCTCTTTTCATATTTTTTAATCATCCTATAATTATCCAAAGTTCCATCATACGAGTACAAATCAAGATTAATTTTTTCACCTAAATTTTTACTTGTTTCATTCCCTACAAGTAACTCATCCTCTCTGATGAATATTGTCATGTTTTTAAGAGTATGTGCAATTGCCTTTGCTCTTTTGATAATTTCAGGATCTTTTGGATATTTTTTATAGATCTCAGTAAAATACCTCATACGCTCAATACATAATTCATACTTACATGAGAGTAATGTATTTTTTAATTTTTCAGTCCTTCTTGCTGTATTTAATGTATCCAATTGCCAATCAACTAATGTATTATAATATTAATATGTTTAAAATAATTTGAAAGCTAAATACTATTTATAATTAATGATTCAATTAAATAATTGAAATTTAAGTATTAAAAATTAAATTAAAACGAATAATGTGTAATTTCAAATGAATTTTGAAACGATTAAATTTGAATTGAGAGAGGATGGTATCGGGATTTTAACACTTAACCGTCCTGATAAACTAAATGCTATGAATTTTCAAATGATTGAAGATTTACATTCAATATTAGATTATCTTATGACAAATTTGGATTGTCGTGTTTTGATTTTAAAGGCTGAGGGAAGAGCTTTTTGTGCAGGATTAGATCTAAGAGAATCTGTGGTTCTACAATCTAAAAAAAAGCCAGACGAGCTAAAAGAAAAATTTTACTTTATAAGAGCTCCAGATAAAGATTTAATCAAAGCTAAGATGTATGGCCAATGGAGAACTAGTCATTTAATTGTTAAGATGAGAAAAATCAGTCAACCTATAATTGCTCTAATTCAAGGTCCTGCAACTGGAGGTGGATTTACCTTTGCTTTAGCTGCGGATATACGAATCGCAGGAGAAAGTGCAAAACTAGCAAACTCATTCATTAATATTGGATTCTCTGGTGCTGATTTAGCGAGTAGTTATCACTTACCACGACTTATTGGTATGTCAAGAGCTGCAGAAATATTATACACAGGTCGCTTTATAGATGCTCAAGAAGCTGAACGAATTGGCCTCGTTTTAAGAGTAATAAAAGGAGATGAAACTAAGTTATTGGATGCTGCAATGGAAATTGCACAAAATCTTCTTACAAAAAGTCCTCTTGGACTTCGAATGACAAAAGAGGCAATTAACTTATCACTTGATTCCCCTAGCCTAGAAACAATTATGCAATTAGAAAATCGTTCACAAATGTTATGTTCTACTTCTGATGATCTTTTAGAAGGAGTGAATGCATTTTTCGAAAAACGAAAACCAAATTATCCCAAATTATAAAAAATCAAAAATTTGTGAAATAGTATGGAATACAAAACTATTAAGTTTGAGCTACAAGAAAACGGTATAGGAATCCTAACCTTAAACAGACCAGAAAAATTAAATGCGATTTCATTTCAAATGGAAGAAGAACTTCATAAAGTATTAGATCATCTAATGATGAATTTATCATGCCGAGTGTTAATTTTGAGGGGAGAAGGTCGAGCTTTTTCAGCAGGAACAGACTTACAAGAAGGATTATTTTTGAATTCGAAAAAAATACCAGAAGGATATGAAAAATTTTATTATTTAAATATTTCAGAACCTCTAAAAAGAAAAATGTATCATCAATGGCGTATAACTCAAATTATCATGAAGATGAGAAAAATTTCACAACCCATTATAGCAGCAATTCATGGTTCAATAGTAGGAGGCGGTTTTGCCTTCGCAATGGCAGCAGATATTAGAATTGCTAGTATGGATCTTAAAATTATAAATGCTTCCATTAATATAGGATTAACTGGTGCTGATATGGGTGGTAGTTATTTTCTTCCACGACTTATAGGTCTTTCAAGAGCTACAGAAATATTATACAGCGGAAGAGAAGTTGGTGGAGAAGAAGCGGAGAGGATTGGATTTGTCCTAAAAGTTGTAGAGAAAGAACAATTATTGGATGAAGCGTTAGGATTAGCTGAAAAATTGTTAACAAAAAGTCCATTGGGTTTACGTATGACAAAAGAAGCCCTTAATTTAACTCTAGATTCTCCAAGTTTAAATAATATTTTACAATTTGAAAATAGTTGTATTGTCTTATGTTTCTCTTCAAAAGATATAAATGAGGCTTCTAGTGCCTTCTTTGAAAAAAGAAAGCCAAAATATTCATTGCAATAGGAATTTAGAAATATAAAATATTAAGGTTTATTACTAAAAAACTAGATTTTTTATAAAATTGAAATAATAATTATTGTATAAAAAAAATTGAATATAATATGAGATTAGCAATGGAAGAAGTCAAAAAGAAGCCAAAATTAAAACGTAGAGTATCCTTATTTGCTCTTACTATTTATGGGGTAGGAAATATATTAGGTGCTGGTATTTATGGGCTAATAGGTTCAGTTGTAGGGATAACTGGAAATCTCTCTTGGCTTTCCTTTATATTAGCTTCAATAACAGGGGCATTTACAGGATTATCATATGCTGAACTTTCTGCTATGTATCCTAAAAGTGCTGCTGAATTTGTTTATACAGAAGAAGCATTTAAGAAAAGAATTCTGTCATTTATCTTAGGATGGATAATAATTTTTTCTGGTGTTTTATCTGCTTCTACTGTTTCATTGGTATTTGGTGGTTACTTATCTGATTTATTTAATGTTACCTCAATCTTTATTAATGTTATATTAGCAATTATTCTTGTAATACTTCTTTCTATAATAAACTTAATTGGTATTAAAACATCGACTCGAACCAACATAATCTTTACTCTTATTGAAGCTTCTGGTTTAATTATAATTATTATTTTAGGCTTTTCTGGAGATCAAAAACCTAATTATTTTATTCTTCCATCTGGTTCATCATTTTTAGTAGTCTTTTCCGCAGTTGCATTAGTATTTTTTGCTTTTATAGGATTTGAGGATATTGCCAATATTGCAGAAGAAGTAAAAGAACCCCAGAAGAATCTTCCTAAAGCAATAATTTATTCAATCATTATTACCACAATACTATATTGTTTTACGGCAATTTCAGTTGTTAAAATTTTACCTTATTCTACTATTGCTGCTTCTAATGCACCTTTAAAGCAAGTAGCAGAAAAAATTTTAGGTTCAGCAGGAGGAATAATCTTATCTCTAATTGCATTATTTGCTACAGCTAATACAGTCCTCATCATGTTAATTGTTACTTCTCGAATGATGTATGGTATGGCACGTGATAAAGCACTTCCTGACAGATTAAGTAAAATTTCGCCAAAATATAGGACTCCAATTATTTCAGTTTTATTAACAGCATGTTGTACAATTATTCCAATCTTCTTTGGAGATATTTCAATAGTTGCACATGCTACAGTCTTTGGAGTGCTAATAACTTTTTTCTTAGTTAATATAAGTTTGATTGCTTTACGAAAAAGTAAACCAGAGCTAGAACGACCCTTTATTCTTAAACCCAGTTATAAAGGATTTCCTATAATTGCATTGTTAGGTTCTATTATCTGTATTGCTCTATTATTTACGTTTAATTGGATAACTGTTTTGATTCAAGTAATAATTATAGTTAGTGGAATTATTGTATTCTATGCGATGAAATCAAAAATAGAAACAAAATCAACTAGAGAATTATAGCTATAGTTCATCGAAACGACTATATCCCACAATCTCATCTCTTAAAAAAAGTTTGAATCCTAAATCTAAATCCTTATAAGGTTCTAGGAGATTAACTAAAACTTCATGTTCTGGTTTTGAGAATATTTCTTTAAATTCTTTGCCTACTCCTTCTCGATATTGATATTGTTGTAGGACAAAATTACCTTTAAACTTAATATCTTTGAGAAATAGTATTATATCCTCAAGATCTTTAGGTTTTAATAGATATTCAACATAAGTTGTCCTAATCTCAAAATCGATCTTTTTTTTTGGATTTAATATATCGATAGTCTTAATTATCTCTTCAATATTAACCTTTGAACCTATTATTTTTTCATATTTTTCTAAACTTACAGGTCCTTTTAGGTCTAAAGCTAAACGATTGATAAATGGAATTATCTTTTCAATAGTCTCGGGATTAGAACCATTTGTATCAATACTTATATATTTATTCGTTTTTTTCTGAATCTCTTTACAAAGGTCAAATAAATCTTTTTGCAGTGTTGGTTCCCCTCCAGTTATACTTACTCCACTCACTAATGAATTAGTATTTATTTTATCAATCAATTCCGCTATACTATATTCTCTACCAACATTAGGTTGCAGCAGATATTTATTATGACAAAATTTGCAGTTAAAATTACACCCTACAGTAAAAATAACCATGCTTGACCTATGTGGAATATCTTTTGTTGATATTTCAATAATTCCCCCTATCCTCATTTTAAGTTCAATACTCCTTTTTGATCAAACTTTCAACTTGATATAATGGTAGATTAAATGGTCCTGGCGCCTCCAATTTCAAGGAAGTAAGAGCCGCAGCAAATTTTAAGGATTCTTTTGGATCCTTAGTTATTCTTGATCCTAAATAACTAATAAAAGCAGTATCTCCTCTTCCAGTCCTACCCTCTGAAGATTTATTCTTCCAAGGAGCCATGAAAATTTCACCATTGACATTAACAGTTATTCCCTTCTGGTGTGTAATGAGGATTTCACTTGTACCTAATTCACTTAATTCTTTAGAAGCTTGATCTATATCACTCTGATTGGTAAGCACCGCTGCCTCATTTTGATCTAGTTTTAATACTTTTACTTTTGATAAAATTTGTCTTTTTTCTTTATCTGAAAGATTTCGGTAAATAATTCTATTATCTTCAATTGCTCTAATGAAACCTTGAATATCTAAACATAGATTATCTGGATATTTATTGTATAAATAA
This sequence comes from Promethearchaeota archaeon, assembly GCA_048940765.1. Lineage (GTDB taxonomy): Archaea > Asgardarchaeota > Lokiarchaeia > Sigyniarchaeales > SOKP01 > Loki-b32. Next base: position 45,192 of record JBHLOG010000008.1, on the reverse strand, counting down.
TCCAACAACTTTTTATCAATTTCTCCGCTAATAATTGGACCAATTATAAAAAATTTAGTATTAATTTCTGGAATTTCCTGTATTTCAAATAAGCCTGCAAATCCTAAAGGTTCATAATTTCTATTCTCAACGTTAGATGAGGAATATATATTCCTTAAACCTGAAGTCTCATTTGAAGGATGAAAATAATATTTAATTCCATTTTTCTTAAATATTTCTAACAATGGAAAATCTTTTTCTCTTAATCTAGTAATTATTGCAACCTTTAAACCCATATGACTTCCAGCAATTCCCCCATAATAAACAGAACCACCTAAAGAAGTATAACTTTTTCCATCTAATTCAATTACATCTTTTGCTAAATGACCTATAATAACAATATCCATTTCAATGTTCATATAGATTCTAATTTTCAAAAATATAGAAAAATAAAAAAAATTATTTATTCATTTATTGTTAATGATGGATCCTCAATTTAGCCTTTCTCTTTTAAACTATTAAAATAGCTAAGTAAGATTTTTTCTTTAATCTTGTGAAATTCAATTTCTATAGGCATTTCATTGATTTTCCTATCATTTTCCTTGGGGCGTGCACCCCAACTGTTCGTATTTAAATCCTTGTTCACTCTTTTTAGATCACTCCTAAAACTTTTTCAAATTAAATAATTTTTTTTTAAAATTATATAGATTTTCTCATATTTAAATCTTTCCCACGCTTTTCCCACCTTACAAAATAATAATAAACAACTTGAAAGTATCAAAATCAATAATGAAAAATGTTCAGAAAAATAAAATACCGATAGAACTTTTTTAATATCAAAATTCAAATTTAAGTTTATCTTTTAAAAAAAGTTCAGATTTCTTTAAAGACTATAACGAACTTGCTTTGAAACTTCAATATCAATAAGCGAAAGGAAATTAGGGTGGATCTCATGAATAATATTATCTATATTTGCTATAACTTGATCATCACCATTCATGATACCATTTTTAAGTTTCAATTTTTTATTAGGCTTAATATTATGTATAATTTTTTCCAGTGTCTTTATATTTAAAAACAATCTTTCTTAAATAATATATTATTTATCGCAAATATTTTCGATTAAAATGCAATCATGTCCTAATTGTGGAAGGGAAATTTCCGAAGAAGATCAAAAATTGTATTCTGGGTTATGTCAATCTTGTATTCAATTAAGAAATCAAGTGAAGTCACTTATTTGCATAAATTGTGGGGCTGAAATACCAGAAAACCAGCAAAAAAAATTCTTAGGGCTATGCCCTGTATGTGTTCGGTTAGAAAAGAAAAGTAGAAGAAGGGTACGTAAATCACGATGCATCAATCCGTATAGATTTTAGCAAAATTAAATAAGGCAAATTAAGAAATTTTACTATAATTTGCTATAATTTAAATGCATAAGGTTTTTTAAGGGGTTTTAACTTTCTTTATTAACATTTTAGTACATTTTAATTAGGTAAAGAATATGATTTTTGAAGAATTAATTGGTTTGCTTAAAAAGAAGGGTTTCAAGGATACTCTGGCTGTTCTCGTCAAACAAGAAGATTACAAAACAGACAAGCATACATTTTATAATGAATTAAACAAATTTTCATACTACAACTCATTTTTTCGAGTGAAGGACGATTTAATCAAAAAGGGATTAATTGAAATAGAGAATACAAATAAAATGAAGTATATTAAGCTTACTGAGAAAGGAAAACTTGTATATGATAAGTTAGACGAAATCAACAAAATGGTTAAAAAATAATAACCAATTTTTTTTTTACGTGTATTCCTTTTAGAAGTGGTATAATCTTGATTTTGAGAAGATTAATCGTTGGACCTCTTGGTACTAATTCCTATATTTTTGGCTCAGATCAGTCAAATCAAGTAGTTATAATTGATGTTGGCGGAGATCCGGATGTAATTATTAATACTATTGTAGAAGAATTAGATGTAAAGCCTATCGCTGTTTTATTAACTCACGGTCATTATGACCATACATTAAAATTAGGGAAAATACTTCGACATTTCGATATTCCATTAATGTATAGTAAGATGGAGTTTGATTCGGGAATTTATACTCAGAAAAAAGCAGATAATTGGCTTTCAGAGGGTGATTCGATCAATATTGGTGAATTAATATTAAATGTTCTTGAAACTCCAGGACATTCTCCAGGTGCTTTATCTTATTATTCAAAAGATCCTCAAGAATATAATGGTCAGAAGATTGATGGAGTAGTCTTTACAGGCGATTTAATCTTTCAGAGAAGTATTGGACGATCAGATCTTAGAGGTGGGGATTCACGACTACTATTTTCGAGTATTAAAACCAAAATTATGTATAATCCCGACATTACTGATAATTTTTTAATACTTCCTGGACATATGGGTATTACGTCTGTGGGAGAAGAACGAAAATTGAATATGTTTAAAAATTATTTTTTATAGATTCATTCCTCATTTATTAAATCGAAACTCTTTTTAGAGTTGTACTGAGAATTAATCAATATTATTTCAATTAAAGAAGTTTTATTAATATAAATTTTTAAAAACGTTAAATCTATTATAATATTAAAATTTAGAATTTTAGAATATTTCTCAAGGTGTTATAAAAGTTGATTAATCGGCAAGAAGTAAAAAATATAATAAGGCGTTTCGAGGAAAGAGAAGGGATTCGTGGAGTAATCATCTGTGATTCATCAGGTTTGCCAATAGATTCTAACATGGATATTAATCTCTCAGAAGAAATAGCTGCTTATGTAACTTCACTTATCGGTAAAGGGCGCCAAGTCGTTGATGCATTAAATGAAGGCTTACTTAATTTTATACGTTTAGAAACATCAGTAGGTGGAGAATCAAGAGAGACTATGATTGCCCTAGAGGAGAATCTAATTTTAATCATTTTGAAATAATTAGTAATTTTTTCAATTTTCATTTTTTATTCCAAAATATAAATTTAAATTGCTTAAACGATATATTTAACTATATATTAATTTAAGATAATTTCTTTACCAATTTCAGATTTCAAATCTATTAGAAATTACAAGATAAGAGAAAAATACTATGGTTGATAAAAAAGTTCTTGAACAGAAATTGGCAGAACTTATGGATATTGTGCCAGAAACGGAAGGTTTGATAGCTGCTGATGCGAATGGAGAAGTATTAGTAGGTCAAACGATTACAGAGATGGATCATGCAAAGATTGCAAAAGCTTGTGCTGCGATTATTAAAGATTCTAACAACTTAGGCAAAGATATTGGAAAAGGTTCTTTAAAGACCACTACTATTGAACTTGAAAAAGGATACGCTGTTTTAGTTGGTTCAGAAAAAAACGTGTTAATTGCCTTAGCGGGAATTGATGGTAGGAGTTCTTTAGGACTCTTAAAGAGAAATTTGATATCAATTTCTAATTTATAAATCTACATTCTCTTTTTTTTAAAAAATTATTAATAATAAGGACTAGAAAAAAAAATTATTCTTTCGGTTTTTTCTCTTTATCAGCCAATCCTCTTTCTTCTAGGAGAGAATCTAAGTCAATTTTTTCTTTCTCTTCAACTTCTTTCGGTTCCTTTTTAACAGGTGTAGGTTTTTTGACTGGTTCAGGTTTTTTCAATTCAGCCACAGGGACATACCTTCCTCTTCTTGGTTTATATTTAACTTCTTCAACAGGGGTTTCTAATTTCTTCTTGATTTTTAATGCATAAATGATTGAGACAAGCCATGTTAACGCAAAAATACCAATCATCATAAACATGAAACTTTCGATAAAGTAATAACTAATAGGTCTTTCAAATGTGCTGTATGAAGTTTCTTTGGAAAAGGTTATATTTTCATTTGTCATCAAATTTAGGGCTGTTATCAAAACTGATATATTGAAATTATTAACATTTTTTACTTTTACTTCTATTATTAGACTAGTAATTTGCCCTGATGGTAATGAATTTAATAAAAGATTATTACGCTGAACAATGGAATATGATAATCCTTGATCAATCTCAATAGAAATATCTGTTATTTTTAAATTTGAATCTCCAATATTATTTATTGTAATAGTAAAAGTAGCATCTTTATTTCTATAAATCAGAGCAGCATTTGATTTCATGGATACTAAGATATTATTTTCTTGATGAATTATATCAATATTAATTTCTTTTATAACACCGTTTATAGAATCCCCGTTCCAAAATAACCTTACTAAAAGATCTCCTTCAAAATCAATATTTCGAGTGCTTATTAAAAATGATGTAGAACCCCTTAAATCAGTGATCTTAGTACCAACATTAACCCAAATGTCGTTTTCATAATATTGACAAGTTACATTTTTCCCAGATAATTCTACTCCAAATTCAGTAGATAAATAGGAACTTATATTGAATATTTCTCCTTTAATCGGTGTAGTAGGATTTATTGTTATATTTGTAAATATACTATTAAGCTTCAAGGAAAATTCATTTGTAAAAAGTTCATAACTACTAACATAATTCGGGTCGATTATATTTACTAGAAAAGTTGTGTTTTCAGGATAATAGATACATTCATCTCTATAAAAATCATATAATAGAGGTAATCCTATTTTTTCTTCAGTTACTCTTAATCCGAGAATATAACCTTCAAAATTATCAGTGATTTCATTACTCAATAACGAATAATCAATACTTTTATACTCCCCCACAATAAAATCATCGATATATATGGTTATTATAGTTTTTGCACCTCCTAATCTGATAGGTGCATTGACTCCTTGCCATATTTTAGTAGCTGAATCAAAATTTGGAATTGTCAGATTAACACTAAATTCAGTATCTTCATCGGGATGTCCTGAAAAATATAATAGATCAAAATTTGAGGTATTTTGGGCTATAATCCAATCTTCATTTATATATGAGACAAGTTTCACATCAACTTTTACATTTACAGGAATAAATGGATGCAAATTTTGGATTGATACATTAATATTAACAACTTCATTAGGATTTAATATATTTTCACTCTGTTTAAATGAGGTTAATAATACTTGTAATTGTTGTCCTCCCATATTATATGAATAAATTTCATATAAATTCGTATTATTTATCGGATAAAATGTCGGCATTGAAACACCCGTAGTCTCGTTTATAGAAGCTACTAAAATTGTATAATTATTAAAAACTTTCTTTATCACCTGACCGGTAAGAACATTTGTTTTTCTATTTGTATTATAAGTGCAATTGTATAATTCTACGTCATATGAATCAATATATACAATTAATTTTTTACAGCCAATTGCAGATCCATTAAACCAAAAGAACCCTAAATGATATTTTCCAAAAACATTGATATCATTTGTTAAATCCAAAATAGTTTGGTTATTAAAATCATAAAATAATACCGAATCATCAATAATGCCACCCGAGTAATTTAACTGTGCACCTAAAAATCGTGTACCATTAGGATAAAAAAGAGTAGCACTCACATTACCACTAACAGGCGCTTTAGAGTTATGGTCTTGTATCCCCACATCAATAGAAATATTATCTCCATACATGAAGCCAACAGATTCCCATAATATTCCATTATAATTAATATAGGCATGCATATCATGAATGAAATTATAGCTCGTTAGATTGAACGAGTATGTACCGTTGATATTTCCAAAACTTTCAGGAACGATTAATTTTTTTTTATTTGGATTATCTGCTATAGGTGATTCTTCGCTTAAAAGGAAATAAATTTCTTGATTATTTGGATTTGTTAAATTTTGAGCATTTAAGAAGTCATAGTACACAAACCAAAACTCAAAGAAATCCCAATCGATAAAGTTAGGATTAGTGGTATCTCTTGTATAATTAAAAATCCACTCAGGATTTGTATCATAATTAACATTATACGTAGCTGAAGCATTTTCAATCCAATAAGCGTTTACTGAATATGATGACACATTGAATTTAAAACCTTTAATGAAAGTTTTATTCCATGTAAGATCCACTCGAAAATTATTTGAAGGCTCATCATCGATGGGTGGTGTGAAGTTATGGTTCCATCGTCCTAAACCCCAATGGTCATTATAAGGAAATGAATTTATTTCTATATTTTCTAATGGTTTGTCTTGAATTCTTAAAGTTTTATTATCATTTATTATAAAATCAGATGGCATATAACCTCTTGTCACATTTAATGTAAATAAACTGGCATCTAATTGAAGAGAATCGTAGGTTTGTCCTGCTGTTTTAATTAATTTATTTGCATTTGTCCACGTATTACCATCATTAACAGTTTTTTTTAATTGATGCTCACCTTCATCATCTCCAAAAAAAAAGTACCATGGTATTGTTACCAAACTATAGACTTCCTGAGATTTATTAGATTTAATAACAATAAAATAATTGGAGAGATTTAACTTATTGGTGTTGCCAATGTTAAATTCAAAATATGTATAATTATCTCCGGTATAAGAATCTACCAATATGTTATCTATCGGCTCGTTATAATCTGGACCTAAAGGAATATCACGTAGATTTAATTCAGTTCTTTCAATAGTTCTGTTTGCACGATATAAAGTAATATTCAGTTGAGCAGTAGCGGCTTCTGTAATATTTAGAGTTCTTATCCAAACATAAAATCCATGAACAGCGGAAAATTCTCCCTTTAAGTCAAATTCTAATGCCACATATTTTTGATTAGTTATTGGAAGATCGAAAGCGTAGGTTGATTGTAAATCATATTCATACAAAGCTGCTTTTAATTGACCAGTTCTATTAAAAATAAATTGGATATCACAAACATTCGATAGATTTATAAAATTTAAATTTTCGTTTATAAAATGTTTTTTTAATTCCTGTTTGTCTAAATTGCTATTAATGGGAAGGAGAGATATTACTTCTTTCCATGTAGATTGTGAATATTCTTTTATCCTCACTGTTAAATCTGCATCTTGATCAAGTTCGAAGAATAATGATGAAATCAAACTCAAGATATTAGATCTATTAAATAAAACATTTCCACTGCCAGGTATATTATAGATGGTATTTGTGAAATCAGCTGAAATAGTAAAATTTAATAAACCATTAGTAGCAGTTAAATTAATAGAAGTAGCATAATTATTATCGATCAATTGAGGGAAATCTCCAACTTTTGTAGTATAATTGTGATACGTAATACCTGAATTAGCCGTATTATAATTAAAGTAAATATAATTGTCTGCATATAGAGCTGTATCATTTTCTATAACATAATCTGTGGTAAAGTTATTTTGAAAGGTGAAATTAAAATCTCCCTCTACAAGATACATATCATCAGATGTAATTGAAGGAATTTCAAAATATCCTTCATTATTTTGTAAATTTGTAGATTTATTATTTACATAAACTCGAACATCTTGATTTACACCTGAGCCTGTAAGAGGATCATTTAAGTTAAGATTAGAACTTCTAGGAATTTGATTATATAAACTTTCATTATAAAAATTATCTGTATTATTATCCAGAAATATATTAAAATTATTTATAATCTGTACATTAGATATGAAAATTGTAATTATAAAAAGTATAGCTAAAATTATTCGTTTAATCTCTTTTTTTCGTCGAATCAATAAAATTACCGTGCATCTTTTTTTTATTTATTAAATAATTTAAAAGTAATAAAAATTTCTTAATTTTTTAATTTTATTAAGGAGATATCTAAAATGACAAAATATTATAAAATTCTGAATACTTTTTAATATCAAGATAAAGAAACAACATAAAGGAAATAAAAAATGAGTGAAGATCAGATTTTGGATGAAATTGAACAAAATAAAAGTGACTATATCGCATTTTTCCAAGAATTGATTAAAACTGAATCTTATAATCCTCCCGGAAATGAGAAAAATGTAGCTTTAGTTATTGAAAAATACTTGGAAGAATCTGGTTTAAAATCTGAGATTTTTCCCTTTGGCGATAATCGAGCTAATTTAATAGTATATTTAAATAATAATTTTGATGGAAAAACCCTCTTATATAACGGGCATATGGATGTTGTTCCTCCTGGAAATGAAGACGAATGGAAATATCCACCACTCTCTGCTACTATAAAAAGGAAAAAATATCTTTATGGAAGAGGAACAACTGATATGAAAGGAGGGTTAGCAGCAATGATAATAGCTTTAAAAATTTTAAAAAAGTTAAATTTAGAGTTATCTGGTAATTTGATTTTAAATGCTGTTGCTGATGAGGAAACAGGAGGGGATAAGGGTACAAAATGGTGTATGGAAAATGTACTGCAATCAATTAAACCTGATTTTGCTATTATCTCGGAACCTACCAGACTTAGACCATTACCTCATGTTATAAGTATTGGTGAAAGAGGACGTTTAGTTGTAAAGATAATTACAAACGGAATTTCTACTCACTCTTCTTGGCCATTCATGGGAAAAAATGCTATCTATATGATGAGTGAAATAATTCATAATCTAGATAAGATAGATCAATACATTCCAAAAATTAAGCCTCCTTTATCGTTGGAAGAATTGAAAAAATTAATGAGTGAAGCATTTCCAAGTTTAGAAATTTTAGAAAAAATCATCAATGAACAACCAATTTTGAATAGTGTTCTAAAAGCTCTTACCCAATTCACAAAAAGCTTAACGATAATTAAAGGTGGAATAAAAGATAATGTAGTACCCGATAGATGTGAAGCAATCATAGATTTCAGATTGCTACCAGAACAAGAAATAGAACCAATTTTAAATGCAATAAAAAAGTTGGTTGAAGTTGATTTAGGATATTCGGTAAAGAATTACCCCTCAGGAGATCCAGAAGAAGTATTTGTATATATGGAAAATATTCAATATTCTGAACCATCTTATTGGAAAGATTGGGAAAAATCCTCAACCCTAAAACGTTTCTATAAGGTTGTAGAAAAAGTGCATAATAAAAAGCCATTTTATTTGTTATACCCTGCTAGCGCTGATGCTTCTCATTTACGTAATGAGGGTTATTGTCCTGAAACAATAATGTTCGGTCCTGGGAGTGGAGCTAGTGCTCATTCAATTGATGAATATATAGAACTACAAGATTTCATTAATGCAATTAAAATCTATACTCTATTCGCATATGATTATTTAAAATAACAAAATAATTTATAATAGAAGTAGAAGTTTAAATGATTCTGCTAATATTATTTTATTAATTTTAAATGAATATAGTTTCTCTAAGATTAATTTGCCCATATCAAGAATTGAAGATACGGTTATCCTTCTAGATGTTTCTAGATCAATGTTGAGAAAGGACTTTAAACCAAGCAGATTAGCAGTTCAATTAGAAGCAACTAAAAATTTCATTAAAGCCAAATTGTCTAATGATATGAAAGATCGAATATCAATAATTACATTTGGTGAAGTTACTAAAAAATTAATAAATTTTGCATTTGAAGAGAATAAGTTAATCCATTCATTAAAAAAAGTTGAAATTTCAGGTCAAGGAATCTTACATGAAGGAATCGCTTTTGCACTACAAATTCTTGTTGAAGAAATACGAAAAGTTGGAGGAAGAATTCCACGCATAATCATAATTACAGATAACAAGTTAATATTTGATATTAATAAATTAGAAAAAATAGTTAATATCGCTAAAGGATTGGGTGTCTTTATTGATGCCTGTCAATTAAGCGGAACGCAAGATCATGGAAAGTATTCATTGAAGAGAATAACTCAATCTACTAACGGAGAGTACGGCTTTTTTAACAATTCTAAGGCAATAATTAACGCAGGGAGTATTTTCGCTATGAAGAAGGATGTAAAAGAAACCAGTGATTACTTTTCTCCTGTAAACAAAGATAAAATTGCTCCTTTAGTTAGTGAAATTGCTTTACCGTTAAAAAGACCAACATTATTAGAATTACGTCATATTATAACGGGAAAATTTCAGACTCAAGAAAAATGTCAAATCTGTCATTCTGCTAAATCGGCTGTTACCGGTGCTGACTTTTTTAGTGAAGGACGTTATTGTCCCAATTGCGATCGTTCCATGCATCTCTCATGCGCAGCAATGTGGGCTAAAAAAACAGAATATAAAGACAATGTATTTCGATGTCCTTTCTGTTTCTTTTTATTAGAAATACCTACAGCAGCATTAAAACTAGTGAAAGATAAAACAGAAGAATTCCAAGAAATAAAAATTGATGATGAAGATAGAAAACTTGAGACTAAGATGATATTATTCCCTAATGAAAAGATAGATCAAATTGATGGTTCATGCTCTTATTGCCATAGCATTTTTTTAGGTGATTTTAAAGTTTTTAAATGTGAAAATTGCAGTTCATATTATCATGAACCATGCCTTCAAAAAATGAGTAAGGAAATAAAAGCTTGTAGGTATTGTGGAGCTAAAATAATCATAGAATAACTAATTATATATTCTTTCTTTGTTTAAATTATTTAAGATATTTATCTTTTTATATCTAAATAAGAATTAAATGGTGGTTTTGAACTGGCAAATAAGTGGATTGTTACATCAGCATGGCCTTATGTAAATTATACTCCTCATCTTGGTAACTTAATTGGAAGTACTCTTTCTGCAGATGTATTTGCCAGATTTTTACGATTAAAAGGAGATGAAGTTGTATTTGTCTCTGGATCTGATTCTCATGGAACTCCTGTTGCTGTAGCGGCAAAAAAATTAAATGTAACAACTGAAGAATTAGCTATAAAATATCATAAAATAATAAAGGATTTGCATAATAGATGGAAAATCTCTTTTGATAATTATACAGTAACTCATAATCCAATTCATATAGAATTTGTACAACAATTTTATTTAGAAATACAAAGAAATGGTTATATCTTTGAAAAGGAAATTGAATCACTTTATTGTGAAGTTGATAATCTATTTCTTCCCGATCGTTTTGTAGAAGGAATCTGTCCTCATTGTAATGAAAAAGGCGCTAGAGGTGATCAATGTGATAACTGTCAAAAGCTTTTAACTCCATTAGAGCTTAAAAAGCCGTACTGCGCAATATGTGGGACTCCTCCTAAAATTAAAAATACTAAACATTGGTATATGGATTTTCCAAAATTAAAAGATCGCTTGGAAAAACTAATTAGTGAGAATGAAATTATACCTCAAAATGCTAAGCAAATGTGCTTAAATAGTATAGAAGAAGGTATTCCTGAAAGAGCCATTACTAGAGATTTAGAATGGGGTATTCCTGCTCCATTTAATGGAGCTGAAGATAAGACTATATATGTATGGTTTGAGGCGGTTTTAGGATATGTTTCAGCTGTTAAAGAATGGGCAGAGAAAATAATTAATAAACCAGAGCAATTTGATCATTTCTGGAAAGATAAAGAAGCAAAAGCAGTTTATTTTATCGGGAAAGATAATATTATCTTTCATTTAATAGTATTTCCTGGACTATTAATGGCTTATAATGACAATAAACCTGAAAAAGAAAAATTAGTATTACCTTATAACGTTTCTTCCACAGAATGGCTAATGTATGAGAATAATAAATTTTCAAAATCTAAAGGTATTGGTATTTGGATTGATGAAGCTTTAGAATTGGCTCCATTGGATTATTGGCGTTTTAATTTGATTTATAATAGACCTGAGAAGAGTGATACGTCCTTTTTATGGTCTGAATTTGAGAATAATGTCAAAACATTAAATGATGTTATAGGAAATTTTATTCACCGTTCTTTAACGTTTATTTATAGACAATTTAACAACACTATACCAAAAAAGATAAAATTAGATAATACGGATAAAGAATTTAGTTTAAAGATAAATTCAATTTCATCAAAAATTGGAAAATTATTGGAAAATTTTAAATTAAGAAAAGCGTTAAGAGAAATTGTTAATTTTGGAAGAGAAGGAAACATTTATCTGAACGATAAAGCTCCCTGGCATTTGATAAAGAAAAATAAAGATGCTGCAGGGCAAGTTTTTAATTTATGTGCTCAAGCAGTATATGCTTTAGCAATTCTATTAAGCCCATTCATTCCTGATACTTCTTCAAAAATTTTAAATTTTTTAAATATTCCTCGAAAATTAGAAGAATTATCATGGAATAGTATTAATGATAATGCAATCAAGGAAGGGAGTAAAATTAGAAATCCAGAACCTCTTTTTGAAAAATTAGATATTAATGAATTAATTAAAAATTTGAAAAAAATTAGAGAAAAAGGTGAAGGTGAAAAAGAACTGATATCATATGATGATTTTAAAAAATTAGATATGCGTGTTGCTCTTATTGAGAAAGTTGATAAAGTTCCTAAAGCAGATAGATTATATAAACTCACTATTGATTTAGGAAGTGAAAAAAGAACATTAGTTGCGGGATTAGCTGAACATTATAAAGTAGATGAGTTAAAAGGAAAAAAAGTTATTGTATTGACAAACTTAGAACCACGAAAATTAAAAGGTATTCAAAGTGAAGGAATGCTCCTTGCAGCAGTTGAGGGTGATACTGTATCGATTTTAAAACCAGATAAAGATATCCCACTTGGAGCAAAAGTAGAATAAATTATAATTTTAATGAAAATAAGGGATTTAAACGCGCAATTATTTCTCCAAGATCTAATTGGATTGTTTTAAGAACAACATCTCGCCCTCGATATTCAAATTGTAGTTCACTAACACTTCTAATTATTTTTAATCTGCTGATATTTGTTTTTAGAGAAGTAACAAAATATCTTTGATCTTTATATTCTAATATATCTAATACGTCTTCTACATAATTAAATGAATAACCTCCTCCATGGGGTAGGATAAAAGCATTTAGTAATAGATCTAAAAGTTCTAAATTTTCTGCTCTTTGGAGAAGATCCAAATTTTTAAGAGTAGTATTGGTTAAATTTTTTTTACCAATAAACAAATAAGCAGCGATATCTGCTCTTAAAGTAGTTGGAAAAATGTTAGATTTAATAAGATCGCAATCTATATCTGTACAATTACTTCCTAAGTACATATTATTATAATCTTTAAGAAATTGATGAGGTTGATTACAAATAATTTCATATTCATCATTGAAGAGATTATTTGCAATAATTTGTCTTTTTAAATTTGAAAATTCTAAAGCCTTTTTACTAAATTCAAAATAATCCTTCGCATCAGAATCTACTACAATATATTGCTTTCCGAATTTAGTGTTTTCTTCAATCGCAATTTCCTTTAAAGTCTTCGATTTATCTACGTAAAGTCCAATTCCATATTCATCATCTCTTAATTCGGGACATGAACCGTGAATTAAAAAGATATATGGTGAAAAACCGAAATCAGATAAATTTTTAGTTTCAAAGCAGTTAATAAAATGATTTGAAATTCCAAAATCCCAATTTATTAAGATATCACTATGATACAGTTCTTCTGATTTAATCTCATCAATTCTTTTAATTAATTCGTAAGGATCGGGTAATTCTTTTAATCCACCAACCAAGATACCACAACAATTCGGTTTTGTATTAAGAAAGATTAATCTATCCTTCCCTTCACCCCAATTTATTCTTCCTCCATACCCTAAACCAGAATTCCATCTGAATTTATTACGTGAAATCGTTTCATCAGGAGAAGAAATAAATGTAGCTTTAGGTTGCTGTCCATACTTTTCTTGAATAAGTTGAAATTGGGCTAATCCATATTTCATATTTGCCTTACATAATTTTGAAGTCCCATCATTTAAACCAGTTGAAAAAATGAATTGACTTGCTCTTTCTAACAAATCTGATTTTGATAACTCAATTAAATTTTGAGATAGGATGGAAGAACCCATTTTATACAATTTATTGGTATATTTTATATACGCTATCTAAAAATATATTGGAAAGAATATATATATAATATTAATGATATTATCTTGAAAAGGTTAGATAAAAAGAAACAAAATTATCAATATAAAACTAGATACAATGAAAAATTCCAGTCATTTTGTATTATTTGATTCACTAAAGGAGAAAAAAATTGATGGAGAGTTTAAAGGTTCAATTATCTCAAAGTATCAAGATAAAATAATTTTTTCTGATAACATAAAAATCTCAGATTCTGAAGGGATCTATATCTCTGAAGGTTTACTTGTGGGATTTGAAAAGAATGGTAATAGATATGCGGCATTTTCAAGAAAATCTGATTTTAAATGGAATTTAAATGAAATACCAATAGAATATTCTATTGTCATTCCTGAAGAGACAATGGAACAATATGATCAAGGACAATTCTCAAACGACTTTCCATTTACTATTAATCTACTTCACACAGCAGGTTTACTTCTGAATTCTTCTGATTTTAATATTAATCATTTAAACTTTTTCAAAGGTGAAATTCTTAAAAATCCTGTTTCAATGATAAGAAATGGGATTATAATAGCTGATAGAGTTGTTATTAATGACAACGGTGATCCTGTATTTTATGATTGTTTAATTGTAGGAAGAGAAAAAAGTGATCAATTGAATATAAGCTATGAACCTATTATTAATGTTGATGATGAAGCATTAGAATATATCATAATTTTAGGAATTGAAGAATTGAAAATCTAGAATTTACTTGAATTAAAAATGTTAATTTTTATAAATAAAGAACAGAAATTACTTAATCTTTTAAGATTTACGGGTTCACCGTTTAAAAAATTCGTTTCTACCGGAGAAATCGAAGAAGATCTAGGAATTGTCCAATCCCGACAAGAGATTATAAATTCTATAATTAGTACTATTGAAAATAATGAAAATCTCATTCTCCCCATTATTGGAGATGTAGGTGTTGGAAAAACCCATTCATTTTGGGCTTTAAAACATGAATTATATTATTACAATATTGTTTATATTTCCTTGGAAAATGTTATGAAAAAATTCTTTTATTACACATATTCAGAATTTATTGAAAGTCTGGGAATTGAAGTATTAAGAAATATTGCGAAAAAACTGTGTAATAAATGGGGCGCTTTAGAGAGAAAATTTGGCTTCTTTCATTTAGCAGAAATTGAGAAAGTACGAAAAATTGCATTAGAAAGGTGGGCTCCTCATTTCGAAAGTACGAAAGCTATAACTGACATAATAAATGCTATAACTGCCCATCAATTAGATCCATATAAAACAATGGAAGTTGAAAAATGGTTTTGTGGAGAATTATTAGATATAAGAGATCTTTCAAGATTAAATCTTAAGAACGACTTAAGAAATAAGACCAATGCTTACACTATGTTGAAAGTTTTAGTTGAAAATTCAATGGTAAACAGCGTCTTATTTATTGATGACTTTGAAAAGATATTATCAATGTTAAATCCTATTCCAATGGAAGAGCAAGAAGAGGAAGTTTTTGATCGAAGTTGGCTTTATGGGAGTAAAGAATCACCTGATAAAAAAACTGCAGAAAAGCTAATTGATAAAATTGTTGATTTAAACAAAATTAACGGTTTGAAAATTATCATAACATTAAAATCTGCTGAATTTTATCAACAAATTATAAAAAAGTTTGAGGAAATAGATAAAAATCTTTTAAATGTAATAATAGAACCTATAGTTATTCCAAACTTTATTGAACAAGATTTATTTAAATTTTATAAGAGTAGCTTAGAATTATTTTTTGGAAAGGCAAATTATTTTGAATATTTTAATGATTTTTCTGACTCATATTACCCTTTAAACGAAAAAGTTCTGAAATATATATATAATCAAGCAAAAGGCAATCCAAGAGAAATCCTTAAATTATTGATAAAAATATTTAATGATATAACGTTATCTAACAAGGATTTAAATGAAATTCTTAAACACTATCAGTAAATTCTCCTTTTTACATTTTTTGGATTAGAATCTTTTCATAAACATCAATTTCTTTAAGATATAATTCTTTAAAATGTTCTTCCCAATTTGAATCTAAAATCATTTTTCGAAAAGATTCAATCGTGATAGAGGACTGAAAATATGTTAATAATAAAAATCTTATCGATTTTGATTTCAATAATTTAAAATTTTCTTGATTATTCAATGAATCGAATAATTGATGAAAATCAGGGAGAAATTTATGAAAAATATTAGCATATAAGTCTTCATTTCCTCGATCTTTATAATTTAACGCTTGAAAAATATTCCTTAAAATCATCCTAGGAAGAATTTCAAACTCATAAATTATCTTAAGGGCATTAAATTTAATCGGATCATAATCATCGTTTATTGCATATCCAATTAACCTGATTATATCATCTGTCATGTCTATTTTTGTTGAAACTTTTCCGAATGCCTGAATTATCTCATTTCTAACCCATCTATCTGAAGTGTAATAACTTTCTAATAAGTAATTCAAATATTTATGATCTAATGGCAATTTTAACCCTATTTCACCGATTAAATATACCAAATTCAATTTAATCTTGTTAATTAACTGAGTGTTAGGAATATCAATGAAATAATTTAGATATTTAAGATGCTCAACATCAGGATTCTCGCTAAATTTTATTAATAGATCGTTTATTTTTTCTGGATCTTTAAGCTTCTTAAAATCTTCAGTTGATGGTTTCATTTATCTATATTCTCTTTAGATTTTCTCTTAAAGAATAATAATTCATTTGAATTTTTATTTCCTATAGTCTCATTATTTTTAAATATTGATTGTATAGAAAAATTATAAAATATTATATCAAGTCTTTTTAATTTGTTTTTATTAAAATAGAAGAAGGATTAAGTTAAATTAATATCATATCTAAAATTTAGAATTTGATAATAATAATCAAACTAAATTTTTATATAAGATTCTAGCTTATTTTGAAAAAAGCGAGAAAACATTGACATGCTTCATTCTATAATTATTCGGATACTTCTTATTGTTAACTTTTTTTTCCTTTGGCTACAACATTGTATTTATAATCCTAGTCTCTATCTTCAAGCAATTGATGAGGAAAAAATATTGCTTAAATATTTTGGAGAAGAATACGCTGAATATATGGAAAGAACAGGGCGATTTTTTATTAAATTAAAAAAATAGTATAAAACAAATTCTTTATTTGGAAAAAAAGTCCTCAATAGTTTCAACTTTATTTTCTACATTTATTAAATTTTCATTTTGCCATGAGGGATCTTGTAACAATTTCAAACCAGATCCTGGAATTTTCTCTAGAATTCCAACATATGCCCCAAAAGTTAATGCTAAATGATATTCAAAAGCAGAGATCTTTCCTCCTCCAATACCTAAGAGTTTAACATTCCCAATAGGGATTTCATTTGATACAATATCTGTCCAATATTGAAGTGCCTCTAAAAAACTGAAACTTGTTCCACTTGTTTGGTGTATCTTTGAATACCTTACATCAATTTTAATATGGCTAGGCAAATCTCTTGGGATATATCCTATAGTCTTTATTGAATTAGGATATGACTTTTGAATATCGCCGACAAGGTCACAAACACCTGCAACTGTACTTCCAGAAATAATCATTCCTTTATAATATTTGGAAGCTTCTATCAATTTCTTCTGTAAATCATCTCCTAACTCTTCCTTACTCATTTTAGTACTTCCGGTAATTATTACCAAAGGCAGACTCAAATTTTTTTCTTTTGCTCCGTATTCTCTTTTTAGACGAATTTTAGCATTTTCGTTAGCAAACCGAATAATTAAACCAAGCAATAATAATTGTTTTACTAAGTCAATTCCTTCTAGATCATTTTCTACGGAGCTAAGACTATCTAGATCTTCTAGATGGGTAGAAATCATCCACCCTGCTGTAGAGAACTTTATTCCAAGCAAATAATCATTTAAACTATCATTTACATCCTTAGAAAATAATTTAAATAAACCATTGTTGAAATACGCCCAAGGGATGTTAATTCCAACGGATATTTGCTCTTCACTGATCTTAATGATGTTCTTAATAGCTGGTAAAGAATAATCAAGAATATCAATTTTTTTGCTTAGAGCAATCTTAGTAATAAAGTAATTTACTGCAGTATAAGTATCATCAGGATTAAGATTATAAGCTTGAGTATAATAACCCAGAGCCTTTTCAAGATCTAATTTCTTCCATGATCCTCCTAAACAGGTTAAAGCATCAGTATCTTCTGGATCCAATTTTATTGCTTCTTCCAAATATTTTTGTCCTTGTCGATATTTAGTATCCGTAGGACTTTTAGCATAATATTTATATAAAGCAATACCAAGTTCTCGTAATACTGAAGGATTATTGTAATTAACAAAATCAGTTAGTAATTTTATATTTAGATCCCATTTTTCTACTGCTCTAGCTAATTTTACAATTCTTAACACCAAATGAAGTTCTTTTGATTTATCAGGCGCATTTTCGTAAACCAATAGTAAGCTATTAATTTTGTCGTTTATTTCTTGAGCAGTCATATATGCACCATAGTTTGCCTCATATATACTTAGAAAATCTAAGCTATTCTTAAATTCATGATCAGCATCTTCGAGAATTGCCGCAATTCGATAAAATTGCCGTTTTATTTTGTCTGGAATTTTAATACTCGGTTTATACAAATTATCATGCTGAATAACGCTCCAACAATGTTGAAGTAGAGTTCTTATTTGAAGTTCCGCTTTAAGATGATAAACTTCATCGGGAACATCAATATCTTGTAGATATATGGAATCTGGACTCAATTGTACTATATAATGATGAGATAAATATCCAAATTGATTCTCATCTAAAGCATCGAGTTTGTCCTCGCTATCTTCCCATTGAATTATGAAATTTTCTTCTATTATTTGACAGCATTTCTTTACGTCATCTAGAGTTGGTAAAATAATACGTCCACCGCACAGATCGGTTAAATCTTCAACAGGATTTGGTCCATACTTCTCTGCTTTCCCAGAGCGTTGTATTTTTTCTGCATAACTTGTTACCGTTTTAGCACGAGTTTGAACTATACTTTCAGGAGAAAGATTTCTCGCAATTTTTTTAAGAATCAATTCTAGTAATTCAGCATATTTAACAAAGTCTTTACGGCATTCTTTGTAAATATTAATTTCTCTTATAAACTCATCTCTATCTTTTTTCATTGCAAATCATTTAATTTTTGATGCTAATTTAAACTTGGCAATACATTTTATTTAAACAAATTTTTGTTCATAAAGAGCGGGAGATATCACTTCTCTTAATTTAGGATAAAATTCTGAATCAGACATAAGGTATTTCTTCATAGTTTGAATATCAGCAATGTCAAACTCTAGTTCACTTGGTAATTCAGTCTCTTTCAGATACACGCCAAAAAATGCTTTATTTCTTTTCGATGCAAAGCTAATTTCTTTTCTTATATAATCTGAATCAAGTATGTGGGGAGTAATAAACAACAGAAATGCCTTGCATCTCTCTAAATTTTCCACGATATATTTTTTCCAATTCTCACTGATAGGAATTCCTTCATCATACCAGATGTGTATACCCTTCTTATTGAGATAATCTATTATTGGATAAACCTGAAGTTTGTCTGTGTGAGAATAACTGACGAAAATAAAAGGTTCATCACCAGCATATGCTTTAAACGGCATTTGAAATTTTTGTGGATCAGACAAAAAGCTCCCAACTATTAATTCCTCAAGAGAAGGAACTTCATTTATAGCTATTACCTTGTTCTCATGTGCAAATTTTTCGAGAGTTTTTATTATTTTAGGATCTTTGTTTAGAGCTTCACAAAAATGGGTTAATTTCTGTTGAGCGCTATATGAATGTCCTTGGAACATATAATAAACACAAAAAGGTTCTATTGCTGTAATGAGAATGGTAAATCGCCCGAATTTTACACGATCAAATGATTCGGAAAAGATTTGATCACAAAATGTATTACATGAGGAGAGAAACTCACTGAAGCGTATTTCATCAATAGTCATATCCGCAGTAAATGGGCTGGATAAGATTAAATCTCCCTCTTTTGTCATAATGGCAAATAACACAGGTATTTCACCTTCCAACTTCGGAGATTCTATTGTACGCTTTTTAAGCATATTTACAACTTGATCTTTTAAATGAGCTAATTCCATACGTTCTTCTAAAGGTGCTTTTGACTCTTTTAAATCTTCCCATATCTCCATTTGTTTAAGTAATTGATCGTGTTCATTCGAGATTCTCACAGCTAAACGATTAAGACCATGTTTTTCGGCTAAACCCTGTGATTTGGCAAATAATCTTCTAGCTTTATCCATATCCAAGGTTATTAGCGCTAATCTTGCTTGTAATAAATAAGTTTCAGCTAATAAGGAATAAGAACGAATATTTAAAGCAATATCCAGTACTCGAGAAATATAGGTTTGTAATTCATCTAGAATTTCTAGTTCATTTGTCGCATGAAGTTCAAATAGAAGTAAGTCACAAAGATTAAGTAGAGCTATAATGAACATATCGTACGGAATATTTTCTTCTTCGATTACCTTCTTCAATATTTCTTCAGCTTTACCTCGATTAAGAGCTCTTGGACTTGTTTTTAGGTATAAAGCTTTATCTACACGATACGCAACATCATATTGCAAATATTTTTCTTTAATTTTCTTTATTCGATTTAAATACTTTTGGGCTTGTTCAGGCTCATTCCTTTCAAGAGATAGGTGAAATAATGAATCGAGAATAGGAATTATTTCAGCTGTAATCCCAATCTCTTCTGCAATGATTAGGCTTTTTTCCATGTAATCCAACGCTTGATCCAAATTATCCTGCATTTGGAAAATCAATCCATTATTATTTAACATTCTTAAGATCATGATTCTATCGTTCGCTTCCTTTGCAAATGCTAGAACTTGTTCATTATAACTCAGGGCAATATCTAATTCACCTTTCAAGCCGTAAATAACTCCAAAAACTGTATCACAACGCTGAATAAGCGATTTATAATCAAGCTCTTGAGCAATTAATTTACTTGACTTCATATTTTCTAAGGAACGGTTGAAGTCTCCTTCGTGGAGATAAATAAACCCAACTTGGAAAAACGACCGGCTAAGGTCTAGTTTTAGGTCAAGCTCCTCACGCAATGCTAAACTATACTCTGCATATTCTAAAGCCTTTCCTATCTCACCTTTCTGTTGATAAATTTGACCTTTGACCCAATTAATATTAGCTTTTCTTTTTACAATTTCTGTTGATGGTTCTTGATTGAGTATATTAAGTAGCTTTTCAATCTTTTCAATAAAATTAAGAGCTTCATCTACTTTTTCTTGCCATATTAAAGCCACAGCCATATGAATGTAGACATCAAGTAATTGAAGGGAATTATCAAATTTTTGGCTTGCTTCATAAGCCTTAATTGAGTACTTAATATGTTTTTTTCGATTAAAATTAAAATGTGCCAGTATACCTTTAAATAAATAATACGAAGTTTGTTCATATAGGGAAAGTTCCTTTTTTTCTCCAAATTTCTCTATAATTTGGATGGCTTCTTTAAACTTCGCTTGTTCTATAAGTTTTCTTGCTTGAATTAATTCCGAAGGTTCTGAATAAGACATATAATCATCCATATATTAGAGATTTGAGAGTTTTAGCTTAATATATTATCTAAACAAGTAATTTATTAAGTTATTAAGTTAATTATCATTTTAAATATAATTAATTTCTCGTTTTGTTTTTTATTGGATTTTATTAACATTTTATTTAGTGAGTATTGGATCCAGCATTCTGTTTAGTTTATTATAAAATTCAGTTTCAGGCATGAGATACTTCTTCATGAATTGAATATCACCTATCTCAAATTCCAATTTACTAGGCAAATGAGTCTCTTTTAGGTACACACTAAAAAATGGTTTCTTTTTTTTTAAAGCGAAGCTTATTTCTTTTCGTACATATTCTGAATCTATTATGTGGGGACTGATAAACACGAGAAATGCACTACATCGCTCTAAATTATCCACTATTGATTTTTTCCAATCTTCGCTTATTGGAATCCCTTCATCATACCAGATGTTTATACCGGTTCTATTAAGATAGTCAATTATCGGGTAAACCTGAAGTCTGTCTGTGTGAGAATAACTTGCAAAAACAAATGATTCATCACCCTCATATGCTTTAAATGGCATTTGAAATTTCTGAGGATCCGAAAGAAAGCTCTCTACGATTAATTCCTCAAGAGAAGGATTTTCATTTATCGCTATAACCTTATTCTCGTTAACATAATTTTCAAGAGTTTTCATTATAGTAGGATCTTTGCCAAAAGCCTCACAGAAATGGGTTAATTTCTGTTGAGCACTATAGGAATGGCCTTGAAACATATAATAAACACAAAAAGTTTCTACTGCTGTAATGAGAATAGTATATCGCCCGAATTTTACACGATCAAAAGATTCTGAAAATATTTGATCGCAAAATTCGTTACAAGATGAGAGAAACTCACCGAAGTGGGTTTCATCGATAGTCATATCAGCAGTAATGGGGCTGGATAACACCATATCGCCCTCTCTTGTCATAATAGAAAGTAGTATAGGCAGCTCTGCTTCCGTTTTTGGACGATCTACTACACGCTTTCTAATCATCCTTTTCACTTGATCGTTTAAATGGGCTAATTCTATACGTTCTTCTATAGGTGATTTTGTTTCATTCAATCTCTCCCACAAGCTCAATTCATTAAGTAATTTATCATGTTCCTCTGAAATACTCATAGCTAACCTATTAAGTCCAAATTTTTCAGCAATATTTTGTCCTTTAGCTAATAATCGCCTAGCTTTTTTTAAGTCAGATGATATTAAAGCAATTTTTGCCTGTAGTAGATATGTTTCACATAGAATCCAATATGATCGAGATTTTTCAGCTTTTTCTAACAATTGTGTAATATGGAATTCTAATTCATTTAGTACTTCTGCTTCACTAGTCATCTGAAATTCAATTATGAGCAGTTCACATAGGGTAAGTAGGGCTCTTTCATTAATTTCCCAAACAATATCTTCTTCTTCGAGAATTTGTTTTAATATTTCTTCGGCTTTACCCTTATTACTGATTCGTGGACTCTCTTTTAATAATAAAGCCTTATTATAAAGATACATTAAGTTAATTTCTTTATTTTCCAATTGATTATTCAATTGTTCTAAGTGGTTAAAATGTTGTTGTGCTTGCTCAAGATCACCCTTCTCAATTAAAATTTGAATTAAAAAATCATGAGAGACAGCTATATGAAATAAAACACCACCTTTTAAGCTTAGTGCTAAACATTGTTCTGAACACTTTAAAGCATGATCTAATTCTCCATTCATTCTATAAGCATCAGTCATATTATTAAGATTCGTCGAGATCAGTCCTTTATGGTTAAGTTCTTTAGCTATTGCCAAGCTTTGCTCAAAAAGCGGAAAACTTCGAGTAACCTCCCCTTTAGTAGCATAGAAAGTCGCTTTTTGAAGAAGCCCCGCGGAAATAATTAATTTATAATTAACTTCATTGGCAACAGTTAAAGCTCTCTCAGTATACTCTAAAGCATGATCAAATTCGCCTTTGTATAAACCAAGAGCCCAACCAATGGGAATAAGATTAAAACAAACTATACTATCATCACCAAGAGATTCTCCCAATGCTAGACCACGTTTGTAATATTTTAATGCTATATCCACATCACCTTTAGGAGAAATTAAAGGATTTGAAATCATACCTTTTTGAAGAACTATTTGGGCTTCTCTTCGAGTCTTGTTAATTACTAACTCGTCTGTTAGAGTTGCTAACAATTCTTCTGCTTGTTTAATTATCTTATTAACTGGTTTTAGATTAAAGCTTTGAGTTAAACCGGTAGCCATAAAAATTAAAGCATCAACAGATAAGATGCTATTCTCTAAACCTAAACTCTCATTATATGTCTGTTCGGCAAATTTAGCAAGTTTTTTAAATAAACCTTGGTGTAAAAAGAGATTACACTTAACAAGATGACAAGATACTATATCATGAAGTGAATTATCTTTTTTTTCTTCGAAATCTTTTAATAATTGAAGAGATTCTTCATATTTCCCTTCTATAATAAATTTTCTTGCTTTTGTTAATTCCTTAGGTTCTGAGTAGGATATATTTTCAGCCATTTAAAACCAGTTTTAGAAATACTCGGATTAACACTTATGAATGTTTAAGTTAATCAAAGTTTTAAATATAACGTAATAGAAAAGAAAATTACAATAAAATTACTTTAAAAAAAGTAGATAACGAAAATTATTTATTAAGCGCTGGAGCCAGCATTCTGTTCAATTTGTTATAAAACTCCGTTTCGGGCATAAGATATTTGTTCATGTATTGAATATCTCCGATCTCAAATTCTAATTTACTGGGTAGTTCAGTCTCTTTTAGGTACACACTAAAAAAAGGCTTCTGCTTTTTTAAGGCAAAACTGATTTCTTTCCGTACATATTCTGAATCAATAATATGAGGAGTAATAAAGACAAGAAAAGCACTACATCGCTCTAAATTATCCACGATTGAGCTTTTCCAATCCTCGCTTATAGGAATACCCTCATCATACCATATATTCACACCGGTCTTATTAAGATAATCAATTATCGGATATACCTGAAGTCTGTCGGTGTGAGAATAGCTGACGAAAATGAATGGTCCCTCGCCTTCATATGCCTTAAATGGCATCTGAAATTGCTTTGGATCCGAAAGAAAACTTTCATAAATTAATTCTTCAAGAGAAGCTGTCTCGTTTACTTTTATCTCTATATTTTTGCTGCTAGCATCTTCTAATATTTTCATAATCTCAGGTTCTTTTTTTACAGCCTCTGAAAAGTGGAGCAATTTCTGTCGGGCGCTATAGGACTGCCCTTGAAACATATAACAAATGGAAAAAGAATCGACTGCTGTTATAAGCACAGTATGTTGACCGAATTTCACACGATCAAATGATTCAGAGAGAATCTGGTCGCAAAATGTATTGCAAGAGGATAAAAATTCACTAAAAAAGGCGCTGTCAATTGTTATATCAGCAGTAAATGGATTAGATAATAAAATTTTCCCTTCTTTTGTTATAATAGCAAATAAAATAGGCTGTTCTGCTTCCAATTTTGGATATTCTATTACCCGTTTTTTACTCATGTGTTTTATTTGATCAGTCAAACGAGCTAATTCTATACGTTCTCCCATAGGGGCATCTGATTCTCTTAGTTCTTCCCACACACTAATTTCATTTAATAATTTATCATGTTCTTCTGAAATACTCATAGCTAACCTATGAAGCCCAAATTTTTCAGCAATTTGCTGTCCTTTAGCTAATAATCGTCTAGCTTTCTCCAAGTCAGATGATATTAAAGCTATTTTTGCTTGAAACAGATATGCTTCACCTAAAATCCAATATGATTCAGATTTTTCAGCATTTTCTAACAATTGTGTAACATAGGATTCTAATTCATCTAATACTTCTACTTCATTACTCATCTGAAATTCAATTATGAGTAGTTCACATAAGGTAAGTAGAGCTCTCTCCTCAAGTTCCCAAGAAATATCTTTTTCTTCGAGAATCTGTTTTAAAATTTCTTCGGCTTTACCTCTATTACTGATTCGCGGACTCTCTTTTAATATTAAAGCCTTATTATAAAGATACGACAAATTAATAGTTTTATCTTTCAATTGGTTATTTAATTGTTCTAAGTGGTTAAAGTATTGTTGAGCTCGCTCAAGATCACCCTTTTCAATTAAAATTTGAATTAAATAATCATGCAACCAAGCCATTTGATATAAATTAGTGGGACCACCATTTTCAGAAAATTGTGCCAAACATTGCTCTGAACACTCTAAAGCGTGATCTAATTCTCCAATCATTCTATAAGCATCAGCCATATTATTAAGATTCGCGGTGATAAGTCGTTCATTGTTAAGTTCTTTAGCTATTGCCAAGCTTTTTTCATAAAGGGGTATACTTCGAGCAACCTCCCCTTTATTATGATAGAGAGTCGCTTTGGTAAGAAACCCCCATGCAATAAACAATTTATCATTAGTTCCTTTACAAAAAGCCAAAGTTCTCTCAGCATACTCTAACGCATGATCAAATTCGCCTTTGGCCATACCAAGTACCCAAGCAATGGGGTGAATACTAAGAAAAACTATCATATCATCACCAAGAGATTCTCCTAATGCTAGACTATGTTTAAAATACTTTAATGCTTTGTCCGCATCACCTTTTTCTCCTAAAAAGAGGGGATTTGAAATTACAGCTTTTAGCCAAACTATATAGGCTTCTCCTCGAGTCTTGTTAATTACTGACTCGTCTACTAGAGTTGCTAGCAATTCTTCTGCTTGTTTAATTATCTTATTAATTGGTTTAAAATTATAACTCTCTCCATATCCCTTAGCCATCCAAAATAAAGCTTCAACAGATAAGATACTTTTCTCTAAACCTAAACTCTCTTCATATGTTTGTTCGGCAAGTTTAACAAGTTTTTTAGGAAATCCTTGGTGGAGTAAGAGATCACACATAATAAGATGACATGATACGATATCCTGAAGGGAGTCCTTTCTCTTTTCTTCGAAATCCTTTAATAATTGAAGAGATTCTTCAAATTTCCCTTCTTTAATAAATTGTCTTGCTCGGGTTAATTCTTTAGGTTCTGACATTTAATCATCCTTACTTAATAGATTTGATAAATTTGGATTATAAACTTATGAATGTTTAAGTTAATTATAATTTTAAATATAATGTAAAAGATGAGAAAATTAAGATAAAATTACTTCAAAAGAAGCAATATAAAAAAAATTATTTATTAAGCACTGGAGCCTATATAATTCATGTATAATTCATTATACATGAATTCATTCATATATACTGGTATTTATGGTCGTATTAGACATCCAATATATCTCTCATTTAATATTTATTGCATTGGTTTTAATTTACTATTACTTGATTGGTTTTTATTAGTATTATATGTCATTGGATCAATTGGTCTCTATCTTCAAGCAATTGATGAGGAAAAAATCCTGCTTAAATATTTTGGAGAGGAATATGCCGAAAATATGGAAAGAACAGGACGATTTTTTATTAAATTGAAAAAGAAGTAAAAAAAAGAATTTATTTAAACATTCTTCTTTTACAACTTCAAAATACAGATAGTATTGTCCATCCTCTTCTATGAATACTAATCGTAAATATTTATTTTTAATTATGTATCCATTTATCTATCAGGATGAACTACAATACTTTTTAATGGATTAACTAAAGCTTCCTTAATCATAGTATAAAATTTTTTTCTAAATTTTTCGTTACTTTCAATTAAGGGTATTAGCTGTTCGTTCATTTTTTTTGCCCTTTTATCATTTTGAGGAAATGTTTTATAAAATCCATGCTTTTCGTAATATTTATCATCTGCTCGAAATACTAATCGAAGTCTACTATAAACAGCATCTCGAAAAAGTAGTTTTCCGCCTATACTAAGAAAAGTTACTGGTTGTATATAGTTAGATTCTGAAAAACGAATTATTTTTTGAGCTAAATACTGAAGTAACGAATCTAATTGCGCAGAATCACCATATTCATCAGTAATAAAATCAACACAATTAGATCCTTGTGATTCTAAATATGCTTGAAAAATATGTTTAATATTAGGAATTTGATTTAAAGGACCAGAAATAATAAAAGCAATTTGCTTTCCTATTAATGTTGGAACATGATTATTAAAAAAACTTCTATCAAAAACCATTTTCCATTGGGAAGATAAATATCTATCTTTTATATTTCCTGCAAAAATCAAAATATCTGAAGTTCTTAGTTTTTGATTCCAAAAGCTCATAAATTCATCCTTATCTTTATATACACATTGATTATCATACCCACACTGTAAACAACCCAAACATCCTCCTTTAATACTTATATCATATATATTGATAATATCAATATTTCCAGTAAAAGAATTGCGGAATGTGTTAATCATTTTCCAAAGATTTGTCTTTTCATCGTTTGAATCTGTTAAAATAAGAATCTTCTTATCTTTAACATCTACTTTATTTTCTTCATTCTCATCCCTAGTCGGGTTATACATGAAATTCCGGTAGCTAAGAGGTGGAAAATGTTTGGATGTGAGCATATTATTTTCAATTGTATAAAAAAAATTTTTTACAAAAAGAATTAAATTATCTCTATTTTCAGAGGTCATTAAATCGTACATTTCAGCAGAGAATTTTCCTGCATACTTCATTTCAAGATCATCACAAATAGCATGTAAATAATCATGAGCTGTGTGGTCAAAAAAATGAATTGATGTCGTTAAAGCTACTGTGTATTTACCTTTAAA
Organism: Promethearchaeota archaeon; assembly: GCA_048940765.1. Lineage (GTDB taxonomy): Archaea > Asgardarchaeota > Lokiarchaeia > Sigyniarchaeales > SOKP01 > Loki-b32. Next base: position 17,083 of record JBHLOG010000008.1, on the reverse strand, counting down.
AGCAGATTCAGCATTTCTTTCGGTTATAAGTTCAATAAATCGTTTATATTGAGATGGTACAAGTAAAAAATATACAGGAGTCCCCCAAATGATTCCATCCGACTCTTTAATTTCTTCGATAATTTTTCGAAATTTTTGTTGATCTCGTTCAAGATGTTTAATTTGTTGAGCTATATTTATGATTTTAATTTCATGCTCAGGAAATTTTTTCTGAATATATAGAATATATTGCATAGTGACACTTAGATCACCTTTGGGACTCCCATTTAAAACAATAATTTTCACTAAAATATCCCTTCTATTCTTTCTATTAAGAAATAACAAAAATTAAGATAATATAATGAGAGAACAAATATAAAAAATTAGTTAAAAAAGCAAGATAAAAAAAATTAATTTAAAGGTATAAAAACTTACTTTACTGCTTCAAAATACATGTACCATTGCTCATCGTCTTCTATGAAGTCTGTTCCTAAATGTTTATGTTTAGTCTTCGCTAAATCACGTGGAACAGATTCACTGGCGGGTTTGTAGTCTGTTATTACTTTTAAAACAGTTCCAGGTCTCATTTTCATGAGTTGTTTCTTTGTTTTTAAAGCTGGAACAGGACATACTAATCCGCAGACATTTAATTCCATATCAAATTTCATAATATATCTCTCCTTGATTATTTTATTTAATTATTTAATCACATATTATAGAAAATATTGGTTCCTCCATATCAGGTTCAGTTTTCATTTCTAATTTCATTAACTGAACTAATCGAAGAGTTTCATATCTAACCTTTTTTGGTTCAATCCCTGTTTCTTTTGAAACATCTGAAATAGTACTTGGACCTTGAAGTGATATATAATCTAATACTTGCTGCCTTGGTGTTTTTTCAAAATTCATTAATTCACGCTTTGATTTTAGATTAATAGCAGTCTTCAATTCTTTCTCATTAACTTTTGCTTGATCGAATAATCCACTTTCAATTGCTTTCTCAACAAGTTCTTTACCACGTTCCGTCCATACTACAACAGTAGTATAACCATCTTTGGAACCTACTTCGCCTGCTGTAAGGTCAGAATATATTGCAGGGAAATCTTGACAGTGAGCACAGAAATGGTTGCAACTTAAGCATCTTCGCGCTTCTTGTAAAGCCATATCTTCATTGAATTTTTTATCAATTTCTTCAAAACTCCAACTTATTTCTTCAGTTGCAGCTTCTAGAGTTTCTGGTTTTAACGAGTAATCTTTGGGGGGTTTCTTAGGTCCAGTGAAAAATGAATTCTCTCTCTTATATCTTCCTTCCATTAAGTTCTCTCCCTTTAAGTATCTGTCAATTGAAAATGCTGCTTCTTTTCCATGGGCGATTGCAGCAATAGCTACAGCTTTAGAATTACTGATAATATCTCCTCCCGCAAAAACTCCAGATATATTAGTTTCAAAAGTGATTTCATTTACTTTAATTTTATTTCGGTCTTTTTCCAATTTATTATTTGTTGCAGCATCTATTTGCTCGAAATCAACAGCCTGACCAACTGCGATTACAATAGAATCAACAGGTATTTCATAATCTGATCTATCAATTTTATTTAATGGTCTTCTTCCATTTTCATCTGGATTGCCCCAGTCGATATTATAACAATTCAAAACTAATTTATCATCCTTATTCTGAGTGATTTTAGAAGTGGAAGTCGTAAAGTGATATTCCATAAATTCCATTTCATTTTCAGGTATATCCCTTAAAACCAGTTCAAGCTGTTCTTTTGTCATGATATCAACAAGGTGAACTTTTTCAGCCCCCAATCTAAGAGCTGTTTGAGCAACGTCAACAGCAACCGGACCGCCCCCAATTATTCCCAAAGTTTTACCTCGAAATTCTTCTTTATTTTCCCAGTATCGATATTTTCTGTCCATTAAGAATGTAATTGCTAGATGTACATTTGGTAAGGTTTCCCCTTCTAAGTGTAGGGTACGAGGTTTATACTGACCAGTTGCTATAAAAATGGCTTCAAAACCTTGATTTTTCAGATCATCAATAGTCATATCAGGACCTAATGGTTTATTGAGTACAATTTTAACTCCTGAATCTATAATCCTACCAACATCATAATCTAATACATAATTAGGCAATCTAAATTGTGGAACTCCAAATCTCAGCATCCCTCCGGTTTGATCTGTCTTTTCAAATATAGTGGGTGCATAACCCATTCTCCTTAAGAAATATGCTGCTGTTAATCCAGCAGGTCCAGATCCAATAATTGCTACCTTTTTTGCACTTTTAATTGATTTAGGTTTTGATCTTGAATTATTTTTGGCTCTATCAATTTCCCATTCAGTAACAAATTTCTTTAATTCACGAATCGCAACTGGATGGTCATCTCCGATTAAAGTACAACCATGTTCACATTCATTTGTACAAATTCTTCCGCATATAGATGGAAGTGGATTTTTTTCTCTAATCAAATCTACAGCTTCTTGATACTTTCCCTGACGTATCAAAGAAATGTATCCTTGAGCATTAACACCAGAAGGACACCCATTACAGCATGGAGAACACACTAATCCCTTATCTGTTTGTTCAGTTCGAATCTGTGAACTACAAAATAACCCTATCTTTAATATCTCTCTATTCATTTCTTGTTCAAGTTCAGCAGCTCCTCTCGTTTCACATGGCACACCAACAATCCCAATTGGATTAAATGTTTTACCGGTGAGTTCTACTAATCTTTCTAAGACACCAGACCTACCATAAATAACACCAGCTTTTTCAATTATTTCATTAGGATCTGATACTATTTCAGCAGTAGGCTTCTCGTCTTCCTCTTGTACCATAATAATTTCTTTGAGAGTTTCATTTTCTAACAATCCTTTAGCAAAGGTAGTTACAAATCCTCCACTTGAAGCTTTAGTTAAAATCTCAGGATTTTTACTCCTTAATGAATAAATAGCAAGAGGTTGCTTCTCTTCAAATTTCTTTTGGATTACTTGTGGGCAGCTTTGGTAACACTTTCCACAATCTTGTCCATCTCTTTCCAAAATACAATAATCATTCAGTTTCGGACGTCTAACCTCCATTTCGATATGTTTACAGGAGCCAGCACATAATCCACATCCTTGACATAGACCAGCATCAATTATTTCTTCTTTTAATAATTCAAAACTCATACTTATCCCTCTTTAATTTTAATTTCTTTTATAATCCCAATTGGATCAATTGTGAATTCAACTGAGCCATTCTTATAGGTTCCTTCAACCACGTCAAAAACATGGGTTTTGTATTCTTCGAAGTTATCCTTATCATCAATTTGTGACCTAAATCCTCCAAAGTATACATTCGATAAATTCATATTTCCGGCGATCTTGCGAATTTCTTCAGTAATTTTCTTATAGTGATCTGGATTCTTATTTTGAATTGCTTCTTGAAGTTTTTCTTCTAATTTTAGTAATTTCTTTCGATATTTCTTAGTTTGATCACTAACTTCAATTTTATTAGCTTCTTCGTAAGTTTCAATTATTTTCAATGTTAAGGAGATCGAATGGTCTCCTCCTAATAATCCCGAAATTAAAGGCAATTCTTCAATCAGTCTTCCTGTAAAGACATCCTCTAACAAATTACCATTTGAAGGAATTCGACCCTTTGGTAATCCTGATGTTAGTAAAGTAAATCTAAAGAAATTTCCTACTATATCAGGTAAATTTTCGGTCACGTCATCATCTCTATCTGCTAATTTATCAGTTGCTCCCTTTTCAGAATGTTCAGTAGCAACTTCAATATTTCCCATAAGAGTACCAAACATTCCTAACATTCTTATTCCAGAACGCTCTACAATTGGTTTGCAACCTCTACAAGGAGCATTGTAATCAATACATCGTTCTTTACATTCTTTCGAGATAAAACCATTACATAAATATCCTAGATCGTTAAAGCATATCTCATTATCTTCTAATTCAATCTGGCGTTTTACTTCTTCTAAATAATCGCAGGTTTTTCGCTTCCCACACACTGTACAAAGATTCTTCAATTTTGGAATTTTAACACCATCAATTTCTAGTTTTAGTTCCTCAATTTCACCTAAACAGCCATTTATATTAATTGAATCTTCTATAAAGTTATTTAAGGGTGATACATCATGACCTTTTTGATTAGCAAGAGCAAAAATCCCTCCAGTCGTAGCACAATTTCCATACGCAATTACTTTTTCTGAATGAGATTTAATTTTACTTAAAACTTGCTTATTCTCTAGAAGTAAAAATCCAGTAATTATTGCTACATCTGTTTTCTCTTCTTTCCAGTTCATAGGATCTTGAACAAATTCAACTTTATATTTCGATTCTCCCTTTAAAAGGATTGTCTCATTAAAGCATTTATTACATCCATTAAATTGAAAAACTTTAACAACCATCTTTAAAAGTCCCCTCCTCTCTAATTGCAGTTGCTAATCTTTCTATAATATCTTCAAAATCTCCAACAGCCGTCTCTCCTTCTGCAGCTCGAGAAGTATATTGATTAACAAACTGATCACTATAACCTAGCTCTTTAAATAACTTCTTCATTAATTTAATTCTATGCATTGATAAAATATTCCCATTAAAGAAATGACATGCTCCTAAACAACAACCGACACACGCAACTGCATCTGCTCCGTTATTTAAAGCATCCATTATCTGTATTGGACCAACTTGACCAGTGCATTGTACTCGAACTATTCGAATTGCAGGATTGTATGCCATTCGAGCTACGCCAGCTGTGTTAGCTGAACCTTGCCCGCATTCATTGCACATAAAAACTACAATATTTTCCATCTTTTCAAGTACTTCTGGTTCAATATATTCACATTCACTCATTTTCGCATACAACACCTCCACCTGCGGTGGCGATTATTTCATCTAATAATTGATCATCTCTAAAATTCAATAATTGTATTGCCCCTGTTGGACAGACAGGCATACACATACCGCATGATTTACAGGCTACTTCATTAATCATCGGACTCCCATCATCATTTATTTCAATTGCAGCGGGAGCGCATATAGTCTTACATAACCCACATCTAACACATAGATCCAAATCTACTGATGGTATTAACATTTCTTTTTCAATATATCCCTTTACTAATGGAGCAGCTGCTAATGCTGCTGCACCTCCTGCATGAGCAACACTTTCTGAGATATCTTTAGGTCCCTGAATAGCACCTGCTAGATAAATCCCACCTTTACTACTTAAAGTAGGGTTCATTTTGATATGAAATTCTTTTAAGAATCCTTCCTTTGAACGAAGTACATGTAATTTAGATCCTAAAGGTCCGATTCCTTCAGGTGGCACCATTGCTGCGGACAATACCACTAAATCTGAATGGAGTCTCAATGGAGTTTGACTTAAAGTATCTTCAACAATAACACTTAAATTACCTGAAACAGGATCTCTAAGAATTTCTGAAGGACGTCCTCTAATGAATCTTACTCCAACTTCTTGTGCAGATTTATATAATTCTTCAAAATTTAATCCAGGTGTTCTCACATCAATATAACAAATAGTAACATCTGCATTAGGATACATTTCTTTAACAATTCTTGCATTTTTTATCGCAAATTTACAACACACACCTGTACAATATTGATTTCCAACTTGATCATTTCTACTTCCTACACATTGAATCATTACAATACTTTTTGGAATTTTTCCATCTGACGGGCGTAAAACTTGACTATTTGTTAGGGAAGTTGGAGCTAACATTCGTTCTAATTTAAGTTGCGTAATAACATCTTCATAACCTTCCTGACCATAATGATAGGGCTCAATTTCAGTAGGATCATACTCGTCATAACCGGCAGCGACTATTATTGAACCAACTTTAAAAGTTTTAGTTTCAGGTTTCATAGAAAAATCAACAGCCTGTACAGGACAAATATTAATACAAGTATTACATTCAATGCACGATTTCTTGTCCCTTACATAAGTTGCAGGTATTGCTTGTGGATATGCTTTGTATATTGCATTTCTCATTGACATGCCACTATCCCATTCATTTGGAACTTCAACTGGACAATGAGCAGCACACTCACCACATGAAGTACAATTATCTTTTACATATCGAGGTTTGATTTCCACCTCAACTTCGAAATTTCCCATCGAACCTTCAACATTTTTAATTTGAGCATTAGTATATAACTCTATTAATGGATGATTTGCAACTCCATTTGTTAGTGGAGAGATTGAGCATTGTGGACATTCTAACGTTGGAAATGTTTTATTCAATTGTGTCATATGACCTCCAATTGTCGAATTTCTTTCGACTAAGCAAACTGGAATACCCAACTCAGCCATATCATGAGCAGATCTGAGTCCTGCAATCCCAGCACCTATTACTAGTGCAGCCTTAGTTGTTGGGATCTTCCTAGTTTCAACATCTTCTAACTTTCTTGCTCTATTAACTCCAGCTTCAACCAATCTCATTGCTTTATTTGTTGCCTTTTCTTTTTCTTTTTGATGAACCCAACTACAGTATTCTCGTACATTTACTTGCTGATGTTTATGCTTATTAAGACCCATCTCTTCAATTGCATTCGCAAATGTTCTTCCATGTTGATTTTTAGAACAAGATGCAACAACAGTGCGGTTAACTCCTAATTCTTCTATAGAATCTTTAACCATTTGAACTCCGGGTTTTGAACACATAAACATATAGTGTTCTGCTTTGACAACATTAGGTAATGTTGACGCATATTCAGCAACTTTAGCTACATCTACTGTTCCTGCAATATTGTGTCCACAATGACATACAAACACTCCTATTCGTGGTTCATCACTCTCAGTTGCTACAACCTTTTCCCCTATACTTTTGGTATCTTCAAACTTTTCTTCTTTTATGGTCAATTTATATAGCCTCCTCTTCTTTCTTTACTTCAATTCCTCCAAAAATGTAATCCTTTCCCATTAATTGATATTGTAAACCTATGAATTCTTGATCCATACCCATACAATACGCAGTTAGTTGAGAAAGATGAATTACGGGATAATCATAATTATAATCCTTATTTTTATTTAAATAATCTTGTCCTGTTTCATATTGTAAATGACAGAAAGGACAAATATCTAATATAAAATCTGGCTTTAATTCATCAATATTTTTCATCTTTTCTGCAAAGATTGTCATACTTGCAGTACTATCATATGCTTTAATACCTCCTCCCGCACCACAGCAGGTAAGCTGTTCATTGAATCGTACAGACTCAATTCCTAAAGCCTCAACAAATTCTTCAATAATTGTTGGTCCTTCTGAACTTTCAATTTCTCTAATTCTTGTAGGCTTCAGAAAATGACAACCATAATGTATCGCAGCTTTAGCATTAACTTTTCGAATGATTAAATCTTCTATACCCCAAGGTCCAACCTCATATCCTAAAACTTCAGCAACATGCCGAACATTTATAGTTCCTTTAAACTCATAATTCCCAATTAGTTTTAATCTTTCATTTACCATATTGCGACGTTCTTCATTTTCCTTTAAGTGCTTGTTAACTTCTTGAAGGGTCCCAAAACATCCATTACATACAGTTAAAATGTCTGCATCTAATTGCTCAGCAATACAAAGATTTCTTGCCGCAGCAACCATCCAATCAACTTTATTAAAAGAACGAAAAACTCCTGGTGCTGGACAACAGGTTGCTCTATTCATATCTAAAATTTCGTATCCTAACTTTTCCATTACAAACTTCGTTGATTTTTCAATTGCAGGGTATCGATTGGGCATAATACACCCTAAAAAGAAAGCAAATGTGTTTTCTTTAACCATATTTTATTTCTCCTCCTCTTTCTTTTTCTCCTCCTTAACTGGAGGTAAATCGAACATATGTTCTTCAATATTTTTTAAATCTTTATCATCCCCCTCTTGTTTAAATTTAAACGCAGTAGGAGGTAATTCTTCTAATCCTAATTCTACTCTTCGTTTTCTTACTTCATCATTTATCGGTACTGCATGTCCAAAATTTTTCAAATATCCCACAACAGCTCTATGATTAGGAGAAATATTTCCTAATTTTGTAGCATAATTTCTTAACTCCATAATTACATCTGTAGGTCTTACATCACGCGGACATCGTTCATAACACTGATAGCATGTTGTACATAACCAAATATCAGGATCTTTTAGTACAGATAAATCTCCTAAAACCACTTTTCTCACAATTGAACGTGTCTTTAAAGCAGTCCATCTCCCACTTTCACAGCTCGCTGTGCAAGTTCCACATTGGATGCACTGCCAAATATTTGATTTTCTTTCTATATTTTTAAAAAAATCTTTATCAAAATCTTCATCCGTTTTATATTCACGGTGTTGTTCTTTTACATCAGACATTAATCATCACTCTTTTTTATTAAAAAATAAAAAAAAAATTATTTTATTTTATTCTATAATGAAACTATTCGGCCGCCATTACTCATTTCTAAAAATGAGGCAGCTCCAACAGGTTCTTCCACCCAGTCAAGTAATTCTTCTCTCTTAATCCCCATTAAATCCATAGTCATCTGACATGGATATAATTTCAAATTACCACTTTTGACACCGTCCTTAATTAAGGCCCATGGATCTTCAATCCCAAATTTCTTCATTCTTTTTCTGAAAATTTTGGCACCCATACCTTTCATAGGAGTAGGCATTCCAGCAACTTTTGGTTTAAACTTTTTACTTAATAAATTCAAACCCCAAAAAGTAAAGAAAAAATTCATTTTCATATCCATGGCGTCACCTGTTGAACCAAGGATAGCCATCATTGCGAATTTCTCGAATGATTTATCCTTTACAATAAAATTTATTGTTTCAGCATCTTCAGCCATATATACCACCTTTTTTGTTTTTTTTATTGTTTTTTTTATACTAATTTTATCTGACTTTAGTCAGAATTTTTGTAAAAAATTTTTAATTATAATTGTTGATTTTATTACATCCAAGAGATTATTTTTGGCGTAGTATCTAAAATATCTACAAGATTATCATATTCAATAAGCCTAATCTTTTCACTAATGTATTCAAGGGCAATACCACGTGCTTTTAAATCTGGTATCATCGCAAACACAATCACATTTATGTCAAGAAGGTCTTCCATTTCCTTAGAAATTCTCCCTCTAGTTGTAATACCAATCACCCCATCATGAATCAAGACTATTCCAATCTTAGAATTCTTTTTTTTCTGTGACTTTAAAATCGATAATAATCTTTCCAAATGAGTTCCCATATTACTGCTATATCCAAATAAATAAATCATATCAAGAGTCTCTGCCATTATATCTTCACCTCATTAAAACCTAAAGCATGTATTAGCGTTTTCAATTAGATCTGTCAGCTTATTAATATTAATGATTTTTAAATTCTCATATTCAATTAGGTCTTCTTTTGTCAAACCCGCTTCATATAAAGATGAGTCTATTACATAAAGCTCCAATTCAGATAAATCTGCCATTTCAAGAACTTCATCCATTGTGTCCATTCCAACTGCTTCAGGAGAAGCATTTTTACTTAGTAAATAAACCGCATCTGCCATGAATACAATTTTGCAGTCTATAAATTCTCCAAGTGCTACAAACCCAGAGCCAATCCTAATTGCCTCTGCTGCAGAATTCTTTCCAATGGGTGATTGATCACTTATTATCAAAACCGATTCTACCATCTTTTTTAACCTCCCGCTCCAAATACGATTAATTTATCTGATTCAATTGCCCAATTTGAAAAATCTCCTAAACCTTCCTCTGTTGCACCATCAATAAAATCAGGTTCCTTTAATCCCGTCATACTAACCCAAGTACTACAACCAGCAACTGGAATATTATTTTTCAAGCAAAATTGTTGGATCTTACCTGGCATATTCCTAATTGATGTTCCACAACTAATATCTTTCTTAAGATTGTAAACCCCTGTACCAAAGAAAAAAATTCCTCTAATTCTATTTCCTTTTTTAATCATTGCTTTACCGATTTCGATTAGTGAGTCTACTGCTTCAAATTTATATGGTTCTGTACTTACAAAGAAAGTATAAGTCGTCATAGTTTTACCGAACCTCTAACAATTTGACATTTAAGCTTTTTTAATCACAAAGATTAAATTTCCATTATCTTCTCTAAGTTCTACTAATTCATCGCCTGATTTATTTAGTAATGCCGGAATATCCTTTTTAGCACCAATATCATCCGTAATTACTTCTATGACTTGTCCAGGAGTTAAATTTCTTAATTCTTTTTTAGTCTTTAAAACCGGCATAGGACATTTCAAGCCAGTAAAATCAAAAGTTTTTTCAGCCATTTTTTTCACTCTTTTATTTTGTTTTTTAAACTTTTTTATGACTTTTTATTTACATTTCATAATTGATTTTATTCTAAATATTACAAATGTAAACTTATATTTAAAGTTACCATACATATTATAAAAATATTCGCAAAAAAAAGCACAAACAAATATATATGTTTATAAAAAGATATCACGAACCAAAAGTTTATATTAATTTTATCATATTAATAAGTAAGGAAGTTTAAATTATTATTTTCTTAACTTAAAAATTTGAATTAAATTATGACAGAAGCAATAGAATTGGATGATATAGACAAGCAGATACTTAGTATTCTCCAAAATAATGCCAAGGCTTCACTTCGCGATATTGAAAGAGAGATACAATTAACTCCAACATCTATAAGAATGCGTATTAACCGTTTGAAAGAAAAAAAAGTAATAAAACAATACGTAACTCTCATAGATTGTCGTTATTTAGGGTATCGTGAAATGGTAATGGCTTCTCTCAGAGTAAATTCATCATTCCCCCTGGATGATCTTAAGAGAAAAATAGAGCTTATGGATAAGATAAAATATGCTTATATAATTACTGGTGAATATCCTTTATTTATAATGGCAAAATGTATGAATCATCAAGATTCTATGGGTCTTATTGAAAAACTCCGCAACCTTCCTGGAGTAGAAGAGGTTAAAACTCAAATCGTTTTAGATAAAATAAAAGAAGATCCCTCTGTTATAATTCCTGATTAAAAAAGATAAATAAAAAAAATATTTTTTAAGAAATTAGAACCTTTAATGCTGAGCATGCAGCTTATTCTTTATAAGAGAGTGCTTTGAAATCATCTTTCCATTTTTCAAGTAGTAATTTATCACATGGAATACAGGATTATGTTGTTCATTATCAACCATTCTTTCAATTTCTTTATTTCCTTTTTCAGATAATGAGGTTGAAATAGTTTTCCAAGTTACTATCGTTTTCTCATCATTGTTTTGAGATAAACTTATTTTACAATGTATTAATACATCCTGTTGGAACTTTACAAACTCTATATACTCATTTAACTTGAATCCAGTAAACATCCATAAACCTTCACCAGCAGAACTCGATTTTTTTGTGCGAAATACGCACTTGTCTTCGGCATATCCAGAATTAGTATAAATTAAATCCGCATCCCATCCTGGAATCCAATCAGCTTCACGAGCAGGACATAAAAGAGGGAAAATTTTATCTGGAGTTGTTTCAAATGTTCCGGTAGATTCCCGTATTTCTCTTTTATACTTTGGTTCTCGTTGTAAAAAGTTTTGTACTATTCTTTCTGATCTTGTAGTATCCAAATTTATTACCTCTTAGGTTTTTAATATAAATTATTCTGTGTTTAGTATCTAAACACTAAGAAGAATAAGATTTTGATTACATATAAACCTTTTTATACTAATTGGTCAATATCGTATAGAACCTACTAGATTTTTTTATACATTATTGAAACCAAGGTATCAAGAAAATTTGAAATCAATTGTTTTTCTCCACTTGTTTTCGTTTTTAAATAGCTTAAAAATTCAGTTTCAAGAAATCCTCTAAATTCATTCACATGATCCATCAATATTTTACCTTTATTTGTAAATTGGATATGTAATTGGTTCTTTTGAAATGGTTCAGTCTCTTTTATTATTATCCCTTTCTTTTGAAGGCGAGACAGAGTTTGAGAAATTGCTCCTTTAGTCAAGCCGAGATGATCAGCAATCTGTGTTATGTTTTTATCCTGAATATGATAAACAAATAATAATAAATGAATTTCTGAAGGAAACAGTTTGATACCTTTATATGTGATTTTTCTTCTTCTCTCTAAAAATGCTAATTCACTAATAGTCTCCAAAATTTTGCCTACAAGATTCTGATTATTTATCATTCTATGTTTAGTAACTAAACACTTCAGAAAAAGTTAACGGATCATAGTCAATATTTTAATTTTTATTCATAATTTTTGAAAAAACGGATTATACAAGCTTGATTCTTAATTATTTCCTACTTTTCTTTCTTTTTATGAGTAGATAATTGAATATTAGATAAAATTAGGTAAAATGAAATACAAAAACTAAAGTAAAAGACCTTCTCATTTTAATTTTGAATTAAATCAGAACAAAATTTTTTGAAATTTTTGAAAGAATCTTTGAAGAAAGTGTTAATATTTTTACATTATAAAAATTAAATTGGATTTATTGATTAAAATGGAATGCAAATCATTCAGATTCGATGGAACTTATTTAAAAATTACGTAATCTTCCAGGGGTTGAAGAGGTTAAAACTGAAATAGTTTTAGACTGGATTAAAGAAGAACTCTCTATTATTATACCAGAGTAATTTTTAATAAATCACTTTTTATAAAAAAATATTTAACAATATACCTTTTGCTATCATTTTAATTCAAAATTGATTGATCTTTTGGTAAGTTCATAAAATAAAGGAGATATAAAAAAATATTACGATTTAAGGCAGTAAAGTTAGAGATTTAATTTTTCAAAGCAATCCTGACAATAAAATTTCTCATCCACTCTCCATGCTTCAATAAGATTAATCTTCGCTCCACATTCTTCACAATTTCCCATTTCTTGCATTACCTCTGCCATAATTATACTATTTTTTTTTATTTAAATTAGTTAAGAATTAGCTAAAGCAGATCATCTTTCGTATAATTAATGCATTAATTTATATATTTAGCGCGCTATTTTTTTCATATAACATTTTTGTAAACAGTCTTTAATATATAAGAATATACTTTAAAATCACACTGGGGTTTTAGGTTGAGAAAGTCCAAAGTTAAATTTCAATTCCTATCAATCCTTTTTATTTTTGCTATACTTTCAATTAATTCTTTTATAGAAAGTAATATTAATAACGGCTGTAATAGTGAAATTAGTAAATTTAATTATGAAGAACATTTACTACCTTACACATCAAGTGGTTCTCTAAAAAAAAATTATTTTACCTATTGTAAAGAAATAATAATCGATTCTTCAAAAGTTATGGGGTCAACTGATTTGATTAATTTTCCATTTCTCCTTTCAATATACGATAGTGATTTACATATAGAAGTTCAATCCAATGGGAACGATATTGCCTTTTATAATGGAACAAATTGGTTAGATCATGAGTTCGAACTATTCAAGCAAGATTTCAATACAACTCATGCTCGTTTAATTGCATGGATCAGAATCCCATATCTTTCTACTTCTTCTGATACTAAAATTTACATGTACTATGGAAATTCGACTATGGGATCACAACAAAATCCTGAAGGTGTATGGGATAGTAATTATTATGCGGTTTACCATATGAATCAAGATCCAAGCGTTTCTTCTGTTCTGGATAGCACGGCTAATAATTATGACCTAAATTCGGGTCCAGGATTTACATCTGGAGATTCTGTTAATGGGATTATTAATAAAGCTATAAAGTTCAATGGTCAATCCGATGAGTATCTTAATATAAGTTCAGGCTTTTCAAATCCGACAAACTGCCTCTCTCTTGAAATGTGGTTTAAGCCTCAACAGCTTGATGCTTTTCAGCGATATTTTACAGCTATATCAGGATACTATCCTGAAGATATATGTTTTAAGCAAACTGGTGATGATAACATGCTTAGAACTAGGATTAAAAATAGTGATGGAGATGAAAGTGTAGTTGAAGGTGACTTTTATGAGTGGGATCTTAATCAATTTTATCATTTTGTTATGACATGGGAAGGTGGATCAGTTGGACGTCATATACAATATCTTAATGGAGCATTAAATGGAAATGAAACCGATATCGATGGTTTTGGAACTGCTTCTCCTTGGTCAGGCTTTTTTATCGGTACTGACCTAGATTTTTCTGATCCTAGTAATGTGATAATTGAAGAATTTAGAATTACTTCAAATGTTCGTTCATCTGGTTGGTTTGAAACGGAATATAATAATCAAAAGAATCCTAATACTTTTTATTCCCTCAGCTCTCAATATAATGCTGATATAACGCCTCCCACCTATTCAAATTTAATAGAAAATGCAGATCCTTTAGAATTGGGTCAAACAGAAGTTATCAAGATAAATGTATCCGATTATTTTGGGATTAATCAGGTGAAGATCGAGTTTGAAGGTGCTAACCAGTCTATGACCAATATTGGTGGAGATACATGGCAATATGATGCGTGGACTCCTAGCATGGTAGATAATTATACTTATATAATTTACATGCAGGATAATATGAATAATTGGAATTCTACAGTAGGCACTATAGAAGTACTTGATAGAACACCCCCAACTTATTCAAATTTTATTGAAAGTTCAGATCCATTAGAGTTAGGTGAAATTGAAGTTATTAAAATAGATGTTTCTGATCTTTCGGATATTTTTGAAGTGAAAATTGAAATTGAAGGCTTGAATCATTCAATGACTAATAACGGAGGTAATACGTGGCAATATTCATGGGAACCAAATAATTGGATTGTCTATCAATATAAAATTCATATGCGAGATAATTATGATAATTGGAATACAATTATTAATACAATTACAGTTCAAGACACATTGAATCCTCCACCACCTACTTTAACTAACCCTCCAAGCGGTTATATTAGTGGTAATGTAGTGTTTGATTGGTTAAATGGATCTGATCCTTCAGGTATTGCATATTACATATTAATAATTGATAATGAAACTGATCTGTCTATCACCCCTGGATATGTCTACAAAGTTAATATAACAAATACTGGACAAGAGAGTAGTTATTATGAATTGACTGAAAATCTTCCTCCAGGCCAATATTGGTACTTTTTAGCTCAAATAGATGGAGCAGGACATCAAAGCGATTATACAAAGGGCAGTTTCACGTTTAATTTAAATCCGAATAACAATAACCTTATGATTTATATCATTATTGCAATAATTGTAATAAGCGCAGTTGGATCTATTAGTGCTATAACAGTCGTAAGGAGAAAATCGTATAAGAAAATGGATCTACCCAAGAAAAAAGTGCTTTTGAAAATAATTTTAGGACACCTTGATAAATTATCACCTCCTAAATTAACTTCGGATGAGATTAAACTTCAAAATGTATTAATTCAGAAAGAAAGAGATCAATATTCCAGTGAAGATTTACCTAATGAGAGCAATATAGGAACAATTGTTGATGAGATTAAAACTTTGGGAGAGGAATTATTCTCAGAAGGGGCTTATTTAGAGGCAATCAGGCAATTTCAACATGCAAAAGACCTTCTTTTAAAGCAGGGTAGACACGAAGATACAGTATTGTTTTCTGATTTAATTGAGGGAATTGAAGGTTTAATTCAGGAGCGTGAAAAACGATTTGGCCTTTTGGAAAATGAGAAAATTGGAGGGGATTCCGTGAAAATTTTTGAATTATACTATGAAATAATTGATATCTCAAAACGATTAAGAGATCTAGACACTGCAAGTTTTTATCAGTCAGAATTAATTCAATTCTTTCAAATAAATAAGTCTAAACAGATTTATTTAGAAAATTATCGAGACATTTTGGAGGAAAAAGCAGATTCTTTATTGAATAATGAACAGTTTGAGACTGCCGCTCAAATATATGGAAAGTGTGAAAGAATTTCTGAAGTATTTTTACAATCAGGAAGAGATGGAGAAACTGCACATATTGAAAAATATAAAAACAAAAAAGCTTATTGTTTAGAAAGCTTTAAAGAAAAAAATTTCCAAGTCTAATAGAGAAAAATTTTCCTCATAGTAAATTAGTATGAAGCCTACCATGAAATATATATATAAGGAATATTTTGAAAAAGTTCAAAATTAAATAAAATTTAGTTACTTAAAGCATTTTATCTACCACTCTGCTCAAGTATTTATCGAAATTGGAGATGCCGGAGAAAAATTTTCAAAACTTTTTCTTCTAATATACCCATAATTAAAAATAAATTTAAATAAGCATTTTCTCTTTATTTTTAAAGATAAGAATATATAATACTTATTTGTCAAAAGATCTTTAATTTTATTTCGATTAATTCGAAGTAACCGAGATGAAAGGACGTTGATAAGAAAAAGATATATTAAAAGAAGAAAATATTGTTCTATCATTTTCTTTATTCTCATTTTTAACATTCTTTCAATTATTCTCCTTCCAAACATCAATTTAAACGTAAAAAATGATGAAAAACTAATAGATGATCAAAATTCATTAATTCAAACATCTTCAAGCAATCTTCCTAATAGACACTACTTCAAATATTATAAGGTAATAATTATTGACCATTCCAAGGTTTCTGGAACTGGGAGCCATGAAAATTTTCCAGTGTTAATTTCACTTTTGGATTCAGACTTACATGATGATGTTCAATCAACTGGGAATGATATAGCTTTTGCTGACAATACAGGTTGGCTAGATCATGAAATAGAATTATTTAAACAGGATTATAATTCAACACATGCAAAATTAGTCACATGGGTTCGAGTACCATCACTTTTTACGTCTTTAGATACTAAATTATCTCTATATTATGGAAATGAAACAATGAGCCCTAGAGAAAATCCTGAAGGAGTATGGAACACTAATTATCAGGGTGTGTGGCATTTAAGCGAAGACCCTACGGATTCCAGTCCAGCATTTAAGGATTCAACTCCCAATAATAATGATGGCACAGATTACGGAAGTATGACAAGCGGTGACCAAGTGCTAGGACAGATTGACGGTAGTTTAGATTTTGACGGGGGCGATGATTATTTAGAGGTTAATGATTCCTCCTCGCTTACCATTCCAGGTTCCTTTACAGTTTCAGCTTGGATAAATACCAATGATTTGCCCCCGG